>JBGPXN010000193.1:0-8663 GCA_041492755.1 Methylomirabilia bacterium | reverse complement strand
CGATCCTGCTCGCCGAGCGGGGTCTGGACGTGCTCGTGCTCGATCGCGCGCGGTTTCCGCGCCCCAAGATCTGCGGCGAGTACCTGAGCCCGGACGCCGCGCGCATCCTGGACCGGCTCGGCGCCCTCAAGGCCGTCGACGCCGCCGGCGCCACCCCGCTCGCCGGCATGCGCATCACCGCACCCGACGGGACCACGCTCACCGGGACGTATCGCACGCATGGGCGGTGGCGGCCGTACCGCGACCACGCGCTCGGCGTGGCGCGCCTCGCTCTCGACGCCGTGCTGGCGGATCGACTGCGCGCGCTGCCGGTCGACTTCCGCGAGGACTGTCGGGTGACGGACGTCCGGGTCGAGGGCGGTGACGTGGTCGGAGTCGAAGCGGTGGACGCCGAGGGTCGAGCCGTCAGCTTCCGAGCGCCGCTCGTGGTTGCCGCCGACGGACGCGCCTCGGTCGTCGCGCATCGTCTGGGTTGCCGGCATCCGCACCGGCTCCGCCGCATGGCGCTGGTGACGTACGTCGCCGGCATTGCGGGCTGTGGCGGGCGCGGCGAGATCTTCGTCGACCCACCGGACTACGCGATCCTCAACCCGCTCGGGCCGGATCGGATCAACATGAGCCTCGTGGTACCCCTCGACCACGCGGCGCCGTGGACCAGCCGCCTCGACGCCTTCTTCACGGCGCGGGTGACTCAGCTGCCGCACCTGGCCCGGCGGCTGGCGGGCGCCGAGCGGCAGACGCCGGTGCAGGCGATGGGGCCGCTCGCGTACCGGGTGACGGCGCCGCGGCACGGCGGCGTGCTGCTCGTCGGCGATGCCGCGGGCTTCTACGATCCGCTCACGGGCGAAGGCGTCTACGCGGCGCTCCGCGGCGCGGAGCTGGCGGCCGAAGTGGCGGCCGGTGCGTTGCGGGCCGGCGACACCTCGGCGGGAGCCCTGGCGCCGTACGGCGCGGCGCGGCGCGCGGCGCTGGGCGACAAGGAGCGCTTCGTCCGCGCGCTGCAGTTCCTCATCGGTCACCGGCGCCTGGCGAATGCCGCGGCGGGCTTCCTCTCGCGGCGCCCGGAGTTGTTCGATCTGCTCCTCGGCATCGTCGGCGACTTCGTGCCCCCGCGGGTATTGCCGCGCGCGGCGCTGGTCGTACTACGAGCGAGGAGAGCGTGATGACCCGACGCGCGCCGCACGTCCCGATCTCGAAGCGGACCCTCTCCGTGATCGCACGCCACGCACGAGGTCGGCTTGCCGCCGTCGGGCTGGCGCTTGCCCTCGCGTCGTGCTCGACCGCGCCTCCGCTTCCCCAGCCGATCCCGATGACTCCGGACGTCGTAGGAACATTTACAGGCACCTGGACCGGGGTTTGGGGCGGTACGCCCGCGACGCTCGTGATCGTGGAGCAGCGCGCGGTGACCACCTCGTCCGGAGTGTACCTCGGCCCGGTGCACGTGCTCGGCCAGCCCCGGCCCGGCGTGTCCGGCGTCCTGACGTCGATGATCGGCGGAGCGCCAAAGGCGGTGAACGTTCAGGGTTGGCTGGGCGTGAGCGGGGGCCGGGTGGCGCTCGTGCTCAGCGCCGTCACCCTCGACGGCCGTCAACATCTGAACCTGGTCCGTACGGATGACGGCCGGCTTGCGGGGACGGGGCAATCGGATTTCCCCTGGGGACCGCAGGGAACCGTGCTCCTCGTTCAGCAGTCGCCCGTGCCGTCTCCGCCGCGGTAGCGCGCCGCCACCTCAATTCTTCTTGAGCCGCACCTCTTCCAGCGGAGCCGACCACGGATACGGGTTGATCATCAGGAACGCGGGCTCGGCCACGCGCGGCCCGATTCCGCTCGGCCAGATGTATTCGTAGATGGGACCCAGGCGGACGCGCTCGTGGACGAGCTGCTGGAGCATGCTCGTCAACGTCAGGAACTGGCCGCCGCGCTTGACGGGGTTGCCGGGCCGGCCCATCATCTGGCGCGACGACCCCTCCAACCACCTGGCAACGCCGAGGAGCAGACCATGAAAGACGGCCTTCGATTCGTGGACTCCGACATGCACGTCATGGAACCGCCCGACCTCTTCGATCGCTACCTGGATCCGAAGTTCAAGCACCGGGTCCTCGTGCCGGTCGGGGCCGACGGCAAGCCCCGGCGCATCATCGGCGCGATCATCGTGGACGGGGAGCAGACGTCGGACAGCGACCTGCAGCAGTATCGCAAGCGCAGCCGTCCCGGCCCGACGCACAGCACCCAGCCGCTCTCGGGCTCGCGCCTGGCCGACACGGGGCGGCTCGACTTCGCCGTCGAGCGCAAGTACGACGGCGAGGCGCAGGTGATGGGCATGGCGATGGAGGGGGTGGACATCGCGGTGCTCTATCCCACCGTCGGCCTCAGCCTGATCGCGCGCGACAATCTGGACCCCTGGCTGTCGCTGGCGATCTGCGAGGCCTACAACAACTGGATCCACGAGTTTTGCCAGTACAGCCCCGACCGCCTGAAGTGGGTGGCCATGCTGCCCATGCACGACGTGCACCTGGCGTGTCGCGAGATGATCCGGTGCGCGAAGCTCGGCGCCGTCGGCTCGTTCCTTCGACCGAACCTGGTCAACGGCCGCTACTGGCACTCCAACTACTGGGATCCCCTCTACAGCGTGCACGAGGACCTGAACGTGACGTGGGGGTTCCACGAAGGCTCGGGTGCGCTCTACTCCCACATGAACACGCTGTACGGCGAGAACCGCTTCTACCGCCACGTCGCCAGCCACTGGATCGAGATGCAGCAGGCCCTCATCGCGATGATCATCGGCGGCGTGTTCGAGTTCCATCCCAAGCTCCGCGTCGGCTTCCTGGAGGCGCAGAACTCGTGGGCGCCCGGCATCCTGTCGCGCATCGAGTGGGACTACCCGCAGTACCGTGACACCCACGCGCCGTACCTGTCGCTGACGCCGCGGGAATACTTCCGGCGCAACTGCTGGGCGGCGGTCGAGGGGAGCGAGCCGGAGATCGAGGCGACGGCCGGGCTCATCGGCGCCGACCGCATGTGCATCTCGACCGACTACCCGCACTTCGACTCCAACTTCCCCCACGTCGCGGAAAATCTCCTCAAGAACGTTCCGCGTGAGGTCGCCGCCCAGATCTTCATGGGCGGGGCGCACCTCTATGGCTTCGGCGCGGCCGACTTCAAGAAGGCCGACGCCGCCGCCGCGGTGGACGAGAAGCGGATCTCCGCCGCCGTCAGTCGATGAGCGCGTCGGCGATGCCAATCAGCTCTTCGTACTCCTGCATCCAGTAGTTCGTCTGCCGGAAGGTCGGAAAGGCGTTCGGGAAGGCTGGATCGTCCCAGCGGCGGGCGATCCAGCCGGAAAAATAGACGATGCGCAGCGCGCGGAGCGGCTCGCACAGCGCCAGGGTGGAGCGGTCGAACTCCCGGAACAGCTCGTAGCCCTCGAGGATCTCCTCGCGCTCCTTGCGCACTTCTTCGGTGTCCCCCCGGGTGATGAGCCACAGGTCCTGGACGGGCGGGCCCATCAGGAAATCGTCGAAGTCGAGGAGGATGGGACCGTCCGCGGCCCAGAGCACGTTGCCCCAGTGAAGGTCGCCGTGCACCCGCTGCACCGGCGCGGCGGCGAGGGGCCCGGCCACGAGGTCGGCGATGCGCAGCGCGACGTCGCGGTACCGACCGGCGAGCCCATCCGGCATGAACTTGCCCGCGAGCACCGCTTCCACCGGCTCGTGGATGTAGCGCGTGACGTCCAGACGCGGCCGGTGGAGCGCCGGGCGCGCGGCGCCGACCGCGTGCATGCGCCCGAGCGTGCGCCCGATCCGGCGGCGTAGCTCGGCGTCGAGCTCGTCGCGGATCCGGCCGCGGACCTTCGGGAAGACCGTGTAGAGAATGCCGTCGATCTCGCCGAGCGTGGAGCCGCCGCCAAGGTCGATCGGCGGCACCACCGGCAGCTCGGCGGCCGCCAGCTCGGCGAGGAACGCGTGCTCGTCGAGGATGGCCTCGCGCGACCAGCGGCCCGGCCGGTGGAACTTGACGACCACTCGGCGTTCGTCCTCGAGCTCCACCTCGTAGACGCGGTTCTCGAAGGCGCGCAGGGGCAGACAGCGGCCGGTGCTCCGGACGCCGCCGACCTCGACGGCGTCGAGCACCCGGTCGGGCGTGAGCGAGAAGAACGAGGCGCGCGGCTCGGTGGGCATGGGCTTGTCGTCCAGCGTAAGGATACTGGACAATGGGCCGCTGCGTGGAGAGAGGAGCCAACGATGGCAACGTACGTGTTGATTCACGGCGCGTATCAAGGGGGATGGACCTGGAAGCCGGTGGCGTCGCGCCTGCGTGTCGCCGGCCACGAGGTGTACGCGCCGACGCTCGACGGCTGTGGCGAGCGACATCATCTCATCCGTCCCGGGATCACCGTCGGCACCCACGCCCGGGAGGTCGCGCAGCTCCTCTTCTACGAGGACCTGCGCGACGTCGTGCTCGTCGGCACCAGCTCGGGCGGCATGGTGATCGAAAAGTCCGCCGAGCTCGCGCGCGATCGCATCGCGCGGCTGGTCTTCGTGGACGCGCTGGCGCTGCTTCCGGGCGAGCGGGTCGACGAGATCGTGAAGCGCCCGGCGGCCAACGAGACCAGCGGCGTCGCGACGGCGCCGACCCGCGCCGACGCGGAGAACCGCATGTTCGCCTCGCTCGACCCCGACGTGCGGGCCTGGGCGCTGGCCCGCTATACGCCGCATCCGGTGGCCGCCCTCGAGGCGCCGATGGAGCCGACCCGGTTCTGGGAGCAGCCGTGGTCGGCCAGCGTGATCCGGTGCCGGCGCGCCGTCAATCCGCCCGAGCCGCATCAACGCCGCACCGCCGAGCGTCTCAAGGCCGCCTGGCACGAGATGGACACCGGTCACTACCCGATGCTCAGTCAACCCGGGGAGCTCACGCGCCTGCTCCTCGGCTAGCCTGGACAATTCGTGAACGCGCGACGCGTTTGCCGACCGGGGGGCACGGCCGGAGATGGGGGGACGGGGTCCTCTGACCACAGCCGACGGCGTACCGATCACCCGCGAGCCGTTCCCATTCCATACGGCGATGTCGTCGTCTCGCGTGGCGGGAAATGGGTCACCCGGACCCCCATCCCCCCATCTCCGGCCGTGCCCCCCGGTCGATCGCGGTGTGCGCGTTCACGAATAATCCAGGCTAGCGTTCGCGTGCAGGCGGTTGCGAAGATCCTGTGCGAGGAGCACGACGATCTCGAGAAGGCGATTGCCGCTTACCGAAAGCGGATGGCGAGGTGAGGGCCGGGCGGCGTCAGCTCACGACGCGGCCGAGGAGCCTGGCGGTGCTCCCCGGCCGCGGGGCGCTGGTCAGCGCGCCTTGACCATGAAGTGGGCGCGGCGGTTCTTGCTCCAGCAGCTCTCGGATTTCTCGCCGCAGACGTTCTTCTCTTCGCCGTACGAGATGAGGGTGATCCGGGTGGCCTGGACCCCGTGCGACGCGAGATAGTTCATCGAGGCCTTGGCCCGGCGCTCGCCGAGCGACAGGTTGTACTCGTTGGTACCGCGCTCGTCGGCGTGCCCTTCGACGAGCAGCGTGTGATCCGGGTGCGTCTTCAGCCAGGCCGCAGTGGTGTCGAGGATGCCCGCGTCCGCCGGGCGAATGTCATAACGGTCGAAATCGAAGTGGACATCGCGCAGATCGGCCACGGCGACGAAATCTTGAAGCGACGGCCGCGCCGACATCGCCGACATCGGCGACGTCGATGCCATCGTGCTGTACCGCTCGGTCTGACTCACCGGCACCACCGCGGCGCCTGCTCCGTTGCCCGACTCACCGCCGTTGGTCGACGCCGTCGACGCCTGCGTCGAGCCCGACTGAGTGGCGCAGCCGAAGCCGACCACCGCCACCAGAAGCGATCCGAGAACCGCCGATGCGCAACGCCCCACCATGAGTGTCTCCTTTCCGCTCGTCATCCGTCGGCGAGCGCCGCCCGTGACACCACAATTCGGCCGACGCGGAGCGTGGTGCATGGATGATGCCGGACCGGTGCGGAGAGGCGCACAACGCTACGGTATCAATAGGTTTGCAGACGAGCCAGCGCGGCCGGCCGCATCGCGCCGGCCACGCTGGGTGACATTTCCTGTCGGGTCGTGACAGCTCTTACCGGTGTCCGTGACAGCGAGTCATCGGATGAGCGGCGCCGGTGAGCGGAAAGGCTACTTGCCGATGCCGACGCGCTCGACGACTTTTCGGACGGCTTCCGTCTCGATCTCGATCCGTTTCCACGTGTCCATGGGATCCGAATAGTCGACGTACATCCCGGCTTTCTCGACCGCGCTCGCCACCCCCGGATCCTTCGCGGCCTGCGCCATCGCCTTCACGAGCACGTCGACGACGGGCTTGGGCGTGGCCTTCGGAACGTAGAGCCCGAGCCAGATGTTCAGCGACGCTTCCGGAAAGCCCTTCTCCGCCATCGTCGGCACGTTGGGAAACGCGGCCAGGCGCTTGGGCGACGTGGTCACGAGCGGAACGATGTCTCCCGAGCGGATCAGTGGCGCGAGGGAGCCGAACCCGCTGGTGGCGAGCGCGACGTGTCCGCCGAGGATGGCGTTCTTCACGGGCCCGGTGCCCTGGAAGGGCACGTGGGCGATGTCGAGCCCGTAGGCGAGCTTGAACATCTCCATGGTGAAAAACGAGACCGTCCCGAGCCCGGCCGAGCCGTAGTTGAGCTTCCCTGGATTCTTCTTCGCGTAGTCGATGAACTCCTCGAGCGTCTTCGCCGGACCCCCACCCTTGACCGTGATGGCCCCGAAGTCCGACGCGTAGGCGCCGATCGGCGCGAAGTCGGTGGTCTTGTACGGCAGGTTCTTGAGGATCCACGGGCTGATGGTCAGCACGGAGTTGGTGGACGCATAGACGACGTACCCGTCGGGCTTGGCCTTGGCTGCGTAGTCGGCCCCGGAGGCGCCGCCGCCACCGGTCTTGTTCACCACGACGACGGGCACGCCGAGGATCGAGGACATCTTCGGACCGATGATGCGGGCGGCGGTGTCGGCCGGGCCACCGGCGGGGAACGAGACGACGAACTCGATCTCGCGGGTTGGATATTGCTGGGCCGGCGCGGGCATCACCATGCCCGCGCCCAACCCGGCGACGACGAGAGTGAACAGGACCTTCTTCATCTCCCTCTCCTTTCGGGCTTCCGCGATTCTGGGCTTCCGTGGCTCCGGGCTTCAGCGGCTCTGAAACGGTCGCACGACGTCCCGGGCGAACCACTCCATCTGCTCGAGCATCTCGGTCACCGTCTCGTGCGGAAACTGGATCGCGGCCACGTGGTCGACGCCGGCGTCCGCGAGGACGCGCAGCTTGTCCAGGACCGAGGCCGGGCTGCCGATGAGGTTGTTGTCCTCGGCGAGCGCGGGGTCGCGGCCGCTGTGGGCGAGCGACTTGCGATGCTGCACCATCCCGGTCTTCTGATAGCGCGCCGAGGCTTCTTCGGGCGTTCGGCCGAGCATCAGCGTGAACTGGACGGCGGCCTCGACGTCCTTCGGGTCGCGCCCGGCCTCCTCGGTGAGCCGGCGCAGCAGCGCGGTGCGTGCTTTCACTTCGGCGAACGGCCGCCAGCCCGGGAGCCAGCCCTGTCCCAGCCGCGCCGCCCGCGCCACCGCGGCCTCGTTGTGGCCGCCGACGTAGATGGGGAACGGCTGCTGCACCGGTTTGGGGAACATTTCCACCTTTTCGAACGCGACGTGACGACCGTGGAACGTCGCCTCGCGCTCGGAGAAGAGCATGCGGAGGGCGGCGAGGCCTTCGTCGAGCAGGTCGCCGCGGCGAACGCCGGCACGCCGCGGCCACTGGGCGAGAAACTCTTCCCGGTACGCGCCGATGCCGACGCCCAGGATGACGCGACCACCGGTCAGACGGTCGAGGGTTGCGGCTTGCTTGGCCACCAGCACCGGATCGCGCAGTGGCAGCACCAGTACCGCGGTGCCGAGCCGCACGCGCGTGGTGTGCGCGCCCACCGTGGCCAGCGTCGTGAACACTTCGTAGAAATTCGGCGGCGCCTTCCACTTCGTCCGCACGTACGGTGCGGCGGTGACGTGGTCGTTGCCCCACACCGCATCGTAGCCGAGCCGCTCGGCCTCCCGGGCGAGCCGCACGAAGTCCCCGGGCTCGGCGAACGGGATCGGGTTGACGAGTCCCTCGGTGCAGGTAGGCAGCTGAACGCTGAACCGCATCGCTCAGGCCGTCACGGCGCGAAGCGTCTCGCGCGTCTCGTCGGGGTCGTACAAGCCGCCCAGGACGACCTCGTCGATGCCGGCCTTGCCATAGGCGGCCAGGCGATCGCGAACATCGGCGGACGTGCCGACGGCCGCGTGCCGGCGCACCACGGCGTCGGTCAGCCCCGCTGGCAGCGCGCCCCAGTCCTCCCGCCCGGCGATCGTCCGAAGCGCCGCCTGGTCGAGCGTCGAGCCGGCGAGCTCGAGGTTCCGCCGATGATGTTCCCCGCGCAGGGTGAGGGCGAGCTGACGCCGGAATCGATCGACGGCCGCCCGCTCGTCGTCGTCGGCCTTCGCGTAGACCTGCACGACCCGCCGGAACGGGCGACCCCCCGCGCCACCGTCGGCCCGTTCGAGCGCCCACGTCACGAACGGCACCGAGGAGCCCGCGGACAGGATCACCCCGTCGGCGAT
>JBGPXN010000149.1:0-11502 GCA_041492755.1 Methylomirabilia bacterium | reverse complement strand
TTCAATTCCTCCGGCAGCGACGGATACGCGGCGCGTCCGCTAGCGAACTCGGTGGCGCCGCCCTCCGGCGGGATGATACGCGCAGACAGCAGCGAGCACAGCGACGGGACCGGTTTGAACGAGCTGTCGCTGTGCCAGAGCATGTTGGCGAGCTGGTAGACCATGCGGCGGTCGTCAGGCGGGATGCGCTCGCCGGTCTTGATGTCGAGGTTGGACTGGCGCGCGAACGGCGTGCCGGCCGCGGGATTGATGGACCGAGTCACTTCGAGGTTGCCGAAGCGGCGGCTGAAGGCGATCTGGCTCTCGTCGTCCAGCGGCTGATCGTGGAAGACGAGCACGGAGTGCTCTTCGAAGGCGGCGCGGATCTCGGCCCACGTCGCATCGTCCAGGGGCTTGGTGATGTCGACGCCACCGATCTCGGCGGCGAGGTGCGGCGTGAGCGACGTTACGGTGATCCTCATGGTTCGGAGCGCTTTTCAGTCCACCGTCAACACGGCCTTGCCGGTGAAGCGTCGATCGATCAGGTCCTGGGCCACCTGACCGATGTCCTTCCACGGCCGCTCCAGGCTGATGTGCGGCACGATCTGGCCCGCCGCCACCAGCTCGGCCAGTCGACGCAGGCCGACGGACGCGGGCTCGGTGCCGAGCTCCGTGAAGAGATAGAAGCCGTACAGCGTCGAGCGGCCGGCGACGTAGAAGGCCCGTGCGTCGAAGGTGACCTCGGGGCTGGAAGAGACACCGAGCGTGACGCAGACGCCGCCGCGCTGGAGCGCGGCCAGCGCGGTGCCGAGGGTCCGGCCGCCCACGGACTCCACGATCAGGTCGTACTTGGGCGACGCCGGAATCTCGTCGCCGACGACGACCTCGTGAGCGCCGAGCTGACGGACCGCCGGCACCTGGTCCTGGCGCCGAACGCTGGCCGTCACGTGCGCGCCGGACAGACGCGCGAGCTGGACCGCGAAGTCGCCGACACCGCCCGTCGCGCCCGTGATGAGCACGCGGCGGCCGAGCAGTAACCCGCGCTTGGTGAGCGCGTGGAGCGCGGTGAGCCCGGCCACGGGCAACGTCGCGGCTTGCGAGAACGTCACCTTCTCGGGCAGCTCGGCGAGCGCGTGCGTGGGCACGGCAACGCGCTCCGCCCACGCGCCCTCGAGCACGAGGCCGACCACGCGCGCTCCGACGCGCGGCCCGGAGCCATCCGCGGCGGCGCGGGCGACTTCGCCGGCCAGGTCCCAGCCGGGACGCCAGCCGGCCTGGGCCATGCTCGCGCGCCTGACCTCGCCGCGATTCAGCGAGAGGGCACGCACGCGGACCACGGCTTCACCACGATCGGGGACGGGCTCGGCAACCGGCCGGATGACGAGCCGGCCTGGCGCTTCGGGATCGACGACGACGGCGCGAATATCGCTCATGAGTCACCTCCACTGGCGGGAGCGTAGCGACGCCCACGCCGGGAGGTCAATGGCCCAGCTTCCGCCAAGGGACTTCCCGCCCGGCAATGGATTCGCTTGACGCCCACGTGCGCCCACGGTACCACCGGACCGGAGCGCGCGTCAGGAGCGAAGCCTGGAGCCCAGGCCTGGAGCGGAGCCGGCCGTAACCCCGGGGCGATGTTCAGATCATCGTCCGAGAACTACACGCAACGCATCGAGAGCTGGGAGGATCACTGATGAACATCGGCATTTCGGTTCCCCTACCCGCGTACTGGGTCGACCCCGGCGCCATGGCGCGCAAGGCCGAAGAGCTCGGCTTCGAGTCGTTCTGGTGCGCCGAGCATCCGTTCCTGCCCGTGCACTCGACGAGCCGCTACCAGGGCGCGGCGGATGGCGTGATACCGGAGACCTACGCGCACTTCGTCGATCCGTTCGTCGCGCTGGCGCGGGCGTCGGGCACGACGAGCCGCATCAAGCTCGCGACCGGGATCGTGCTCGTGCCCGAGCGGCATCCCCTGCTGCTGGCCAAGGAGGTGTCGACGCTCGATCTGTTCAGCGGCGGGCGCTTCATGCTCGGCATCGGCGCCGGGTGGCTGCGGGAAGAGACGCGGATCATGGGCGGCGACTTCGACCACCGCTGGACGCAGACGCGGGAGTCGATCCTGGCCATGAAGGAGCTGTGGACGAAGCCCGAGGCCGAGTTCCACGGCAAGTACTACGACTTCCCGCTCGTGAAATCCAACCCGAAGCCGGCCCAGAAGCCACATCCGCCCGTGCTCCTCGGCGGCGGCGCGACGAACGTGCTCCAGCGCGTCGTGGCCTGGGGCGATGGCTGGCTGCCGAATCGGGTCACGCCGGAGAAGCTGCGCGAGAGTCGCGCCACGCTGGATCGGCTCGCGAAGGATGCGGGCCGCGACCAGGCGAAGATCACCATTTCGGTCTACGGCCAGCCGGCGGACCGCGACCTGATCAAGCGGCTCCACGACGCCGGCGCCACCCGCGTCGTCGTGCGCCCGGAGGCGGTGAAGACGGAGGCGGAGATGGCCGCGCAGCTCACGCGTATCGCGGAGGCCGTGCTGCGGTAGCGATCGGCCGTGGATCGATCCGCGTGGATCAGCCAGCTCGCGATATCATCGCGACGGACCTTCTGACGTAGCGACAGGAGAAAGCCCATGGGCTCCCGCACACTGATCGCCGACACCACGGCCGAGGCCTACCTGCAGCTTCTGAAGGACCGCGGCATCGATGTCTTCCTCGGCAATGCCGGCACCGACTTCGCGTCGCTGGTGGAGGCGTTCGCCCGGTTCGAGGCGGACGGTCGTTCCGCGCCCCGGCCACTCTTGATCCCGCACGAGTTCGTCGCCGTCTCGATGGCCCACGGCTACTACGTGGCGAGCGGGCGACCGGCGGCGGTGATGGTCCACGTCAACGTCGGCACCGGGAACGCGTCGACCGCGATCATCACCGCGTCCCGGGCCAACGTCCCCGTGCTGATGTCGGCCGGGCGGACGCCCATCACCGAGGAAGGGCTGCCGGGCTCGCGCGACCTGCACATCCACTGGGCGCAGGAGAGCTTCGACCAGGCCGCGATGCTCCGCGAGTACGTCAAGTGGGACTACGAGCTGCGAACGCCGGTGCAGGTCGAGTCGGTGGTGGATCGGGCGGTCGAGCTGATGCTCGCCGAGCCGCGCGGGCCGGTGTACCTCACGCTGCCGCGCGAAGTCCTGGCCGCGCGCCCGGCCACGACGACGATCACCTCGCCGGCGCGGCGGCAATCACAGAGCGAGCGGTTCCCGGATCCGGCACGCATCGAGGAGGCGGCGCGCATCCTCGCGAGCGCGCAGAACCCGCTGATCCTGGTCTCCGCCGCCGGCGTGGATGACCGGGCCTTTGCCGCCCTCATCGAGCTCGCCGAAGCGGGCGCCATCGCCGTCGTCGAGGCCGACCCGATCTACGCGAACTTCCCGCACGGGCACCGCCTGCATCTCGGCTACAACCAGTCCGGCACCACCAACCCATCGCTGGCCGAGGCCGACGCCATCCTCGTGATCGAAGCGGACGTGCCCTGGTACCCGGCGCTCCAGAAGCCGGCACCGGGCGCGAAGATCATTCACCTCGGCGTCGATCCGTTCTTCTCGCGCTACCCCATGCGGAGCTTTCCGTGCGACGTGCCGATCGCCGCCACCCCGGCCGCGGCCCTGCCGCTCCTGGCCGAGGCCGTGCGGCGTCACGCCGACGGCCAGGCCGTCATCCGTCGTGCCGAGCGCGTCGCGGCCGAGCACCACAAGCGCCAGGCCGCCTGGGAGGAGATGGCGCTGCAGCAAGCGGGCAAGGCGAAGATCGGCTTTGCGTGGGCGGCGCGCTGCATCAGCGATCTGCTCGACGAGAGCACCGTGGTCGTGAACGAGTACCCGCTCGACCGGCGCTTCGCCGCGTTCAACCGGCCGGGCAGCTACTTCGCGTCACCCCACTCGAGCGGCCTCGGCTTCGGCCTGGGCGGAGCACTCGGCGTGAAGCTGGCGCGCCCGGAGTCCAGCGTCATTGCGACGGTTGGCGACGGCGCGTACTTCTTCGGCGAGCCGCTGTCCTGCCTGTTCGTCCAGCGCGCCCACTCGCTGCCGATCCTCACCGTGATCTTCAACAACCAGCAGTGGGAAGCGGTGAAGTTCGGCGCGCTCAACGTGCATCCCGACGGCGTCGCCAAGTCGCGCGGCCGCTTCCCGCTGAGCGAGCTGACGCCCTCGCCGCGCTTCGAGGAGCTGGCGAAAGCGGTCGATGGTCACGGCGAGCGCGTCGAGAACCCGGGCGAGCTGGCCGCCGCGCTCAAGCGCGGGCTGGCCGCGGTACGGGAAGGCCGCCCCGCGATCCTCAACGTGCTGTGCCAACGCAACGTGGCCTGACGCAGGATCCCGAGTTTCTGAAATTCTGGGCCGCGTCGGCCGTCTCCGACGTGGGCTCGCAGGTGTCGGCCCTCGCCCTGCCGCTGATCGCGGTGCTCACGCTGGGCGCGACGGCGTGGCAGATGGGACTGCTTTCCGCAGCCGGCTCGGCGCCGGTCCTGCTCGTCGGCCTCTTCGCGGGCGTGTGGGTCGATCGGCTGCGACGCCGGCCGGTCATGATCGTCGCCGACCTCGCCCGGGCCGCGCTCCTGCTGCTCGTCCCACTCGCGAGCGCATTCGGCGTCCTGAGCATCGGGATCCTGTACGCAGTGACGCTGCTCGCCGGCACCTTCTCGGTGCTGTTCGACGTGGCCTTTCTCGCGTTCGTCCCGTCGCTCGTCCCGGGGCGCGCGCTGATGGACGCGAACAGCAAGCTCGAAACGACCTCGTCGATGGCGCAAGTCGCAGGCCCCGGGGTTGGCGGTGTCCTGGTCAGCGCGCTCGGTGCGCCGTTCGCGGTGCTGATCGATGCGCTCTCGTTCCTCGGCTCGGCGTTGTTCCTGCTTCGTACGCGCGTGACCGAGCCGCGATCCGCATCGCCCGCCGGGCGCGCCAGCGTCTTTGCGGAGATCCGTGAAGGGCTGGAGGTCGTCGTCCGCCATCCCATCCTCCAGGCGCTCGCGCGATGCTCGGCCACCACGAGCCTGTTCAGCGCGATGTTCCTGTCCGTGTACGTGCTGTACATGACGCACGATCTCGGGCTCGGTCCCGTCGCCGTGGGTCTCGTGTTCGCCACCGGAGGCGTGGGCTCGCTGGCCGGCGCGCTCGTCGCCGGGCGGGCCGCGCGCCGATACGGCCCCGGACCGGTGATGCTGTACGCGATACTCCTGTTCGGACTGACCGGCCTGGCGGTGCCGCTCGCGGTCCTCGTGCCGCGCGTGGCGTTGCCGATGGTGGTCGGATCCGAGTTCGCGCAGTGGATGGCGATCGTCGTCTACTACGTGAACGCGGTGAGCGTTCGGCAGGCCATCGCGACCAACCGGTTGCAGGGCCGGATCCACGCCACGATGCGGTTCCTGGCGCGCGGCGCGTTTCCCGTCGGCTCGTTGATCGGGGGCGCGCTCGGCAGCATGATCGGCGTGCCGCTGACCCTGGTCGTGGCGGCGTTCGGCCTGTTGCTCGCGTTCGTCTGGTTGCTGCTGTCGCCGGTGCGGAGCCTGCGCACCATGCCGAAGAGCGAGCAGGCCGAGCCAGTGCCGGTGTCGCGTTGAGCGAGACACTTCTCGGAAGCGGCCATCATACCCCGTGCGCCGTTCTGCGGGATGTGACGACGTGGGGGTCGGTTGCCAGTTCGGCGAGCGGCACAACGGTCACGCGGCGATCGAGCTCGTATCGCTGGTCGCCCGGATAAAAGACGGTGAGGTGCTGCAGCCGGAGGTCCGAGAGGGCGATCCGCATGGAGGGTGTCACCCGCGGCGCGTCCTGAAACTTTACCTCCACCCCGTATCGCCGCCCGTCCTTCATGAGCAGCAAGTCCAACTCCGCGCCCGTATGGGTGGCCCAGAAGTGTACGGCTTCGGGACGGACCGCCTTGATGGTCTCCTCGATGGCATAGCCCTCCCACGACGCCCCGACCTTGGGATGGGAGCTGATTTCTCGGTCTCCCGCGAGACCGAGCAGAGCATGCAGCAGTCCGCTGTCCCGCAGGTAGACCTTGGGCGCCTTCACCTGCCGCTTCTTCAGGTTCTCGTGCCACGGCTGGAGCTGCCGGACCAGGAACAGACCGGAGAGAATATCCAGGTAGCGCCGTGCGGTGGGCTCGGTCACGCCCAGCGAGCGGGCCGCCTCGGCCGCGTTCCAGATACCACCGTGATAGTGAGCCAGCATCGTCCAGAAGCGAAGCATCGTGGTGGCGGGGATGGTGATGCCGAGCTGCGGCAGGTCGCGTTCGAGATATGTGTGGGCGAACTGCTGGCGCCAGATGTAACTCGCCTGCTCCGATCGGGCAAGATACGCGGGCGGGAAGCCGCCCCGCCGCCACAGCCGACGCAGCGTTGCCGGGCCGAGCTCGCCCAGGCCGAACCCCGTCATGGTAACGATCTCGATCCTTCCGGCCAGCGTCTCCGACGACTGCCTCAGCAGCTCAGGGCTCGCGCTTCCAAGTATCAGGAAGCGTGCCGGAAGCGGGCGCCGGTCGGCGAGGACGCGCAGCACGGGGAAGAGATCGGGCCGCCGCTGGATCTCGTCGATGACGATCACGCCCCGCAGGGGCGTAAGCGCGGTCAGGGGCTCGGCCAGACGGGCAAGACTTCGGGAATCCTCCAAGTCGAAGTACGCTGGCGAGTCCGGCGAGACGATCTGGCGAGCGAGCGTCGTCTTGCCCGCTTGCCGTGGTCCCACGAGGCCGACGACCCGGCTGCGCCTCAGCGCGGCGCGGATCTCCGCGCGCCATCGGGACCTGTCGACCACGCTCCGACACTACCATGAAAATCGAAATCCTTGGTTTCGATTTTCATGGCGCTGAGCCGTGCCACCGATCACGGGCGCGTGTACGTCGGTCTGGGCCGGCGCCAGGTGTGAGCCGTAGACGATCGCGTTGGGCGACCTGGAGACCTTCGGGGCGGCGATTCGAACCGCGCGCCGCGCGCGGTACCGCCCCGCGGCGAGGGTCATGCAGCGCGCAGTCTACTCCCGCGTGTAGCGGCGGACGAAGTCCTCGTCGACAGTGATGCCGAGGCCCGGGCGGTCCGGGATCTCGATCTGGCCGTCCACCACCGGGAACTTCTCGTGGACCAGCTCGTGCAGCAGCGGGTTGGCGCCGAGCGAGTATTCGAGGATGAATCCCGCGCTCTGACTCGCGGCCAGCGCCACGCCGGCCGCGAATGCCGGCGCGCCGGACCAGAGGTGCGGCGCCAGTCGCAGGTTGAAGGCGGAGGCGATCGCGCCGATGCGCACGCCCTCGGTGATGCCGCCCGCGATCGCCAGATCCGGTTGCAGGATGTCCGCGCCCCGCAGCTCGGCGATCTCGCGGAAGTCGTGGCGGGTGAACTCGCTCTCGCCGGTGGAGATCGGCACCGCCGACGCGCGGCGCACCTCGGCGAGCCCGGCCTTGTCGTCCGCCGTCACCGGCTCCTCGACCCAGTAGACGTCCTGGTCCTCCACCATCCGGCAGAACGCCTTGGCCTCCGAGACGGTCCACGTGCCGTGGGCGTCGGCCATCAGCTTCACGTCCGGCCCCAGCGCCTTGCGCGCGGCGCGTACGCGGGCGGCCGACTTGTGCGGCTCACCGTCCATCACCCCGACGCGCATCTTGACCGCGCGGAAGCCGCTCTTTTCTACATAGCCCAGAAGCTGCTCACCGATACGCGCTTCGTCGGCCCAGCCGCCCGATGCGTACGCCGGCATGCGCTCGGCGCGGCGGCCGCCGAGCAGACGCCAGACCGGCGCGTTCAATGACTTGCCGAGAATGTCCCAGAGCGCGATGTCCACACCGGCGATCGCCGAGATCGACAGCCCGCGGCGCCCGAGCTGCGGCAGCACGTGGCCGCGATCGAGGGCGTAGCCCTCGCGCGGCGTGTTGTACATCACGTCCCAGAGCCGACTGATGTCGCGCGGGTCCTGGCCGACGAGCAGCGGCGCGTAGTCCTGGTTGATGATGGCGGCCAGACCGTACGCTGAGGCGGCACTGCCGACGCCGGCCTTCGCTTCGCCCCAGCCGACGAGCCCCTCGTCCGTCTCGATCTTCACCACCACGGAGTCGAACGATGCGATGCGGCCGAAGTCGCTCACGTGCTGCTTGTCGTATGGGATCGGCACGTGCACCCAGGTGCCGCGGACGGTGGTGATCGTCATGGGCTCAGGGGCGCCATTGTAGCTACACGATCCCGGCCCCAGCGGGTAAACTCTGGGGCATGGCCACCAACAAGCCGACCGACGCCGAGCTGAGAGCCAGGCTCACCCCGCGGCAGTACACCGTCACCCAGTGCAGCGACACCGAGCCGCCGTTCGGAAACGAGTTCTGCAACCACCACGAACCCGGCATCTACGTCGACGTCGTGTCGGGCGAGCCGCTCTTCGCGTCGACCGACAAGTTCGAATCCCACACCGGCTGGCCAAGCTTCATCCGGCCGCTGGAGAAGGCCAACGTGACGGAGCTCACCGACGACGCGCACGGGATGCGCCGCGTCGAGGTGCGATCGGCCCAGGGCGACTCGCACCTCGGGCACCTCTTCGACGACGGGCCCGCCCCGACCGGGCTCCGCTACTGCATCAACTCGGCGGCGCTCCGGTTCATTCCGGCGGCAAAGCTCGTCGAGGCCGGCTACGGAACGTACGCGCCCCTGTTCGACAAGGCCGCCCAGTCCGGCCGCTGATCACGCCCCCACGCTGACTCGGCGCGCGCTGATCTTCACGCGCCGGCCGGCGGCGCCGCGACCACGTCCTCGTACCGGTGCCGCCTGGTGATCAGCTTCGAGTGCTCGAAGACGTCCAGCGTCGTCTCGAAGGCCGGCCGCGTGATCTCGACGTGCGGCGTCCAGCAGCCCAGCTTCTGGTAGTAGCCGATCGTCGCGGTGAGCACGACCCGATCGATCTCGGGGAAGAACGGCGCCTCCGCCTCGGCGACCTTCGCCGCCGGCGTGGCCAGCAGCCACGCGCGCGCCTTGCGGTAGGCACGCATGAACCGCTGGGCCATGTCCGTCTTCAGCCACTCGCGCGTCGCGGCGAGGCTCGAGAAAGCGCACGGGCCGATCGCCTCACCGACCGAGGCCACGACGTGGCCGACCCGATCGTGCTCGAGCTGCTGGGGCGCCGGGCCCTGCTGGTGGATGTAGTCACCCTGGCCCTTCCGGAACGCCTGGTCCATCTGCCCGCTCGGCACGTCGATGGCGTTGATGGCCGAGAAGGGCAGACCGCGGCGGTGACACGCGTACTTGAACATGGCCAGCGGTTGGCCGCCGTGGTCGACCAGCACGTTCCGGCCCTGCAGCTTGTCCCACGTGAAGTGCGGATCGGCCGTGCGCCCGGTGAGGAAGAAGCCGTCCTTCTCGTTGATCTGCGCGAAGTGAACGGCGGGCGGCGCTTGCCCTTTCTCCAATGGCCCGAAGGCCTGCGACGGCGCCGACTGGCAGACGTGCACCGTCCCGTCGAGCAGCCCCTCGATCGCCGACTTCCCGGCCGGAGCGTTGGAGTGCTTCGGCTGGAGCCCCTCCTCCTTCAGAAAGCCGCCCGCCATGGTGGCGATCAGCGGCGAGTAGAACGCCGAGAAGCGTGTGAACTGAATGCTGATCTCGTTGCTCACGACACCCTCCTCGGCTAGTAGCTCACGCAGGGGCTGCCGTCGGACAGGAACTCGACGAGCTTCGCCCCGCCCACGATGCTCGCGCCCGCGACCAGGTTGTTCTCGTCGAGCTTGCGCTTCTTGAAGCACGGCGAGCACACGTACATGGTGCCGCCCGCCTTCGCGAAGTTGTCCATCAGCTCGCGCAGCGGGGCGAAGCCCTCCTCGTGGATCCCGTCGGCGAATCCCTTCTGGGCAAGGCGCACGCCCTCGACGCTGAGGAACACGAGCGTCTCCTTGCCGGAGCCAACGGCGGCGTTGGCCACCACGAAGCCGACGGTGGCCTTGTCGGTATTGTCCTTGGCGTGGGTAAGGCTGACACAGAACTTGTTGGCCATGACTCAGCGCTCCTTTCGGCGAATGACGTACACGGGAGGTTCGGCGGCCAGCAACACGTGGCCGGTGAGCCGGCACCACGCCGGCAGATCGGCGGGCGCGCCGGGGTCGCGGGCGACCAGGCGCAGCACCGCGCCCGGTCGCATCTGCTGCATGCGTTGGAAGAGGTGCAGCACGAGATCGCCGCACCCGAGATCGCCGGCATCCCACTCCGCGTCGGCGGCCGGCACGTTGACGCTCCGATCGGCGGGCGCCTCGCTCACGACGCTCCCCCGACCTGCCCATCGCGCGCGTAGATCTGCTCGTTGATGCGGAGCGACATCGAGCGCGCACGGACGGTCCGCATGGCGCGCGCAAGAGTACCCAAAGCGACGTCGAGCCGCAAGCGATACACTCGCTCGCTACCACGCGCTCGGTCGTGGGACTCTCGACTTCATACGAGGCCTGTGACCCGGGTGTCGCTCGACTTGCTCCTCCGAAGGCATGGGCTCCTTGAAGGCGTCGACGACGAACCCATGGCGCGAGCTCGTCGAAGTAGGGCGCCGTGTCCGGCCGGTAGTCTGCGCTCTGGCGTTGTCGAATGACCGTTTGCCGGGGACAATCGACGGCCAGAGCCCGGGCGATACAAACGTTCGTGTCGCTCAGGAGGAGACCAGCATGACCACGACACCTCCGTTTCGCGCCGATCACGTCGGGAGCCTTCTGCGGCCGGCCGAGCTGCGCGAGGCGCGCGCCCAGGCCAGGGCTGGCACCATGCCCGCCGCCCAGCTGAAGGAGGTCGAGGATCGGTGCATCCGCGCCGCGGTGGCGAAGCAGGAGTCGCTCGGCCTGCGGCTCGTGACCGACGGCGAGTACCGGCGCGACTTCTGGCACCTCGACTTCCTCCGGCAGCTCGAGGGCGTGGAAATGACCGCCGCCGCCGGCATGACGTTCCAGGCCCAGGACGTGCCGCCGATGGCGACCATCACCGGCAAAGTCCGCTGTACGAAGCCGATCATGGTCGAGCCCTTCGCGTATCTGCGGTCGGTCGCGAACGCGGTGCCCAAGCTGACGATTCCCGCCCCGGCGATGCTGCACATGCGCGGCGGCCGGAACGCGATCTCGCGCCAGCACTACCCCGACCTCGCCGAGTTCTGGGCCGACGCGGGCGGCGCGTATCGCCAGGCGATCGCCCACATCGCCGCCGCCGGCTGCACCTACCTGCAACTCGACGACGTCAGCTTCTCCTACCTCTGCGACCCCAAGGTGCGGGAGAACTTCCGCGCCAACGGCGATGACCCGGAGGCGCTCCCTCGCGCGTATGCGAGCGCGATCAACCAGGCGCTCGCGGCCCGGCCGGCCGGTATGGCGGTCACCATGCACACCTGCCGCGGCAACTTCCGGAGCACCTGGTTCGCCGCCGGCGGCTACGCCGACGAGGTCGTGGAGGCGATGTTCTCGACCAGCGTCGACGGCTATTTCATGGAGTGGGACAGCGAGCGCGCGGGCAGCTTCGAGCCGCTCCGCCTGCTGCCGC
>JBGPXN010000255.1:0-4882 GCA_041492755.1 Methylomirabilia bacterium | reverse complement strand
TGGGGAGACGCGTCTATCTATTCGGGCGGGCGAGCAGCTCGTCGAGGATCCGGGGCAGCCGACTGACCGCGGACTCGCCGCGGATCTGGGCGATCATCTCGCCCTTGCGATCGATCACGACGGTGTAGGGCGTGCCCTTGAAGCCATAGCGATTGCCGATGGTCAGCTTCGGATCGAGGGCGACCGGATAGGTGATTTTCTGAGCGCGCACGAAGCGGCGGGTGTCCGCCACCGTATCTTGCACGTGAATGGCGAGGAAGCGGACGCCGCGGTCGCGGTATCGCTCGACCAGCCGCCCGAACGCGGGCGACTCGCGCCCGCACGCCTTGCAGTACGAGGCCTGGAAGCGCAGCACGACGACGTGCTTGCCGATCTCCTCGCGCGAATCGAACGCCTCCCGCGAGTCGAGCAGCCGGACGCGGAAGCCGGGCGCCGCCGGCGCCGCCATCGCCGCGACCGGCAGCAGCATGAGGGCGAGAAGAAGGAGAGCACGCGCCACGCCGCCATGATACCCGAGCCCGCGCGGGCGACGGGCGCCGACCCGGACGGTGCGCGGCGCGCGCCGGTATCGCGTGAAATCGTCCGTTATAATGGCCGGCGTGAACGACCTCGAGAACGCCCTGCGCAAGCGCATCCGCGGTGACGTCCGCTTCGACCGTCACACCCGCTACCTCTACTCGACCGACGCCTCGATGTACCAGATGGAGCCGATCGGCGTCGTCATCCCACGCAGCGTCGAGGACGTCCACGCCGCGGTGGAAATCGCCCACGAGCAGAAGGTGCCGCTCCTGCCACGGGGCGGTGGGACGTCGCTCACCGGGCAGACGGTCAACCGGGCGCTCGTCATCGACTTTTCCGCCCACATCGGAAACGTCCTCGAGGTCAACGCCGACGAGCTGTGGGCGCGCGTGCAGCCGGGCCTGGTTCAGGACAGCCTGAATCATCACGTCCGGCCGCAGGGGCTGGGCTTCGGTCCGGACACGTCGACCTCGAACCGCGCCACGCTGGGCGGGATGATCGGCAACAACTCGGGGGGCTCGCACTCGATCGCCTACGGCCTGACCGTCGAGCACGTGATCGAGCTGACGGCGCTGCTGGCCGACGGCACCCGCGTGGTCTTCGGCGAGATCACGCCCGAGCGGTTGCGCGCGAAGTGCGCGGTGCCCGGGCTCGAGGGCGAGATCTACCGCACGGTCGCCGCCATTCGGGACGAGGACGCCGACGAGATCCGCGCCCGCTATCCCGCGCACTGGCGCCGGGTCGCCGGCTACAACCTGACCGAGCTCACCTCCGAGCGGCCGCTGAACATGGCGCGGCTGGTGGTGGGCTCCGAGGGCACGCTGATCACCGTGCTGGAGGCCAAGGTGCGGCTGATCCGCCGGCCCAAGCGCACGGCGCTCGACGTCATCCACTTCGCCGACATGCAGGAGGCGCTCGAGTCGTCGACGTCGATCCTCGAGACCGGGCCGTACGCGGTCGAGATCACCGACAAGATGATCCTCGACCTCGCGCGTGGGAACATCGAGAACTCGCAGCGCATGAAGTTTGTCCAGGGTGATCCCGCGGCCATCATGATGGTCGAGTACGCGGGCGAGGACGAGGCCGAGGTGCGGGCCAAGGTGGAGGCGCTGGAGGCGCGGCGGCAGCGCGAGCGGTTCGGCTACGCGAGCCACGTGGCCTATCCGCCGGCCGAGCAGCAGTCGATCTGGAAGCTGCGCAAGGCCGGCCTCGGCCTGCTCCTGGGCATGAAGGGCGATCACAAGCCGATCGCGTTCGTCGAGGACACCTGCGTCGAGCCGCGGCACCTCGCCAAGTTCGTGGCGCGCTTCCGCGAGATCGTGAACGAGCACGACGCCAGCGCGTCCTACTACGGCCACTGCTCGGTCGGCTGCCTGCACATCCGTCCCGTCATCGACCTCAAGACCCGGCGCGGCCTCGAGCAGGTGCGCACGATCGCCGATCAGGTCACCGACCTCGTCGTGGAGTTCGGCGGCACGATCTCCAGCGAGCACGGTGACGGTCGCGCGCGCAGCTCGTACCTGCCGCGGATGTACGGCCCGCGCATCATGGAAGCGTTCCGCCGGCTCAAGCGCGCGTTTGATCCCGACAACCGCCTCAATCCCGGCAACATCGTCGCCGGGCCGGCGGTCACCGAGCACTTGCGCTACGGCGAGCAGTACACGACGTGGCAGCCGACGACGCTGCTCGACTTCTCCGCGCAGGGCGGTTTCGCGGCGGCCGTCGAGATGTGCAACGGCGTCGGCGAGTGCCGCAAGACGCTCGAGGGCACGATGTGCCCCTCGTACATGGCGACGAAGGACGAGGAGCACAGCACGCGCGGACGGGCCAACGCCCTGCGCGCCGTGCTGTCCGGCGGGCTGCCGGCCGCCGAGTTCACGGGCAAGCGGCTCTACGAGATCATGGATCTCTGCCTGGAGTGCAAGGGCTGCAAGGCCGAGTGCCCGTCGAACGTGGACATGGCCAAGCTGAAGTACGAGTTCCTGCACCACTACTACCAGGCCAACGGCCTGCCGCTGCGCAACCGGCTCTTCGGTCACATCGCGAAGGTCAACGCCGCCGGCGCGCGCATGGCGGGCCTCGTCAACTGGATCTCCGGGCTCGCGCCGAGCCGCTGGCTGCTCGAGCGATTTGTCGGCATCGACCGCCGGCGCCCGCTTCCGCGGCTGGCCGCGCAGACGTTCACGGACTGGTTCAGCGCGCGCCCGGTGCCGGCCGGTGCGCCGCGCGGCGAGGTCGTGCTGTTCCACGACACGTTCGTGACGTACAACGTGCCCGAGATCGGTCGGGCCGCCGTGAGTCTGCTGGAGACGGCGGGGTATCGCGTGGTGCTGGTCGACCGCAAGTGCTGTGGCCGCCCGCTGATCTCCAAGGGGCTGCTCGCGGAAGCCAAGGCCAACGCCGCCTGGAACGTCGATCGCTTGCTGCCCTACGCCGCGCGCGGCGTGGCCATCGTCGGTCTCGAGCCGTCGTGCCTGCTCACCCTGCGCGACGAGTCCGTCGATTTGCTCCGCACCGACGCCGCGCGCACGGTGGCGCGGCAGAGCTTCCTGCTCGAGGAGTTCCTGCTACGGGAGCGCGCGAAGGGTCTCGAGCTGCCCTTCGGCAAGAACGGCCGCTCCGCGCTCCTGCACAGCCACTGCCACCAAAAGGCCCTCGTCGGCACCGCGCCCACGGTGGCGGTGCTGAAGTGGGCCGGCTACGAGGTGAGCGAAGTCGATTCGGGCTGCTGCGGGATGGCCGGCTCCTTCGGCTTCGAGCGCGAGCACTACGACATCTCGGTGGTGCTCGGGAACCGGCGTCTCGCGCCGGCCGTGAAGGCGGCTGCCGCCGACACCGTCGTGGTTGCGCCCGGGATGTCCTGCCGCCAGCAGATCGACCACCTCACCGGCCGCCGCGCCCGCCACCCGGCTGAAGCGCTGTCCGCCGCCCTCACGACGTCGGTCTGACGGCCGTCGCCGTCAAGATAAGTTCGAGCGCGTTCGACGAGATGATCATCCCGGCCGCCGGGATGCCGCGCGAAATTTCCGCTTGACAGCCCCGTCCAAGGCGAAGCGCTCCAGGTTGGCGGTGTTCAGAAGATGGCCGCTCAGCGGCCCGCACGGCGCCGGCAATGGTGGCCGAAGCTGCCCGAACCGAAAGTTCTGGCTCGTCCCCGAATCGCCGTTCCTGGAGGCTCGCAGGTGACTCCAAAATCAGGGTGTAGAGTCGCCCCAGCACAAGGGGAGACTCGCCATGGACATCCAGTTGCCGAGCATCATCGCGACCCCGGAGCGCGTCGAGGAACTGGACCGGCTGGGCGACGCGATCGCCGAGCTGTCGGCGCACCTCGAGGCCGCCACCGCCCGCCTCCTCGACCTCATCCGCGAGTTCGATGCCAAGGGGGGCTGGAACACCGGGTTCCGCTCCTGCGCCGCCTGGCTGAGCTGGCGGGTGGGGCTCGACCTGGGCGCGGCCCGCGAGCGCGTTCGGGTGGCGCGCGCGCTGGGCACGCTGCCCCGCCTGGCCGGGGCCCTCGCCACCGGAGAACTTTCGTACGCCAAGGTTCGGGCCCTGACCCGCGTCGCCACTCCGGAGACCGAAGAGCGATTGCTGGCGGTGGGGCGGGCCGGCACGGCCGAGCACGTCGAGCGCATCGTCCGTGGCTGGCGGCGCGTGGATCGGCACGCTGAGGCTCGGGAGAGCGCGCGACAGCACGCGAGCCGGGCGCTCCACGTGCACCAGGAAGAGGACGGCATGGTCGTTGTCCGCGGCCGGCTGGCGCCGGAAGTAGGGGCCCTGCTCCTGCGTGCGCTGGCCGCAGCGCGGGAGGCGCTCTACGAACAGAAGCGCCGTGACGAGGAAACTCGCGGTGACGATGTCCCGACCATGGCCCAGCAGCAGGCGGACGCTTTGACTCTGCTCGCGGAGACGGCCCTCCACCACGGGCTCGATCCCGGCGCGCCGGGAGAGCGCTACCAGGTGGTGGTTCACGTCGATGCCCAGGTGCTGGCCGACCCGGATCAGCCTGGGCAGTCCGTCCTCGAGGACGGCGCACGCGTTCCCGCGGAAACGTCGCAGCGCCTGGCGTGCGACGCCAGCCGGGTAGTGATGCGGCACGATCCCGACGGGCGCCTGCTGGAGATCGGCGCGCGGACCCGGACGATTCCGCCGGCGTTACGGAGAGCGCTCCACCATCGGGACCAGAGCTGCCGCTTCCCGGGCTGCGGGCTGCGGTTCGCCCAGGGACATCACGTCCGCCACTGGGCACACGGCGGCCCGACGACGCTCTCGAACTTGGTCCTACTGTGTCGCCGGCACCACCGCGCGGTCCACGAGGAGGGCTACCAGGTCGATCGACAGTCCGACGGCACGCTCCAGTTCC
>JBGPXN010000093.1:0-16675 GCA_041492755.1 Methylomirabilia bacterium | reverse complement strand
CTTGCCGTCGATCTCGGCGCCGGGCACGAGCCCGAAGCCGGCCTTGCCGATGATCAAGGACTCCGACGGGTTGCCCACGCGCTTGCCGGTCGAGGTCCACGAGTACAGCATGGGCACCTCGCCCTTGATGAGCATCGTCTTCGGCTCTTCCGACTCGAAGAGGAGCACGCCGGGCGGGTAGTACGGCATGGTCTTGACCATCTCCTCGAGGGCGCGCAGGCCCGCCGCGGAGTTGATCAACGGCTTCATGTTCCCGTCGAAGTACTGGCCACCGTACGAGAAGAAGCGCGAGCGCCACCAGTGGTACGAGTACCCGCTGCCCGACGGCTTGTAGGAGGCGCCGGCGCCGAAGAGCTTGTTCTGGCTGCCGTCCCAGCCCCAGCCGTGGAAGAACTCGGCGGCGTCGTCCCACTGCCTCCACGTCTTGGGCGGCTGCAGGTCGTACTTGTACTTGGCCTTGAACTTCGCCTTGTTGTCCGGCCGCTCGAAGGCGACCTTGTTCCAGTACATGATGTGGATGTCGCCGTCGTACGGCATGCTCACGAGCTTGCCCTGGTAACGCAGCATGACCTTGGCGAACACGGGCACGATGTCGTCCATCTGGAAGTCGAGCTTCAGCTTCTCGACCCAGGGCTCGAGCGGCTCGAAGTGCCGGCCGTAGTCGGGCATGTTGGAGGGGCCGAACATGACGAGGTCCCAGGGGCTGCCGCCGGAGTTGAATTCGAGCAGCGTCTTGGCCACGAACGCGTCCAGCGGGATGACCTCGATCTCGATCTTCACGCCGAGCTTCTCGTAAAGGTCCTTCTCGATCAGGGTCAGCGAGTATTTCACGTACTCGGCATTGACCACGGCCCGGATGGTCTGGCCCTCGTACGGCCGCGCCGCGCCCACCGGGGCGACGAGGACGGTCCCCGCCATCACGAGGCCGACGAGGACGAGGGCGAGGAATGCCAGCAGCAGGGATCGTTTCATGGAGGCCTCCTTTGGCCTTGCGACTACCCTTTGGTTCCACCCAGCGCCAGGCCCTTGACCAGGTAGCGCTGGAGCATGAGCGCGACCGCGAACGCGGGGAGGACGCCGAGCACGACCGACGCCGACGCCTCGCCGTAGAACATGTCGGTGCCACCGCTGGTGAACGACGTCACCAGCACCATCATGGTCTTGGTCTCGATGCCGGTGAGCACGATCGCGAACAGGAACTCGTTCCACGTCGCGATGAACGCGAACAGCCCCACCACCGCCATGCCGGGCGCGATGATCGGCATCACCACCTGCACGAGCGCCCGCAACCGCGAGCAGCCGTCGATCATCGCCGCCTCCTCGATCTCGACCGGGAAATCGCGGAGGAACCCGACGAGCAGCCACACCGCGAACGGGATGTAGAGCACGGTGTAGATCACGACCAGGGCCAGGTAGTTGTTGGTGATCCCGAGCAGCTTGTAGACGATGTAGATCGGGATGATGAGCGCGATGGCCGGCAGCATCCGGAGCACGAGCAGGAAGATGGAGAGCAGCCCGCCGCCGAAGCGCCAGCGCGCGATCGAGTAGGCGGTGGGCAGGCTCACCACCAGCGCGGCGATCATGCTCATCGTGGACAGGATCATGCTGTTGGCGAAGTAGCGCGCGCCGCTCGACCGGGTGAAGAGGGCGAGGTAGTGCTTGAACGATGGCTCGTGCGGGATCCACACCGGCGGGAACGCGAAGAAGTCCTCGTTGCCCTTGAGCGACGTGGTGACGATCCAGAAGAACGGCCCGAGGAAGAAGACCAGCGCGACGAACAGCCCGAGGTAGGTCAGCCCGTGGCCGACCCGCCGCCACACGCGGTGGCGCTTCGCCCGCTGGGCCATGACCGCGCTCCGCTCGATGGCGATGGCCATCAGGCCGCCCGCGCCTCCCGCACCCGCTGCATCCAGAGGAAGATCAGGGTCAGGACGAGCACGCCCCCGACGATCACGTAGGAGAGCGCCGCGGCATAGCTCATCCGGAAATCCTTGAAGCCCATCAGGTACGTCGTGAACGCCACCGTCTCCGTGCTGCCGCCGGGTCCGCCGAACGTGAGGACGAAGATCAACCCGAAGAGCTTGGTGAGGTCGATGAGCCGGATCATCACGCCCACCGCCATCGTGAACTTGAGCAGCGGCAGCGTGATCGACCAGAAGCTCTGCCAGGGGCTGGCGCCGTCGGCCTTGGCCGCCTCGTATAGCTCCTGAGGGATCGACTGCAGGCCGGCCAGGAGCACCAGCATCATGAACGGCGTGTTGTGCCAGACCTCGACGAGCACGACGGCGAGGATGGAGATGAAGGGGGACGAGAACCAGTCGAAGTACACGTCGAGGATCCCGAGCTGGCGCCCGAGGTTGTTGATGGCGCCGTACTTCACCCCGTACATCATCCGCCACGCCATCGCGGCCATCACCGGCGAGACCATGGCCGGAATGGCGAGCAGCGCGGTGATGATGGGCCGGCCGCGCAGCACGCGGCTGAGCAGCATCGCGATCCCGAGCCCGAGCAGGAGCTCGAGCCCGAGCGACGGCGCGATGATCACCGCCGTGTTCCAGACGGAGCCCAAGAAGCGCTGGTCGTGGAAGATCGCCTCGGCGTAGTTCTTGCCGCCCACGTACTCGTAGTCGGGGCCGACGGAGAGGTCGAAGTTCTGGAACGACAGGTAGAAGGAATAGCCGAGCGGGAAGAGGATGACGAACGCGATCAGCAGGAGCGCCGGGGTGGCGAACGCCAGCGGCTCCCATTGTTTGCGCTTCCACGTCAATGCGGCTATGCGCACCCGGGCCCTCCTCTCGGACGTCTCTTGGGCTCGGCAAGCTCGATCGGTGTCCGAGCAGACCATACCGGCGCTCAGCGTGTCAAGCCGCCCCGGCGGGCTGAGAGGGCGTGGGCAGGGATGCTTCGCCAACTATTCGCTGCGCACCCCTGCCCACGCCCTCTGCCTTGGCCGCTTCTCAGGAGGCGGGCAGGGCGGCGGCGAGGCGGGCGAACTCGGCGAGCGTGAGGGTTTCGGCGCGGCGGCCGGGGTCGATTCCAGCGGTTTCGGCGCCCGCGCGGACACGATCGGCGGATATGCCGAGGCCACCGGCGAGTCCGTTTGCGAGGGTCTTGCGGCGTTGGGCGAACGCAGCTCGGACGACGACGTGAAACCGGCGCTCGTTCGCGACCGCCACCCGGGGTCCCGGGAGTGGGCGCAGGAGCAGCACGGCGGAATCGACTTTCGGCGGGGGCCAAAAGGCGCCGGGGGGCACGCGCAGGGCAACGCGCACGTCGCAGTAGAGCTGCGTGAGCACCGAGAGGCTGCCGTACACCTTGCTGCCGGGCGGCGCCGCCACGCGGTCGGCGACTTCGCGCTGGAGCATGAGCGCCATCGCGTCGATCGCGGTCCGCGCCTCGACGAGGGCCTGGAGGATCGGCTTGCCGGTGCTGTAGGGAAGGTTGCCGACCACGAGCACGCGGCCGCCTTCGGGCCGCGTCACCGTGCCGTAGTCCCAGCCGCGGGCGTCCGCTTCGATCACCTCGACGCCGGGGAATTGCGGGCGCAGCGTCGCGACCAGACCGGCGTCGATCTCGAGCGCGATCACGCGTCCGGCCCGGGCCGCGAGCTCCCCGGTGAGCGCGCCCTGTCCGGGGCCGATCTCCACGACGAGGTCGCTCGGCCCGGGCGCCACGAGGTCGACGATGGCGCGAGCGACCGCGCGATCCCGCAGGAAGTGCTGACCGAGGGCGCGGCGCTTGGCTCCACCGACCGTCATCGCAAGCCCGCCACGATCACCAGTCAACCACATCCGGGCGGCAGCGCGCCGGCCGCCGTGAACCGCCGCAGATCCTCGCGGGCCCGGTCAGTCAGCTCGTAGGTGGCGCGCCCGACGCGGCGAAACCAGCCGTAGACGTCGCGCTGCAGGATGCGCGGCGCGTTGGGCACCACGCCCGTCTCGCGCAGCACGCCGAGGCGCCCCTGCCCGTGCTCGTGGATCAACGCCGCGCACCGCAGCGCTTCCTGGCGATACGCGGTCACCACCGGAGTCTTCGTGATGCCGCCACGGTTGGGGTCGCCCGCCCGCCGCGCGTGCTCGCCCAGGAGCGCGGCCAGGCGCCGGGGCCGCGGGCGGGGGCGATAGGGCACGGGGTCGAGGAGCACCTCGACGCCGCCCCGGGATCCGGGCGCGACGGCCATCAGCCCGAGACCCAGTCGTCGGCAGAGGCTCCGCACGTCCCGGCGATACACGGAGGCCCGTCGGGCTCCGCGGCCGCGCGGACGGGCGACGGCCAGGTAGACATGCTCGGTCATCGACAATCGGTCCACGCCCTGCAGCAGCAGCGCCAGGTTGAGCGTCAGCTTCAGCTCGACGATGACGGGAGGCTCGGCGCCGCGCGTGGCCACGACGTCGCAGCCGACGACCTCACCCTTGACCTCGTATCCCTGACCCGCGAGGAACTCCTTCACGGCCGGGTAGAGGTCGGACTCCTGCTCGACGGGCGCTCGCCGCAGCACGACTCGACGAGTGTACGGGTTGCTGACGGTACGACCGCTGAGTAAAGTGAGCGGCGCGCTCGAACAACCGAGAGGAGGCCACAGATGGCTCTAACGCTCGCGGAAGCGAATCAGGTCGTGCAAGGCGCGGTGGAGAAGGCCCGGGAGATGAACATCCGGATCAGTGTCGCGGTCTGCGACGCCGGCGGGCGCCTGGTCGCGTTCAATCGCATGGACGGCGCGATCTGGGGCAGTCTCTACGGCTCTCAGGGCAAAGCCATCGCCTCGGCCGGCTTCGCCCGGCCCAGTGGCGAGCTGGCCGAGCGGGCGGGCAGCCCCATCATCCAGGGCATCGTCGCGGCCGAGGGCGGGCACATGATCCCGAGCCAGGGCGCGGTGCCGATCATCCGCCACGGCGTGCTCGAAGGGGCGTGCGGCGTGGGTGGCGGCACCGCGCAGCAAGACGAGGACTGTGCCCGCGCGGGGGTCGCCAAGCTCTGACGAGTCAGTGACGGTGATCCGCGCGGGAGTGGTCGAACCGCGCGTGGTGCTGGCGAAGGAGATCCTGACCGTAGTCGTTGCCGTTCGGCGTGCGGATGACGGTGTGGATGTGGTGGCGTGAGGGCGCGTCGTTGTCGAAGACGATCCCGCGCTGGTGGTCGAACTCGATGAGCACGACGGGGCTGTGAAGCCGGTAGTAGAAGGCGCTCTCCTCGTCGAAGCCGCCCATCCAGGCGAAGCGCGTGTCGGCCAGGTGCCGCTTCACTTCGTCGAGTCGGGCTCCGGAGTGACCGGGCCGGATACGGCCGGCGTACGTCTCCAGCACGTCGAGCAGGAGCCGCTGCTGCGCGGTCGAGAGATCGCCGTAACGGATGCCCTCGTACGTCATCTCGAAGTTGTCGCGGAAGGCCGCGGTGAACACCTCGCCGGGCAGCTCGCGGGCCAGGATCGTTCGGTCGCGCTGCTCCGGCGTCAGTGAGCGCACGAGCGTCAGCCCCTGCCGCTCCTCGGCCGCGAACACCCGCGTCCCGGCGTACGGTCCGTCCTCGGCCGCCACCGGCTCCGAGCCCATGAACATCGGCGTCATGACGATCTGATCGCCCAGCACGAAGCAGTTCAGGATGAGATGGTGACCGTCGATCTGCCAGCCCCACGGCTGATCCGGCGACGGCGTGCCCATCACGCTCAGCCAGTACACCCACTCGCCGTACTCCACGTCGCTGCCGGTGAAGAGCCGGACGTACTCGTTGAGACGCATGACGTCCCGCGCCGTCTGGAATCCGCCGGCGCTCAGGCTCTCCCTGAGCAGGGCGAGCGCGCGGTCCCGCGGCGCCGGGCTCATCTCGTCGAGCGATACGCCGTGGCGCATGAGAAACGGATGGATGTTGCTCCAGCGGCGCCACGCGTCGCTGTCGAGGGCGAAGTGCACGCGCGCCCGCTGCGCGTCGCTGAGCGAGGCCAGGAACGCCTCGGCCGCGTCCAGCAGAGGCCGCGTGGAGACTCCGGTCTTTTGGATGGAGAACAACTGAGGCATGACGGTCCCGTCCGCCGTGATGCCTCGGAACGGCTTGGCGAGCAGCTCTTCCCCGGTGCCAAGCATCTTCTGGAGACCCGGCGGAAGCTCCGCCGGCCGGGAGCGCGCGGAGACCGGCTGGCGCTGTCGCAGTTTCAGCCCGCGCGGTACGGTCGCCATCGCCTCAGACCGCCGCCGGCGCCTTGTGCAGGCGCCCGTCCTTCATGATCACGAGCAGCGCGTCCGCGTTTTGGAGTCGCTTGATGTCGGTGAGTGGATCGCCGTCGACAAGCAGCAGGTCGGCAAGATAGCCGGGCTTGATCTGGCCCAGCTCGTCCGGCCGGCCCATGATCTCCCCGCCCAGCCGGGTGGCGGCGACGAGCGTCTCCATCGGCGTGAAGCCGAGCACGTCGACGAAGAGGAGCAGGTCGCGCGCGTAGGTGCCGTGCGGGTTCCAGGCGAAGCCGTAGTCGCCGCCGGGCAGGACCCGGATGCCGCGCTTGCGCATCCGGCCCATCGTGTCGACGGACACCTCCAGCTCTTGCACGAGCCCGCGCTCGCGGGCCCGCTCGGGCGTGAGCCCCCACTCGCTGCCCGCGTAGCACGCCTGGTACGTGAGCCCGAGCGCGGGGACGACGAAGCACCAGTCACGGTTGGCCTCGAGCAGGTCGAGCGCCTCCTCGTCCGCGAAGTTGGCGTGGTAGATGATGCCGATCCCGTGCCGCACGCACATCTTGACCGAGTCGGCGCTGCGGGCGTGCGCACACACGCGCACCGCGCCGGCCCGCGCCATCTCCATGGCCGCCGCCACCTCGGCGTCGGTCATCACCGCCCGCTGCGTGCGGCTATCGCGCGGTCCCGTGTTACCCGAGATGTTCAGCTTCAGCAGATCGACGCCCTCGCGCAGGAGCAGACGGCAAACCTTCCGGATCTCGTCGGGTCCGTCGGCAACCCAGGAAAAGGTCGGCGTCTCCACGTGCGGCAAATGCAGCAGGTTCTCGTCGCCGAGCCCGCCGGTCACGGTGATTTCCGGGCCGTTGGCGAGGTACCGCGGACCGGGGATGCGGCCGGCGTTGATCTCGTTCCGGATCACGACGTCGAGCCGCGGCTTGGCCGCCGCGCCCGACAGCACACTGGTGTAGCCGCACTCCAGCATGATCCGAGCATTGCGCATCGTGATGAGGACGTGCTCCTCGGGTGGCAGGCGCGTGAAGTCCCCGTTGGAGGCGGCGTCGGGATAGCTCACGTGGCCGTGCGGCTCGACGAGCCCGGGCATCAGGGTGGCGCCGGCGCCGTCGATCACGCGCGCATCGCCGCGCGGCAGCCCGCCCGCCCGCTGCACGGCGACGATGCGCTGGCCCTCGACCAGCACGTCGCCGGAAAACGGCGCCGCCCCGCTGCCATCGAGAATCGTGGTGTTGGCGATCAGCGTCCTGTCCATGGCGTCCTCCGCGAGGGGTTCACGATAGCACGCAAGATCTTCGCGCTCGACTAGCCCACGGCGACGTCCGGCCGCTGCAAGCTGAAACCCCTGGCACGTCTGGAACACGGCCAGCGCTCCTCTCGAACGGCGACCCGGCCCGCAGGTCGCGACATTCTAGGGTCCATCATGACCTCGACGAGCCCCCGCCCGCCGGATGTCTGTATGGGAGCCATGGCGGCTCGTGTATGTATTGAGCCTCTTCACCGGAGGAACCCGCGGCGAGTTCCCCGGCAGGGAACAACGAGCTGAGGCCTCGCTCTTCGTCGCGCTTGATCTTGCGCCGCTCGGCTGCCTCCCGCCGCATGGCTTGGTGCTTCTTGGCGGCCTTGCCGTAGATGTCGCTCATGATTTTGGAGCCGGTGTTGTTGTCGGTCGCCAGGATCAGGTGATACAGCGGCGACCCACTCGTATTCTTGACTTCGAACGAGTGGGTTATACGGTAGTCGAGCACCTTCTCGAGGCGCCAGCGGTACAGGTTGACGTACTCCTCACGGGCGGCGGCAGCAGTCAGACGGTTCTCGTCGCGATCTTCCTTGGTCACCTGCCACTGGTCCGTACCATAGAAGGCTGTGACCTGATCCGTGCCGACGGCTACGTCACCGTCTCCTCCAAGAACCCGTGGAATCGCTGAACTGAAGCAGAGCACCCACAGCTCAATCTTGTTTCGCCGGTGGCGTTTGAAGTCCGCCAACTTCCGAATGGTCGTCCACCTCACGCCAAGGTTTCTTGGATCGAGGAACGCGAACGCCGGCGCCCAATCGAGGCCGATCCCGCGCAGTTCCGACAGCACTCCATCGATCGTTTCGTTGCTATCGCCGGGCACGATGCGGTAGTCATTGCGGTCAGGGTATCGGCGGGCCAGTTCATTCTCCAGATCACTGGCGATAGCAGGTAGCTCGAAGAAATAGTGCCGGGTGAACCTCGGAATTGTGTTCAGGGCTCGTACCACCGAGTTCGGTATCTGCTGACCGGTCTCCCTCTCCACACCCTCCGGCGTGCCGGCAAACAGATCGAGGTACACCGTGGTGGCGCGCGCCCTGCCGCGTGATGCCGTGGTGAACGCGCGCAAATAGTCGGTCAGGATGTCGAGTTTATTACGGGTCCAGAATCCCCACGTCCGCGCCACGCGCTATCGTTCAGTGGCTGCGAACCCGAACGGCTTCGGCATCTCGTCCCAGGTGCGACCGCCCAGCGACCGACCATTCGCCTTCGGCGTGCGGCCGCCCCATTGCTTGAAGAAGAATGGGACTCTTGCCTCTGTACACTGATTCTTGATCTCCTCGACCCACCGAAGGTCGACCGGACGCGCCCGGGGACCGGATTCCCCCCCGACGATCACCCAGTGGATTCCGTCGAGTTTCAGCGTCACCGGCCCGAGCAGGGGTTCGACTGACAAGAATCTGATCCCGGCCGGAACCTCTCGGAGGTGATCCAGGCGGAAGACATAGTTCTGATTCTCGACCGACACTCCCATCCAGACGTTCGGCGGCCACGGAAGACGCAGCGCCAGTCGGGCGAGCCGCTTCGATCTCTTGGTGAGCACCTGGTACGTGTGGCGTGGTGTATCGGCCATGACTTCGAATACGCGGCGGATAAAGCTTTCAGGCACCTCGTCATGAAAGAGATCGCTCATGGAGTTCACGAACACGGTTCGCGCACCCGCCCATCGACGAGGAGCATCGACCAGATCCTCGTGTGGGGTCACTCCGAAGCCTGGCCCTGATGTGCGAGGGTTACCGTCATTCTGGTACTTTGGCTGCCCCATCGCCTTGAGGCGTTTGGCAAGCGCAAGCGCGTAGCAATTGTCGCAACCCGGGGACGTCCGGTCGCATCCCGTGGTCGGGTTCCACGTAATCTCGGTCCACTCGATCGCACTGACGGCCATGGCAGTTATCCTCGAGACTTCGAGTCAGAGGCTACGCAGTGATTCGCCATGAACAGCCCTCGCCACGGCTAGCGTAACCAAAGTGTCCTCCTGTCGCGCGTCAGTTTCTGTAGACAGTCGAAACGACCAGACCGGCAGGCCGACGAGGATCGGGTCGAGCTTCGGTCTCTCCAACGGACCGTCGTGTCCACCGCTCCGTTTGCGCCGTCTCCACGCCGAGGCAGCCTGGCGTCGCCCGGAGCGCGGCGATCACGTTGGGGAAGCCCGTCTGAGCGAGGACAGGCGTGACCGACGCACCGAGGAGGATGAGGGCGATCGACGCGGCGAGGACGAGGTCGCGATTCTTGCGTTGCTTCATGGTGAGGTCTCCTTCCCGCGATCGAGAATGCGGGGAAGACCGCCGGCTGTCGCAAATAATCGGATGAACGACCACGAATCGAGGACGAACGGCTGGCAATCGAGCACGGGCCGGGCGGGTGCGGCCCGGCCCACGCAGCCGAGAACTACGAGACCGGGCCGCTCATCCGCCGCCGGCGCTCGAGCAGGGCCGCGTACACAGCGCGTACCTGCGCCTCGGTGGCGCTGCGGTCGCCGGTGTTGTCGATGACGTGGTCGGCGAGCCGGGCTTTCTCCGCGACCGGCATCTGGCTGCGGATCTTCCGGAGCGCGTCCTCGCGACCGATCTGGTCGCGCGCCATCAGACGGGCCAGCTCCGTCTCCTCGTCCGTCACGACGACGAGGAGCCCGTCCAGGGTCTTGTATCCACCGCTCTCCACGATCACCGCGGCGTCGAACAACGCGACGCCCGTGAAACCGGCGTCGACGAGCTCCGCCACCCGCCGCGTGAAGCGCTCGCGGATGGCCGGGTGCGTAATTTCTTCCAGCCGGCGCCGGCGCGGGGGATCGCCGAAGACGATCGCGCCCAGGGCCAGACGATCGAGCGTCCCGTCGGGACGCAGCACGCCGGGACCGAACTCGGCGACGATCTCGCCCAGCGCGGGCGCGCCGGGCTCGACCACGTCGCGCGCGAGCTGGTCGGCGTCGATGATCGCGCAGCCGAGGTTGCGGAACATGGCGGAGACGGTGCTCTTGCCGGTGGCGATGCCGCCGGTGAGACCGAGGAGCAGGAACGGGCGCGTCACACTTCGGACCAGTCCTTGCCCGACTTGACGTCGACCACCACCGGCACGTTCAGCGGCAGCGCCGACTCCATGATCTCGTGGGCGAGCGCCTCCACCGCCTCCACCTCCTCCGGCGGCGCCTCGAACAGCAGCTCGTCGTGGACCTGGAGCAGCATGCGCGCCTGCAGTCCGCGCTCGGCGAGGGCGGCGTCGACCCGGATCATGGCCAGCTTGATCATGTCGCTGGCCGTCCCCTGCACCGGCGCGTTCATCGCCATCCGCTCGGCGGAGTTGCGCGCCACCGGATTGTTGCTCCGGAGATCGGGGAGGTAGCGCCGGCGGCCCAGCAACGTCGTGACGTAGCCGCGCTCGCGTCCCTCCTCCAGCGTCCGGTCGATGAACGCGCGCACGAGCGGATGGGTGGCGAAGTAGTCGCTGATGTAGCGCTCCGCCTCTTTCCGGTCGATCTTGGTCGCCTGCGACAGCCCGAAGGCGGACACGCCGTAGAGGATCGCGTAGTTCGCGCTCTTGGCGATCGTCCGTTGCAGCGACGTGACCTCGGCCGGCGCGACCTTGAAGACTTCGCAGGCGGTGCGGGTGTGGATGTCCTCGCCGCGCGCGAACGACTCGATGATCGCGGGCTCCCCGGACAGCTGGGCCAGGATGCGCAGCTCGATCTGCGAATAGTCGGCGGCCACGAACCGCCAGCCGTCGGACGGGATGAAGGCCGCGCGGATGCGCCGGCCCAGCTCGCTCCGGATCGGGATGTTCATGAGGTTCGGGTCCTGCGAGCTGAGGCGGCCGGTGGCGGCGACGAGCTGGTTGAACGTGGTGTGGATGCGGCCGGTCTCCGGATGCACGAGGGCGGGCAAGGTGTCGGCGTACGTGCCCTTGAGCTTCGCGAGGCTTCGATGCTCGAGGACCTTCGCGGGCAGCGCGTGGCGGAGGCCCAGCTCGGTGAGGACGTCGGCGTCGGTGGACGGGCCGGTCTTGGTCCGGCGGAGCACCGGCAGCCCGAGCGTCTCGAACAGCACGCGGCTGAGCTGCTTGGGTGAGGCAATCGAGAACTCCTCGCCGGCCAGCGCGTGGATCTCGCGGCTGAGGTTGTCGAGCTGGCGCTCGAGCTCCTTGGCGAACACTTCGAGCAGCCCGGGGTCGACCCGGATGCCGTGGCGCTCCATGCGCGCGAGGACCGGCACCAGCGGCCGCTCCATGTCCTCATAGATCGCCTGAAGCCCCCGCGCCGGCAGCTCGGCCGCCGCGTGCTCCCAGAATCTCCACACCCAGCGCGCGCGGGCGGCGAGGATGCCGGGCAGCTCGGCCGGAGCCGGCGGGCCGGCCGCCGGCAGCATCGGCGGACAGTCGGCAAAGGCCTCCATGCACACTTCGTCCAGCCGATACGTCGCGCGTCCGGAGTTGAGCAGATACGCGGCGATGGCGCTGTCGTCGGCCTTCGGCGCCGGGCGCCCCTGCGCCAGCGACCATTCGATGAACGGCTTGGCGTCGTGCAGGATCGGCGGGTGGCCGCCGAGATCGGCGGGCAGCAGGTCCGGCGACGCCGTGGCCGGCCCGGGGTCGGGATGGAACAGCGCGACGCCGTCCAGTCGCGGACTCGGCGGCCGCGGATCGCCGGCCCAGTCGATCGCGATCGGCGCGCCGGCGGGCACGCGGGCCAGGTACGCGGTGACGGCCGCCGCGTCGGCGAGCACAGGCGCCGGCTCGGGCGCGGCCGGCGCCGCGGGCGCGGGCAGCTCCTTGACGAGCCGCGAGAACTCCATCTCCATCCAGAGCGCGCGCAGCTTGCCCCAGTCGGGCTCGCCGCGCCGGAACGCCTCGAGGTCGAACTCGAGCGGCACCGCGTGGTTGAGAGTGGCCAGCTCGCGGCTCAGCAGCGCGTCCTTGCGGCCGGAGGCCAGCGTCTCGCGGAGCTTACCGGTCACGAGCGCGAGGTTTTCGTAGAGCCGCGGGACGCTGCCGAACTGGGCGACGAGCTTCGTCGCCGTCTTCTCGCCCACGCCCTTGACGCCCTTGATGTTGTCGACGGTGTCGCCCATGAGCGCCAGCACGTCGACGATCTGCGCCGGCTCGACGCCCCAGCGCTCGCGCACCTTGGCCTCGTCGTAGACCACCCGCTCGCCCGTGCGCCCGAGCACGCTCAGCACGCGCACGTGCGGGTCCACCAGCTGCAGCAGATCCTTGTCGCCGGTGACCACGACCACCTCGAGATCGAGCGCGCGCGCCTTGTCGGCGAGCGTGGCCAGCACGTCGTCGGCCTCGTAGCCCGGAACTTCGAACACCGGGACCCGCAGCGCGTCGAACAACCGGCGCACGTAGGGGATCTGGCGGCTGAGGTCGTCCGGCATTTTCGTGCGGGTCGCCTTGTACTCGGCGTACATCTCGTCGCGGAACGTCGGGCCCGGCGGGTCCCACGCGATCCCCAGGTAGTCGGGCTTCTCCTCGCGCACGAGCTTCCACAGCATGGTGGACAGGATCAGGACGGCGTGACTGGGGACGCCCTTCGAGGTCGAGAGATACCCGATCGCGTGGTAGGCGCGGAACAGGTGGGAGTGGCCGTCGACCACGTAGAACGTTTTCACGCGACCTGCTCCGTGGTGTTCACCGTTTCGTCTCCGGGCCCACCTCTTGGCTCCGTGCTCACGCTCTCGCCTCCGGGCTCGCGCATGTGCTCCTCGTACACCCCCCGGACGGCGTTCGTGCGCGCCCGATAGTCGTCGAGAAACGCCTCGCGCGACCCATAGCCGAGCGCGCTGGCCACGCGCGCGGGCATGGGGCCGGCGAGCTCGAGCGTGTCGGGCGGCCGGGCGCTCAGCAGCCGGAGCGCGGTGGAGACGCGCCGGAGGAAACGGTAGTGCTCGGCCAGCGCCGTGGCCACCGCGGGCGGCAGCGCGCCGGCGCGGCCGAGCGCGGCCAGCGCCGACCGGGTGCCCGGGACGCGCACCTCCGGGTGTTCGCGACCGTGCACGAGCTGGTGCGCCTGGACGAGGAACTCGACGTCGACGATGCCACCGCGGCCGAGCTTGACGTGCACCCGGCCCGGCGTCTCGCGCGCCAGCTCGTGTTCCATCCGCGCGCGCACGTCGGCGATCTCCTTGAGCGCGCGGGGCGGCACCGGCGCCTGGTAGACGAGGCGGCGCAGCAGCGCGCGCACCTGCCGCGCGAGGCGCCGATCGCCGAGAACGAGACGCGAGCGCGTCAGCGTCTGGCGCTCCCACAGGTCACCGTACTCGACGTAGTACCGCTCGGCCGCGGCCAGCGTCGCCGCGAAGCCGCTGCCCTTGCTGCCCGGGCGCAGCCGGAGATCGACGGGAAAGGCCACGCCGGCCGGGGTGATGTCGCCGAGCGCGCCGGCCAACCGCTCCACCGCCTCGCCGTAGAACGTGTGGGCGTCGACGGGGCGGGGCCCGTCGGTCGTCCCGTCGTCGCCGAAGATCGCGAAGAGATCCAGGTCCGATCCCGTGGTGAGCTCGCGCCCGCCGAGCTTGCCGACGCCGACGAGGACGGCGGGAATGAACGCGCCGGCCCCGTCGCGCGGGATGCCGTGGCGCTCGACGAGAGGCGCCAGGGCGAGCAGCCACCCGGCGGTGAGCGTGGCCTCCGCGAGGCCCGTCATCTCGCGCGAGTACCCTTCGATCCCGGTCGCGCCCAGCAGGTAGCGCCACACCACCGCCAGCTCCTCGCCCTGCTTGATCTGACGCAACCGGTCGCGCCGATCGGCGTCCGGCAGGCCCGGCGCAAACACCGGCGCCAGCGCGGCCCGGAACGCGCGGCGCGTCTTCCGCTCGGTGAGCCGGCGCTGGTCGGCGAGCGAGGTCAGCAGCTCGGGCTGGGTGATCAAGAGCTGCGTCAGGAGGTCGCCGCCCGCGCAGAGGCGCATGAGCCCGGTCAGCACGTCGGCGTCCGCGGCCAGCAGCTCCACGAGGCCGACGCGCGGGCCGGCCGCGGCCAGGAACCGCTCGAACTGGTTCAGCGCTTCGTCGGGGTCGGGACTCTTCCACAGCGCGTCCAGCAGCGCCGGGTACAGGCGCTCGAGCGCGGCCTGCAGCGCGCCCGCGTACGGCACCAGCGGCCGGCCCTCGAGCACGAGCCCGAGGTTCTGCCGCGCGCGCTCGGGATCGCGAAAGCCCGTCGCCTGCAGCGAGAGCAAGCTCGGCAAGCGCGGGCGCCGGGCGCGCGCCGGCCGCCCGCCGAAGAACTCGCGGAACGCGCGATGGACGTCCGCGGTGATGCGGCGATGCCGCGCGTCGAACGCGCGCGCGGCGGCCATGGCCGGCCGGTTGATCCCGAGCCGGCGCGCGAGCCGGCCCCGCGCGGCGGCCGCGGTGGGCAGCGTGTGGGTCTGGAACTCTTCGAGGATCTGCAGTCGGTGCTCCACGGTCCGGAGATGGACGAGCGCGGACGACAGCATGTGGCCGCGCGCCGGCGGGAGATAGCCGCGCTCGGTGAGACGGAACAGGGCCTTGAGGCTGTTGCGCTCGCGGAGCCACGGATCGTCGCCGCCGTACAGGAGCTGCAGCGCCTGCACGATGAACTCGATCTCGCGGATGCCGCCGCGCCCGAGCTTGACGTTCTGCCGCGCGCCCTCCCCGGCCCGGCCGGCGAGACTGCGATCGATCTCCCGCTTCATGCCGCGGATGGCGTCCAGGATGCTCTCGTCCACCCCCGATCGATAGACGACGTGGCGCGCGAGGTCCGCGAAGCGGGCGCCGACGCGCTCGGCCCCGGCCGCGATCCGCGCCTTGAGGAGCGCCTGGCGTTCCCAGAGCTCGGCGCGCTCGGTGTAGTAGGTCCGGTAGCCGTCGAGCGACAGCACGACCGGGCCCATCCGTCCTTCCGGCCGGAGCCGGAGATCGACGCGAAATGCGTAGCCCTCCTCGGTCACCGACTCGATGCTCTCGACCAGGTCGCGACAGACGCGCGAGAAGTAGTCGCCGTTGGACAGACGGCCGTCGGGGCCGCCGGTGGTCTCGCCGTCGGCCCCGTAGACGAACATGAGATCGACGTCCGACGAGTAGTTGAGCTCCTCGCCGCCGAGCTTGCCCATGGCGATGACGGCCACGCCCGTCTCTCCGCCGTCGGCGTCGAGCGGCGCGCCGTGACGGGCCCGCGCCGCCGCGTCCGCCATGCGCCACGCTTCGCCCAGGCACACGTCGGCCAGGTGCGAGAGCTCTTCCGTCGTCACCGTGAGGTCGGCGTCGCCGAGCAGGTCGCGGCTCGCGATGCGCAGGAGCTGGCGGTACTTGAAGCGGCGCAGCGCGTTCAGCCGGGCCTCGCGCTTGGTAAAAGGCGCCAGCGTCTGCTCGAGGTCGGCGGCGAGATCCTCCGGCAGCCACGCCCGCATCGTCCGCGCCTGCAGGAGCCACGCGAGGGCACTCGGCCGCCGGCGCAGCGTGTCGGCGAGAAACTGGCTGGCCCCGAACACCCGCGCCAGCACCGGCGCGGCGCCGGGATGCTCGGCGAGCGTGCGGAAGAGGACGGAGCGGTCGACCTGCGCAACGAAGCGCTCCAGGTTGTTCAACGCCATGTCGGGATCGGCGGCCGCGCTGAGCTCGGCGAGCAGGCGGGGGAAGGCGGGCGCCAGCAGCTCGGCGTCGCGCGGCGTCGGGGTCAGGCTGTGGAGATTGGCGAGCGCCGCCGTCGGGTCGGCGAAGCCGTGGTCCCGCAGGACGCGCTCGGCGGCGCGCTCCGCGGCCCGGCCGGCCGCGGTCAGCAGCGTTGGGGCTGAACCGCTCAGACCGCCGCCTCGCCGGTCTCGCCGGTGCGGATGCGAATGGCCTCGTCCATCGGCAGCACGAAGACCTTGCCGTCACCGATGGAACCGGTCTTGGCCGCGCCCACGATGGTGGTCACGATCTTGTCGACCATGCCGTCGGGGACCACCACCTCGATCTTGACCTTGGGCAGGAAGTCGACGGTGTACTCCGAGCCGCGGTACAGCTCGGTGTGCCCCTTCTGGCGGCCGAAGCCGCGCACCTCGCTGACCGTCATGCCGATGACGCCGATCTCGGTGAGGGCCTCCTTCACGTCGTCCAGCTTGAAGGGCTTGATGATGGCCTCGATCCGCTTCATAGGCTCCCTCCAGAATACGGCAGGTGACGGATATCGAGGAGCGGCCCCGCGTCGCCCGGGGGCGCCCCGCGGCGGGGGGGTGGGGGCCCAGTCGGGGGCCCCCAGTTGG
>JBGPXN010000214.1:0-7239 GCA_041492755.1 Methylomirabilia bacterium | reverse complement strand
GTATGGAATGGGAACGGCTCGCCGGTGATCGGTACGCCGTCGGCTGTGGTCAGAGGACCCCGTCCCCCAGCTCCGGCCGTGCCCCCCGGTCGGCGAACGCGGCGCGCGTTCACGAATGGTCCAGGCTAGCCTCGTCGCAGGAACGCGCGGGCCCAGCGTGCGAGGCGCACCGTGCCCGGCACCAACCCCTCCGGCATGAAGACCACGATGAGCACGAAGATGGCGCCGAGCACGAAGTTCCAGCGCTCGATGTAGGCACTCGCCACGTTCTTCATGACGACGACCAGCGCGGCGCCGGTGATCGGCCCCAGCAGGGTGGCGGTGCCGCCCGAGATCACCATCAGCAGCGCCTCGGCGGAGGCGGTCAGCGCAACCGCCTGCGGGCTGACGAACTGGTGATAGTAGAGGTAGAGCAGGCCGGCGACGCCGCTCCAGAAGCCCGAGAACAGGAACGCGACGAAGCGGATCATCCAGACGTGATAGCCGAGCGCGTTCATCCGCCGCGGCTGATCGCGCGTGCCCCGCACGCTGGCGCCGAACGGCGAGGCGACGAACACGGCCATCGAGGCGACCGTGACGAGGAACACCACGAGGGTCGCCCAGTAGAACGCTTTCGGTGAGGCCAGCGACAGCCCGAACGGGGTGGGCCGGGTGCTGATCGTGATGCCGTTGTCGCCGTTGGTGATGCTGATCCAGCGATACGCGACGCCCCACACGATCTGGCCGAGCGCGACCGTGATCATGACGAAGCCGAGCCCCGTGCCCCGCAGCGCCAGCACCGCGAAGACGGCGGCGGCCACCAGCGTCACCGCGATGGCCGCCACGCCGACGGCGAGGTGGCCGAGACCGTTGGTCAGGATCTTCGCGGCCGTGTACGCCCCGATGCCGAAGAGACCGGCGTGGCCGAGGGAGACGAGCCCGGCGTAGCCGGCGAGCACGTTCACGCCGAGCGCGAAGATGGCGTAGAAAAGGATCTGGCTGGCGATGTTCACGTAGTAGGTGCCGGGGATCCACAGCGGCGCCGTGGCCAGCACCAGCAGCGCGACGGCGAGCGCGATCCGCTTCACACGGCCTGCCGTCCGAACAGGCCCTGCGGCCGCACCACCAGCACGATCAGCATCGGCAGGAAGAGCACGACGTAGGCGAGCTCCGGAAACAGCGCCTGCCCGAAGTTGTAGAGGAAGCCGACCACGAAGCTTCCGACCAGCGAGCCGAGCAGGCTGCCGCTGCCGCCGAGGATCACGACGACCAGGGCCAGCGGCAGCATCTCCTGGTCGAGCCCGGGATACACGGCCAGGATCGGCCCGCCGATGACGCCAGCAAAGCCCGCGAGCCAGGCGCCCAGGCAGAAGACGATGGTGAAGAGCCGCGAGACACGGATGCCGACCACGCGGGCCATCGCGGCGTCGTCGACGCCGGCGCGAATCATCGCGCCCAGCCGCGTTCGATCGAGCAGCGCCCACAGCGCCGCCGCGAAGACCACGGCGATGAGGCTGATGGCGAGGCGGTACCTGGGAAAGCCAAGACCGAGGATCGAGGTGGCACCCTGGAGCGCGCCCGGCGTATCGATGCGGATGGGATCGCCGGTCCACACCATCAGGCAGACGTCGGCGATCATGAACGACAGGCCGAGCGTCACCAGGACCTGCGCGAGCTCGGCCCCGGCCAGCCGGCGCAGGATGAGACGCTCGACGATGCCCCCGAACGCGGCGACGAGCAGGCCGGCCACGAGCGCCGCGCTCCAGAAGTCGAACCCGCGCGCGATGAGGCTCGTCGCCAGATAGGCGCCGAGCATGAAGAACGAGCCGTGGGCGAGGTTCGGGATCTTCATGAGCCCGAAGATCAGGGAGAAACCGGCGGAGAGGAGAAAGAGGAGCCCGCCGAGCGTGATGCTGTTGATGGCCAGCACGAGCGCGATGCCCATGTCGGGCCGCCTCAGAGTCGCGCGGGCAGCGTGACCGCGGGCTCCCCTCTCAGCGGGTCAGCATCAAGAGGTTGTGTCAGCCCTTCAGCGGCGGATAGTCGCGCGAGTACACCGGCTGCGCGAGGAACCACTTCTCGTCGTAGGTCCAGAACTGGCTCACCTTCGGATAGCTCTTGATCGTCGTGTTGACGAGCTTGTCGCCCTTCCGTTCACAACGGCGGATATAGAAGTTGCCGACGACGTTGCCGAGGTGATCGAAGCTGAACGGTCCGCGCGGCGTGTCGGTGAGCGACACGGAGCGGAGCGCTCTTGTGAACGCCTCCCGGTCGTCGGTCTTCCCGCCGGTCTTCTCGAGCGCCGCTTCCGCGACCATCCCGTTGATGTAGAGACCGGCGGAGTAGGTGCCCGGGATGTTGCCGTAGTCGCGCACCATCCCGTCGATGAGCCGCTTGTTGCTCAGCGTGTCGAGATCGTTCGTATAGAAGTTGCTCGAGATCATCCCGAGCGCCTCGTCGCCGAAGGACTTCAGGAGCGCATCGTCGCCAGCCGGCGCACCGGCGAGGACCGGAAGCTTGAGCCCTTGATCCTTGTACTGCTTCATGAACTTCAACGGGTTCGATCCGGCGAATCCCTGGACGATGGCGTCGACGGCGCCGATCTGCGCGAGGTAGGGCGTGTAGTCGGGCGTCACGAGCGGCGGCCACAGCTTTTTCACGATCCGACCGCCCGCGTCCTCGAAGACACGCTGGAAGCCGGCCATCTGCTCGTGACCGAACGCGAAGTCGTCGGCGAGGGTGATCAAGCGCTTGTACTTCAGCTCCTTCGCGGCGTAGTCGGCCAGCGGGTGCAAGTATTGCGCCGAGGTGCCGGAGGCCCGGACGAAATACGGGTTGGGCCGGCGCTGCGTCATGTCCTCCGCAGCGGCGAGGCTCAGGATCGGCATCTTCGCCTGCGCGGTGTAGTCGGTGATCGCGAGGAGCTCGAACGCGGCGAGCGGACCGAAGATCATGTCGACGTTGTCGCGCTCGACGAGCTCCTGGGTCTTCGTCTTCGTGCCCGCCGGATTGCCGCCGGTGTCAGCGACGACCAGCTCGACCTTGCGGCCGGCGAGCGTGTAGTTCCGGTCCTTGAGGAAGCGGATGGTGCCTTGCTCCATCTGAATGCCGCCCGCGGCGAGCGGCCCGGTCTTCACCGTGAGCAGGCCGATCTTGACCGGCTTCTGCTGCGCCCACGCCGGCACCGGGATCGTTGCCGCCACCGCCGTGCCGACCAGGAACCTGCGACGAGTGATGCTCACCGACATGGAATCCTCCCTTCTCGCGTGGCCAACGTGAGCCTGTTCGTTCGATCTATCTCACTGCCTCCAGCGTGGCCGGCTCCTCGGCCATCCGTCCGCCCACGGGCACGTGCCGCACCTGATTCCAGAGCTCCTCGACGTCGGCCAGGACCGCGTCGTCCGGCCGCTCGATGTCGATCGGAATCGCCACGGGCACCCAGCTGTCACGCCCGGTCAGCCAGAACACTTCGGTGCGATTGCCCTCGGGATCCAGGAAGTAGCAGCCGATGGCGCTCGCATGATTGACGACCCGTTCGATGCGATAGCCCTCGGTCCGCAGGCGGCGATGAAACTCGCGCAGGTCGTCGAGGCTGGCGACCCGCATCGAGATCTGCTGGATCAGGTGCGGATCGTCCGCGGACGGCCGGCCCCGCATGAGGGCGATCTCGTGGTCGACGCTCCCGGGATCCGCGCTCAGGAAGACCATGCCGGCGCGCCAGTTCTGCTTGGTGATCTGCATGCCCATCAGGTCGCGGTAGAAGGCGACCATCGTTTCCAGATCTCGCACGTAGATGCCGACGTGACCCAGTCCCCTCACCCGTGCCATGGCTGCGTTCCTCCTCGGGCTCGCCCCGGCCCAGAGAATACTCCATCCGCGGGCGACCGGGTGATCCGCCGCGGGGTCCGGAGGATTCAGCCGCGCGGGGGGAGGGATGCGGCGCGGGGGTCCGGGAGCGTTCGGAAGCTCCGCCACTCCATCGCGGGAACTTCGGGTTCGCGGTTCTTTTCGACTCGCTTCCGCTCGACATAGTCCTCGAGCTGGGGCACGGCGGTTTCCGCGTTGATGACGCAGGGCAGCGCGAGCATCTCCGGCGTCACAAAGATCGGCGCGTCGTGGTAGAGGGCGAGCGTGATCGCGTCGCTCGGTCGCGCGTCGACTTCGTGTCGCTGATCGCCGATACGGACGTCCAGCACCGCGTAGAAGATGTTGTCGCGCAGGGTGGTTACCACCACTCGCTCCACCGTGACGTGGGCCAGCTCCAGCACGCGCGCCATGAGCATGAGGGACATCGGCCGGGGCGTCGCGATCCCCGCCAGCCGCAAGGCGATCATGTCGCCCTCCGTCGCCCCGACCCAGATGGGCAGCACGCGCTCACCGGCGCGGTCCTTCAAGAGGATGACCCGCCAGCGGCCGAGGTTGGTCTCCTGGCCCCCAACCGCATAGCGGACCGGCTCGTGTCGGGGGGCCCGGACGATCACGTCGTGGACGGTCACCTGGATCATGCCGATCTCCTCCCCGCGGCCCACATCGGGCCGCGCCACGGCTCCGAACTCGGCGGCGAGCAAACGGCGCAGCCGTCCCCGCGCGCGGTGTAGCCGCGCCTTGACCGTGCCCGGTGGCACACCGGCGAGCGCGGCGATCTCCCACACGCGCAACCCTTCCACGTAATGGAGCTGCACCGCATCCCGCTGGTCGGGCGGTAGCTCGCCGAGCGCCTTCCAGACCCGGTCGTGGAGCTCGCGCGCTTCCTGCCGCTCCGCCGGCGACGGCTCGGCGTCGATCCAGAGCAGGCCGGCGACGGCGCGGCCGCCGGCCCAGTCCTCGACCGGCGTCTCCCGGCGGGCGCGCAGCCGGCTGCGCGCGAGGTTGACGACAATGCCCAGTAGCCAGGCGACGAACCGGTCACGGGCGCGAAGCTCCCGGAGGTCGAGGAACGCGTGAAGCAGCGCGTCCTGGACGATGTCCTCGGCCTCGGCACGCACGTGAAGGATGCGGTAGGCAAGCCGCCGCGCCGTGTCCCGGTACCGGTCGATGAGAAGCCCGAAGGCGTCCCGGTCGCCGGCGAGCACGCGCTCGACGATTTCAGCGTCGTCCTGGTCCATGGCGCTCACCCCTATAGTCGCCGGAGCCGGGCCGATGGTTGCACGGGTCGAAAATCTCCGCTCAGGACCCGGACCACCGCCGGGGCAGACCGGGTTGGCCGCTGGTTGCCGAACCGAGTCCGAGGACGTAAGGTCGGCGAACCATGAAGATCACCAGGATCGAGACCATCGTTCTCAATTTGCCGATGCTGATCGACGGCGCGACGCCGATGCTCGGCGGCCGCGCCCGGACCAGCATCGACATGCTGCTGGTCCGGATCGACACCGACGCCGGCATCACGGGCTGGGGCGAGGCCTTCGGCCACCGCATTTTCCCGGCGACGCGCGCGGCCATCGACACGCTGCTCGGCCCCATGTGCGTCGGCCGCGACGCCAGCCAGATCGCGGCGCTCAACGACGATCTGCAGCGCGCGCTCCACGGCGTCGGCCGCAACGGGGCGGCGATCTACGCGCTGTCGGGCATCGACATCGCGCTCTGGGACATCGCCGGCAAGGCGGCCGGACTCCCCCTGTACCGGCTCCTCGGCGGCAGTCGCCGTGACGAGCTGCCCGCGTACGCGAGCCTCCTGCGCTACGGCACCGCCGGCGCCGTCGCGCACTACACCGAGCAAGCGCTCGGGCGCGGCTATCGCCACCTCAAGCTGCACGAGATCACGGTGCCCGAGGTCAAAGCCGCGCGCGACGTCGCCGGCGCCGGGGTGCCGATCATGCTCGACACCAACTGCCCGTGGACGGTGCCGGAAGCCATCGAGATGGCGCGCCGGCTCGCGCCGCTCGACCTGCACTGGCTGGAGGAGCCGGTGTGGCCGCCCGAGAACGTCGGGGGGCTCGCCGAGGTCCGCGCGCGCGGCGGCATCGACACGGCCGCCGGCGAGAACTACGGGACGGTGTGGGATTTCCGCCGCGCCTTCGAGGCGGGGGCGATCACCTATGCGCAGCCGAGCGTCACCAAGATCGGCGGCGTGACGGAGATGCGCAAGGTCATCACGCTCGCCGAGACGTTCGGCGTCCAGATCGTGCCGCACTCGGCCTACTTCGGACCTGGCCTGCTCGCGTCGATCCACTGCATCGCCGCGATGGCGACGCCATCCATCGTCGAGCGGTTCTACTGCGACTTCGCGGAGAACCCGCTTGGCGACGCCATTCACCCGAAGGATGGCCGCATCGCGGTGCCGCAAGGCCCGGGGCTCGGCGTCAATCCCGAGCCGAAGATGCTCGAGAAGCTGCGGACGAGCTGACCAGGCAACGCAGGTGAGAGCGCGCCCGATCCCTCAGGCGCGCGAACGGAGGATGCGATGAAGGTGGCGACATGGCGCGGCGAAGCGCGGTTCACCCTCGATGACGCGCCCGATCCCGTCCCGGGCCCCGGCCAGGCCATCGTCGCCGTCCACGCGGCCGGCATTTGCGGCACCGACGTCCACGCGACGCAGGGGCTCTTCCCATGGAAGCCGCCCATGGTGCTGGGTCACGAGTACACCGGTGTCGTGCAGGACGTCGGACGCGGCGTCAGCCGCCGTCTCATCGGACGTGCCGTCGCGTGCGAGCCGTCCTACGGCTGCGGCAAATGCGCCGACTGCGCGGAAGGACGCGTCTCCCAGTGCTCGCGCGGCACGCGCGTCGGTGGCTTCGCCGAACGTGTGGCGCTCCCGGCGTCGTGCCTGCATTCCCTCCCTCGCGGGCTCGATCCGCTGACCGCGGCGATGACCGAGCCGGCCGCGTGCTGTCTGGCCAACGTCGAGATGTTCCGCATGCCGCGTGGCGCCACCGTGCTGGTCATCGGCGGCGGCATCATGGGCCTGCTCACGATGGCGCTGGCGCGCCGCCGGGGCGCCCGGCGACTGATCCTGTCGGACCCCATCGACGAACGGCGCGCGATGGCCAAGCGTCTGGGTGCCTCCGTCGTCGTGGATCCGACGACGGAGAATCTCCGGGAGCGCGTCCAGGAACTGACGCGCGGCCGCGGCGTCGACGTCGTCTGCGAGGCCGTGGGCAAGCCCGCGCTCGTCGCCGAGGCGCTCACGCTCGTGCGCCCCCGGGGCGTGGTCCAGCTCGTCGGCGTCAATCCCAAGGGTAGCCAGCTTCCGCTGGATTTGTGGGACGTGCACTTCCGCGAGATCACCATTCACGGTGCGTTCGGGCGCGGGGGCGCGTTCCG
>JBGPXN010000020.1:0-42422 GCA_041492755.1 Methylomirabilia bacterium | reverse complement strand
TACGCCAGATACTTCTTGAACCAGGCGACGCAGCGGTTCCAGCCGTCCTTGGCCGCCTCGGCGTTGTAGGACGGCCGGTAGTCGGCGTGGAAGGCGTGGCCGGCGCCCGGGTAGACGACGACCTCGACGTTCTGGTTGCCGCTCTGCTTGAGCAGCTCGCCGAACTTCTTGGCGTCATCGGGCGACGGGTTCTTGTCCGTCTCGCCGAAGAGGCCGAGGAACGGCGCCTTGACGTCCTTCACGAGGTCGAAGCCGGTGACGGGACCGCTCTTGCCCTGATACGGGCGGGCCGGCGGACCGTACCAGGCGACCGCGGCCTTCATGTCCGGGTTGGTGCCCGCGACCTGCATGGTGGTCGAGCCGCCCCAGCACCAGCCGGTGACACCGATGGCCGAGGCCTTCACGCCCGGCCGCGTCTTGGCCCAGTCGGTGGTGGCCTTGAGATCGCCGAGCGTCTGCTCCCGTGGCTGCGAGAGCACGATCTTGAGGATGGCCTGGATGTCGGTGAGCTGGGCCACGCCCCCCTCACGCTTGAAGAGCTCCGGCGCGACCGCGTAGAAGCCGGCCTTGGCGAACCGGCGCGTGCTGTCCCGGATGTACTCGTGGATGCCCCAGATCTCCGAGATCACCAGGATGATCGGGTGATTGCTGCCCGAGGCCGGCCGCGCCTCGTAGACGGGCAGCGAGTAGTCGCCGATCTTGATCTCCTGCTCACCGGCGACGAGGCCGGCGGTGTCGGTCTTGATCGCCTGCGCGAGCACGGGATCCGCCGCCAGCGCGTAGCCGGCGAACGTCAGCCCACCCGCTTGTAACACCTGGCGGCGTGTCAGTTCGGGACTTGCCGTATCGGCCATCGTTGTCCTCCCCCGGGGAGCGAGTGTGATCTGCGCTGAGCGGCGGCATGGTACCACCGCCAACAGTTCCGACACCCAAACGGTCGGAGGGCCCCGTTGGTTCCGGCCGCCGAGCTGAGGGCTTCGGCCGCGGCGCGGCCCGATGGCGGCGCGCGGCTACGCGCCCGGCTCGCCGATGAGACCGGCCGCCTCGATCCCGGCCAGCGCGCAGGCCTCGTCCTTGTCCGACGTGTCACCCGAGATGCCCACCGCGCCGACGAGCTCGCCGGCCTTGTCCTTGATCAGGACACCGCCGGCCGCCGGGAACAGGCGCCCCTCGGACGCCGCGAAGAGCGCCGAGAAGAACGAGGGATTGTCGGCCGCGCGCTTGGCCAGCGTGCGCGAGCCGAACCCCATGCCGAGGGCGCCCCACGCCTTGCCCATGGCGATCTGCGGGCGCAGGATGCCGGCGCCGTCTTCGCGCGCGAACGCCTTGAGGTGACCACCATCGTCGAGCACCGCCACCGCCAGTGGCGCGAGGTTCAGCGCGCGCCCCTTGGCCAGCGCGGCTTCCACCAGCCTGGTCGCCTGCGTGAGAGAGAGTCGAGCCATCGTCGTCGCTCCTGTGACGGGGTGAGTGCGCTCCGGATCATCGCATGGCCGGCGGCACCGTCACAGATCGCGCTTGCCGGTCACGTCGCCCGGGGTGTATACGCCAGCAGGGCGGTGCCCTGGAACGCGCCCTGAATCCCGAGCCGCTGTTTACCACCGACCAGAGGAGACGACGATGAACATCCGCCGAGCCCTCATCCCCGCCGCTGTGCTCGCCGCGCTGGCGCTCGCGCCCCGGGCGGACGCTCAGATCGCGGTGTCCGCCAACGACAACAAGGTGCACAACGACAACGGCGTCGTGAAGGTGGTGCCCAACGCGCCGCCGGACACCGTGTCGGTCATCGACCTCAAGGCGTCGCCCCCGCGCGTGATCGGGGAGGTCCAGGCGCCGGTGAGCGTGGCCGGCCCGCCGCTCAGCATCGCGATCACGCCGGACGAGAGCCTGGCCATCGTGACGGCGTCGAACAAGGTCGACCCGGCCGATCCGACCAAGCAGACGCCGAACAACCAGGTCACGGTCATCGACCTCAAGGCGAGCCCGCCGGCGGTCATCGCCAGGCTCGAGGCAGGTAAGGGCGCCGCCGGGGTCTCCATCAATCGCTCCGGCACCCTGGCGCTGGTCTCCAACCTCGGAGCCGGCACCGTGTCGGTGTTCACGATCAAGGGCAAGACGGTGAGCCCGGCGGGGACCGTGGAAGTCGGCGGCGAGAAGGCCGGTGGCGGGCACGTGGCGTTCACCCCCGACGGCAAGACGGCGCTGGTGTCGCGCAATGCCGACAACAAGGTCTCGGTCCTCTCGATCGATGGCAACAAGGTCGAGTACACGAAGCGCGACATGACGCCCGGCGTCCGGCCCATCGTGCTCGACATCGCGTCGAACGGCGCCTTCGCCGTGGTCGGCAGCCTCGCGGGCGGCCCCACGGGCGACAATGACAGCATCAGCCTCATCGATCTCGCGGCGAAGCCGCCGCGCGTCGTCGACACGATCGGCGTTCTCGGGCCGACGGCCGAAGGCCTCAAGATTGCGCCGGACAGCTCCGTCGTCGCGGTCGTCGTCCACAACGGCAGCAACCGTCCCAAGGAGTCGCCGTTCTTCAACACCGCCGGCAAGCTCGTCATCGTTCGCGTGACGGGCAAGACGCTCGCGCGCATCGCCGAGGCCCCCATCGGCCGCTGGTCGCAGGGCGCGGCCTTCTCGCCCGACGGCAAGACGATCCTCGTCGGCAACATGGTCGAGAAGGACTACTGGGTCTTTTCCTGGGACGGCACCACGCTGAAGGACACCGGTCAGCGCGTCAAGGTGAACGGCGGTCCGGTGGCGATTCGTACGGCCGACAAGTAGCGCGCCGGGTCGATCGAAGAGGGCCGCGGATGGCGCTCTTTCGTCGGCCGTTACTCGAGGTAGGGCAGGCAGTCGTCGCCGAACACGAAGACACGGGCCGGGCCCTCGAAGTCCACGAGGACGTAGGCAACGTGGTCGAGGGTCTCGCGGTGCCGCACGCGCACCGGTAGGCACATGCTGTTGGCCATCGCCACCGCCTCGGCGTGCAACACGAGCGCGTGCAGGTGGGGACGGCCCAGGAGCGGGCGCACCAGGTCCATACGGCTCAGCTCGTGACCGCGGGTCGGAAGGTAGAACATGAGCGCGGTCATGAATCGCCGGTCGAGGTACGTCACGTCGGCGCCGGCGGGCAGACGCGCGGCGAATCGCGCCGCGATCTCGCGCGTCGGCAGCGCCTGGTTGGCCGAGGGCGTCCCCACCGCCAGCTCGGTGACGAGCAGGAAGATCAGCGCCCCGGCGCCGCCGAGGATCGCGAGCGTCGTGCGGCGATCGCGCCGGGCCAGCCATACGCCCGCGACGACGAGGACGACGGCCAGCCCGACGAGCGCCGCGCCCACGCCGGGCGTGACGGCCACCGGCACACCGTGCACGATCAGCGGGCGGCGCTGCCGCGCGAGCACGAGGGCGGCGATGGCGCCGCTCGCCACGATGGCCAACCCGGCCGCGAGGAGCCATCGGCGCGCGGTCGGCGAGGCGGTCGTCCAGGCCCAGCCTGTCAGCAGCGCGAGCGCGGGATACACCGGCAGGAAATGTACCTCGCGCGGACTGACGAACAGCCCGAACAGGGCGAGGACGACCAACGCCCACGTGATCGGCAGGAGCAGCGTTCGCCGCCCGCTCCGGCCGGCGCGAGCCACCATCACGGCGACGACGGGCAGCGCCATCGACCACGGGAGAAATCCGGTCAGTACCGTCGCCGCGCCGTAGCTGTACGCCCGCGGCGGCCGCGTGGCGACGTCCTCGGCGAACGCCGCGGCCACGGCGTCGACGTATCCCCAAAACTCCGCCGCCGCCGCGGCAGCGACCCCGAGCCAGGCGAGCAGCGTGGCGACCGCGATCCCCAGCGCGACGCCGAGATGAAGCACGCGCTGCCGCAGCGGCACCACCACGATGGCCCCCGCGGCGACGGCGCCAGCGAGCGGCACCAGCGCGATCGGACCCTTGGTCAGCAGACCCAGGCCGAGCCAGAGCCCGAAGAGCGCGGCGTCGCGCGGTCGCTCCTCGGCGCGCCAGCGGCCCAGGCTCCAGAACGCCAGGGCGATCCAGAGCACCACCAGCGAGTCCATGCGGCCGGTGCGGCCCCACTGAAAGAAGGCCACGCTGGAGGCGAGGAGCACGGCCGACACGAGCCCGCCGGCTACGCCGAACGCGCGGGCGCCGATGGCGTAGGTGACGGCGACCGTCCCGGCCGCCGCCACCGCCGCGGGCAGCCGGAGGGACCACTCGGTGACGCGCGAGCCGGACGCGAGGGCGACGAGCCAGGAGAAAAGTGGGGGCTTGTTGGGGTAGACGCGGCCTCCGAGGTGCGGCACCAACCAGTGGCCGCCCTCGACCATCTCGCGCGCGACGAGCCCGGGGCGCGCCTCGTCCTTGGACCAGACGTACTGATCGCCGAGGCCGGGAAGCACGGCCGCGAGCGTGCCGAGGAAGAGGAGGACGGGGATCAGCCGCGCCGTGACGCGATCAGCCGCCGTAGACCGCGGTCTCGCCGAATGACGGCATCTTGCACCGGCTGGCGCCGCGCGGCGGGGCGATCGCGGCGGGCTCGATGTCGGCGACCGGCTCGACGAGGTCGTACCGATCCTTCATCTGGTCCGCACGCCTGGCCTTGGCCAGGTACACCATCTGTTCCACCAGATGGTCCCACTCACGGATGCGCGACGGGTATTTGCGGAAGTTGTCCGTGATGACGTGGCCCTCGAGGGCCTTGATCACGTCGTGGTTCTTCGTGGTCCCCGCGCGCTCGATGGCGCGGAACAGCTCGCGCGCGGCGATGTAGCCGTTGCACGAGACGTTGCACGGCACTTCGATGGGAGCGCCCGTCCATCGCCGGCGGAACCGCTGGACGAAGTCCTGAGCGCCGGGATCGGTCACGGCGTGGTGCCAGGTCGTGGCAAAGTAGCCGAAGGCCCTCCGGGCGCCGAGGGCGTAGAGGTCCGGATAGTCCAGTGGCGGGAAGACCCAGTGCGCGTCCCTGTCCGCGCCGAAGTTCCTGGCCTGCTCGCGGAGCGCCGCCTGCTCCCCGCCGGCGAGGTTGGCCATTACCACCTGGGGCCTGGTGGCCCGGATGCGAAGGAGCTGCGCGCTGAAGTCGCGCGTGCCCGGCGGGATGGAGAGATCGGCGGCCTCCGACGCTCCGACGCTCTTCATCGACTCCCGGGTGGTCGCGGTGACGCTCCTGCCCCACGCATCGGCCTGGGTGAGGATCAACCACCGCTTGCCCAGCGACCGCGCCACCAGGGGCGCGGTCGCCCGCGCGAACGTCTCGTCGCTGGCGTCCCACGCGAAGCTGGTCCGCTGGCACCGCTCGTTCGTCATGCTGTCGGCACCGCAGTTCGAGTTGAAGTAGACGATGCCGTAGCGCTGCGCCAGCTCGGAGAGCCGCGCCGCCACCGCGCTCGACAGCGCGCCGATCATGAAGTCGATCCGCTCGCGCTCGATGAGGCGTTGCGCCTTGCGCGCGGCGACGTCCGGATTGCTCTCGGTGTCCTCCCACGCGTGCTCGAGGGGCCGCCCGAGCAGGCCCCCCCGCGCGTTCTGCTCCTCGATCGCGAGGATGATTCCGCGGCGCTCGGCCTGACCGCTCGCGGCGAACGCGCCGGTGCCGTCGCAGGTGAGGCCGATCAGCAACGGCTTCGGCGCCTGCGCGCGCGCCCGGCCCCCGGGGCCACAGAGCACGGCGCTCGCGCCAACCGCCAGGCCGCCTGTCAGAAACGTTCGCCGGGTGAACACCGCCGCTAGGATCGCGGTGCGATGCGCTCGAGCAGCAGGCGGCTGCGAATGGCCTCGCGGTGCGGGACGAGGATCACCACCTCGCCCTGATCGCCGACACTGAAGGGATGCACGGAGTGGGCGAGGCGCGATTGCAGCAGGACGGGCAGGCCTTCGCTCTCGAAGAAGCTCCGGACCACCATCGCCTCCGGCTGGCTGCAGCGGTGCACCTCGACCAGCGTGTCGCCAGTCGGCGGCGCCACCGGCACCGGCGTTCCGGGGAAGCGCAGGATCTTCGCGCGTCGGGGCATGGTGGACCTCATCTTACTACCACCGTGCGCATATAATCCGGGGGCATGAAGATCCGTAGGAGACGGTCATGAGCGGTCACGGCGCGTCGGGCACGGGCGGCGAAAGCGGTCCCTGGGTCGGCCGGCCAATGAAGCGGGTCGAGGACCGCCCGCTGTTGCTCGGCGTCGGCCACTACACCGACGACGTCGTGCTGCCGGGCACCACGTACCTGCACGTCATCCGCAGTCCGCACGCGCACGCGCGCATCACGGGGATCGACACGGCCGCCGCCCGCGCGCTGCCGGGCGTCCTCGCCGTCGTCACCGGCGCCGACGTCCGGGGGCTCGGTCATCTCAAATCGGCGGCAGTGTTCCCCAATACCCACCACGCGCCGCACCCGATCCTGGCCGATGGCGTGGCATGGGCGGTGGGCGAAGCGGTGGCCGCGGTGGTCGCGGAAACGGCGGCGATCGCGCGTGACGCCGCGGAGCGTGTCGTCATCGAGTGGCAGCCGCAGCCGCCGATGGTGGAGCCGGAGGACGCGCTGGCGCCGTCGGCGCCCACGCTGCACTCCGGCGTGCCCGGAAACCTCGCGTTCCAGCATCGCTGGCGGACGGGCGACGTGCCCGCCGGCTTCACGGGCGCGGCCGCGGCCGTGCGGCTGCGCGTGGAACAGCCGCCGATCTCGGCCGTCGCCGTCGAGCCGCGGTCGGTGCTCGCGCGGTACGAGAAGGTGGCCGACGAGCTGACGGTCTGGTGCTCCACGCAGGCGCCGTTCCGTATCCGCGCCGACATCGCGGCGTCGCTCGGGTTCAACGAGAGCCGCCTCCGCGTGGTGGCGCCCGACGTGGGCGGCGGGTTCGGCGTCAAGGGCTCGACCTATCGCGAAGAGGTGCTGGCCGCGTGGCTCGCGATGCGCCTGGCGCGTCCGGTGAAGTGGATCGCCACCCGCGGCGAAGACCTGCTGGTGACCCACCACGGGCGCGGCGGTCACGGCGAAGGTGAGCTGGCCGTGGACGGCGAGGGACGGATCCGCGCGCTCCGCGCGAGCATTCGCTTTCCGCTCGGGCCATACCTGCGCGGGCCGATGCAGCCGTGGAACTACGCGCGCACGATGCCCGGCGCCTACGTCGTCCCCGCCGTCGACATCGACGCCGCGGGCGCGTACACCACCACGCCGCCGACGGGTGCCTATCGCGGGGCGGGTCGCCCCGAGGGCATCTTTTTGATCGAGCGGCTGATGGACCAGGCCGCGCGTGCGCTCGGTCTCGACCCCGCCGAGATCCGCCGGCGCAACTTCATTCCCGCGGACGCGTTCCCGTATCGCACGGCAACCGGCTGCGTCTACGATTCCGGTGACTACCGGCGCGCGTTCGACAAGGCGCTGGCGCTTGCCGATTATCCGCGCCTGCGCAAGGAGCAGGCGGCGGCGCGCGCGGGGGGCGCCATCACCGGCATCGGGCTCTGCGCGTACATCGAGCCGTCGGCGGCCGGGTGGGAGAGCGGCAGCGTCCGGTTCGAGCGCACGGGCAGCGTGACCGTCGTCACCGGCTCCAGCCCGCACGGGCAGGGCCACGAGACGACGTGGGCCCAGATCGTGGCCGACGTGCTGTCGGTCCATCCCTCGGTCGTTACCGTTCGTCACGGCGACACGCGCGGCGCGCCGCAGGGCTTCGGCACGTTCGGCAGCCGCAGCACCGCGCTGGCCGGCGGTGCGCTGGTGCGGGCGGCCACGGTGGTGCGGGAGAAGGGCCAGCGCATCGCCGCGCAGATGCTGGAGGCGGCCCCCGCCGACGTGCGACTGGCGTCCGGCGGGTTTCAGGTGACCGGGGTGCCCGGGCGCGCGGTCGCGTGGCGGCAGATCGCGGATGCCGCGTATCGCGGCGTGCATCTTGCCGAGGGGGACGATCCCGGACTCGACGCCAGCGTATTCTTCAAGGCCGAGAGCGAGACGTGGAGCTTCGGGACGTGCGTGGCCACCGTCGAGGTCGATCGCGACACCGGCCGGGTGCGGCTCGGCCGTGTCGTCTGGGTGGACGACGCCGGCACGCTCGTGAACCCGCTGCTGGTGGAGGGGCAGCTCCACGGCAGCTACGCGCAGGGCGCCGGCCAGGCGCTGTTCGAGGGCATTCTCTTCGACGAGGGCGGCCAGGTGCTGACCGCCAGTCTGATGGACTACGCGGTGCCGCGCGCCGACGATCTGCCCGAGCCGGAGCTCGAGACGACCGTCACCCGATCCACGCGCAATCCACTCGGCGTCAAGGGCGTGGGCGAGGCGGGCTGCATCGCGGTGCCGCCAGCCATCGTCAATGCGGTGGTCGACGCGCTCGCGCCGTGGGGCTGCACGCACCTGGACATGCCGATCACCGCCCAGAAGGTCTGGCGGGTGCTGCAGAGCGGCGGGTGAATACATGGGGGGCCCCGAAATGACCCCCCATACCGGGAAACCCGTGGCGGGCCTCGAATTCGCTCACACCCTCTGAGCGGGGCCGCGTCGGCGCCCGACCGCGCGCAGCGCCAGGCCCGAGCACGGACGCGCCACGCCTGAGCACGGGCGCGGTAGAATCGGGCCACCACTCAATGTTCGCCACGAGGTGTGACGATGTCTCCTCGGATCCTGGGCACGTCCGACGCGACGAAGTGGGCGGTGCCGCCGGCGGACGCTCCGTCCGCGTGACCGACAGTCCGGCCCGCCACGTGAACGGCGTCGTCGTCGCCTGCCCCTGCGGGGAGGTCTACGAGCTTCGCCCGGAGTTCGCGGGCCGGCTCCTCGAGTGCCCCGTGTGCAACCGCCATTTGCGGGCGGGCGCGGGACCGGGGTTCGTCCGACCCCTCGCGCCCGCCGTCGATCCCGCCTTCGACCGCGACGTCTTCCTGCTCCGCGAGCGCGTGTTCACCATCACCTCGAAGTACGAAGTCTGGGACGAAGGGGGCACGCCGATCCTCTACGTCGAGCGCCCGACGTTCCTGGTGCGAACCATCCTGGCCTACCTGCTGGGTTTCGTCGCGTTCACGATGGTCGGTAGCTGGGTGGCCAGGGTTGCGCCGCGCAGCCGCGGTGACAGCGTGATGGAGCCGCTGCTGGCGCTCGTGGCCGGGGGCCTGGCCGTCTTCGCCTTCCTGGTGGTCTCGATGTCGGCGCGGCCCCGGCGCCACGTCACCGTCTATCGAGACGACTCGCGCCGCGAAGTCATGACGCGTGTGCTCCAGGACCAGCGGGTCGCCCTCCTCGTGCGGACGTACACGGTGCTGGGGGCGACGGGCGAGATCCTGATGCGCCTGCGGAAGAACTACGCGCACAACCTGCTCCGCAAGCGCTGGTACGTCGAGACTCCGGGCGGCCGCGTGGTCGCCCTCGCCATCGAGGACTCGATCGTGCTGTCGCTCCTGCGGCGCGTTCTCGGCTCGTTCTTCGGCCTCCTGCGGACCAACTTCGTGCTGATGTGGGCGGGCGGCGAGCAGGACGACACCGTGCTCGGCGAGTTCAATCGCAAGTTCACGCTGCTCGACCGGTACGTGCTCGACCTCACCGCCGATGCCGAGCGCCGTTTCGACCGGCGCGTCGCCCTCGCTCTCGGCGTCATGCTCGACACCGGCGAGCGCCGGTAAGCCGTGGGGGACCCGGCTGCCGTGGAGATCCTGACCGCGGGGACGGCGCGCGCCGCGCTGCCGGGCTTGATCGGCGTTCTGGAGGACGCCGTGGCCGGCGGCGCCTCGATCGGATTTCTGCCGCCGCTCGCGCCGGGCGAGGCGCGCGCCTACTGGGAGTCGGCGCTGGACGCTGTCGCGCGCGGCGCCACCGTGCTCCTGGTCGCGCGCCGCGCCGCCGATGTCGTCGGGACGGTGCAGCTGCACCTCGAAGACCGCGCCAACGGCCGCCACCGCGCCGAGCTCGCGAAGCTCATGGTCCATCGCGCCCACCGCCGCCAGGGAATCGGCGCGCAGCTCATGGCGGCGGTCCAGCAGGATGCACGAACCCGCGGCCTCGCGACGCTCTTCCTCGACACCCGCCTCGGCGACGAATCCGAACGCCTCTACCGCGCGTGCGGCTGGACCTTCGTCGGCTCCATCCCGAAGTACGCGCGCAGCGCCACCGGCGCCCTCGACGCCAACGCCATCTACTACCTGTTGCTCGAATGACCTCGATCGCAGCATCCCGATCGCCGACCGGCGCCTGACGTTGGGTCCATCAGAGCAGCCGATCCGTATCACACCCGCCATGCTGCTGAGCCGGCGCGTCGATTTCGAGCGCCGGATGCGGCGGACACCGCCGGTGACGCTCGCGCTCGTCGTCGTCCTCGGCGTCATCTTCGCCGGCGAGGCGGCGGTCGGCTCCCTCGACGGCCGCGACGCCATCGTGGCCGCCGGCGCCCTCGAGCGGTCCGCGGTCGCGGGCGGCGAATACTGGCGCCTGCTCACCGCGCCGTTCCTTCACGGGAGCGCGGAGCATTTCATCTCCAACGCCATCGCGGTCTTCATCCTCGGCATGGTGTGCGAGCACGCCGTCGGGCGCTCCCAGTTCGTGATCCTGTATCTCACCAGCGCGCTCGGCGGCTCGCTGGTCAGCCTGATGCTGAGCCCCGGCCCGTCCGTCGGCGCGTCGGGCGCGATCTTCGGACTGCAGGGCGCGGCGATCGTGATCTTCCGCCGGCACCGCGAGCGCCTGCTCGTCCGCGATCGGCGCATCGGCTTCGTCCTGCTCGTCTGGGCGCTCTACTCGATCATCGGCGGCTTCTTCACGCCCTACATCGACAACGGCGCCCACCTGGGCGGCGCCGTCACCGGCGCGCTGATCGCGCGCCGGCTGCACCCGACGGTGCTGGAGCCGCTGCCGCCGGAGCGCGGGCCGAGCATCCGGCGCTGGCTCGCCGTGTACGCCGCGCTCGTCGCCTACGCGACCGTCGCGTGGCTGCTGCACTGAGCGGATGTGATACCCTCCCCGTTTGGGCATGCGCGGTGGTCGCCGCAGTTACCTATATGGCCTGGTCACCCCCTGACCGGAGGTTATTCATGCACACTCGTCGACAATTCATCGTCAAAGGCACCACGCTCGTCGCCGCCGCCGCCGCCGCCGTCACCGGACCCACGATCCTCGTGCGTGACGCTCGCGCGGCCGGGCAGCTCAAGGTCCTCCAGTGGAGTCACTTCGTCCCCGCCTACGACAAGTGGTTCGACCCCTGGGCGAAGGAGTGGGGGGCGAAGCGCGGGGTGGACGTCACCGTCGACCACGTCGGCTTCGCGGACGTCGTTCCGCGCGCGACCGCCGAGGTGGCGGCCCAGTCGGGTCACGACGTCCACATGTTCCTGGGGCTCGCGAGCGCCTTCGAGGAGCACATCGTCGACCTCGGGGACGTCGTGACCACGCTCGAGAAGAAGTACGGCAAGCAGGTCGAGCTCGCGCGCCGGTCGACGTACAACCCGTTCACGAAGAAGCAGTTCGCGCTGTCCGACATGTGGGTGCCCGACCCCGGCAACTACCACAAGGAGGTCTGGACCAAGATCGGCAAGCCGAACGGGCCGGTCACCTACGACGACCTGGTGTGGGCGGCGCCCGAAGTCAAGAAGGTCGCGCCGCAGATGCAGATCCCCATCGGGGTCGGGCTGAGCCAGGACATCGACTCGAACATGGCCGTGCGCAACATCCTGTGGTGCCACGGCGGCTCCATCCAGGACAAGGACGGCAACGTCGTCCTCAACTCTCCGGAGACGCTGAAGGCGCTCGAGTACACGAAGAAGCTCTACTCCGTGGGCATGACGCAGGCCGTGCTGTCGTGGAACGCCGCCTCCAACAACCAGGCGTTCAACGCGCAGGAGACGTCGTACATCCTCAACTCGATCTCCGCGTACCGGACCGCGCAGGACAACAAGCTGCCCGTGCTGGAGCACTACTTCTTCACTCCGGCCCTCAAGGGGCCGACGGGCATCCAGCTCGCCTCCGAACACGTCATGAGCGGCTACGTCGTGTGGAAGTTCTCGAAGAATCAGGACGTGGCCAAGGAATTCCTGGTCGCGCTGGTGGACGCGTCCCGCGAATCGATGATGGCCTCCAAGCTGTACAACTTTCCCTCGTTCTCCGGCGCGGCCGCCGAGCCGGGCACGCCGCTGAACAAGAAGGCGGAGTCGGGGGCGGCCTGGATCGCGGCCCAGTGCAACAAGGATCCATTCGGGTCCACCCCGCCCGACAAGCTGGCGCTGCTGGCGAAGTCGCTGCCGTGGTCGACCAACCTCGGTTACCCCGGCTTCGCGAACCCGGCCGAAGGGGAGATCTTCGACACCTACGTACTCACCGACATGTTCGCCAAGGCGGCGACCGGGGCGCTGTCGCCCAGGGACGCCATGGCCGAGGCCAGTGGGCGCGCGAAGGAGATCTTCTCGAAGTGGCGCTCCAAGAAGATGGTTCCGGGCGGGGGCAAAGACAAGTAGCGCTCCTGTCAGCTTGCGTCGGGGTGTGAGGGCCCCCTGCCGCGAAACTCCTCGTTGGCTGTACGTGAGTTTCGCGGCAGGGGGCCCTCACCCCCCGGGCATGCTGGCCGGACGCCGCCCCTGACTCACTCCCGTGGCCACCGTCGTTACCACCACTGCTGTTGCTCACCCGCGCGAAAGCATCCGCCGGGCCGACCGAATCCTCGGCGTGCTCATGCTGGCGCCGGCGGTCGTCTACATCGTGGTGCTGGTGGCGGTGCCGTTTCTGCTCGCGGTGTTCTTGAGTCTCACGAACTCGTCGGCGGGGAGTCTCGAGTTTTCGTTCGTGGGGTTGCAGAACTTCGAGAACGTCGTCGGCAATGCGGTGTTCCGGCGGGCGCTGCGCAACACCTTTGTGTTCACGTTCGTGTCGCAGCTGACGGTGATAGTGCTGGGGAACGTCCTGGCGCGGGCACTCATGAAGCCGTTCTTCGGGAAATCGATCGCGCGCTTTCTCATCCTGATGCCGTGGGCAGCGCCCATCTCGCTGGCGACCCTGGGGTGGCTGTGGATCTTCGACTCCACGTTCAGCGTCATCAACTGGGTGCTGAAGGTGGCGGGGTGGCTGGGACCGGGGCAGTGGTACTACTGGCTCGGCGACACCACGCTCGGCATGACCGCCATCATCATCATCCACGTCTGGCGGATGCTGCCCTTCTCGACCGTCATCCTGCTCGCCGGCCTGACCTCGATTCCCGCCGAGGTGCACGAGGCGGCCGACATCGACGGCGCCGGGTATTTCTCCAAGATGTTCCGGGTGACGGTGCCGATGATGCTGCCCATCCTCACGGTGGCCGTCCTCTTCGGCGTGGTCTTCACGTTCACGGACATGAGCGTCGTCTATCTGCTCACGCGAGGCGGCCCGTACAACTCCACCCACGTGCTGGCCAGCCTCGCCTTCCAGGACGGTGTCCTCGGCGGTGACGTCGGGCGCGGCGCATCGGTCGCGATCTTCCTGCTCCCGGTGCTGCTCGTGATGGCGGTGGTCATGTTGCGCACGTCGCGCCGGGCCGAGGTGCTGTAGTGGCGCGGTCGGCGCGGCGCGTGGTGGCGACCGTCGGTCACCGGGCCGTGATCCTGGGCTTCATCGCGTTTGCGGTGTTTCCCTTCTACTGGATGGTCGTGACGAGCTTCAAGCAGAACGCGGACCTCTACGTCGGCGCCGCCAACACCGCGCACAACCCGTTCATCTTCAACCGCGCGCCCACGCTCGATCACCTGCGCACGCTCTTCGGCCAGACGATGTACCCGACCTGGCTCTTCAACACCCTGTGGGTGGGCGTGGTCGTGGTCGGGATCACGCTGCTCCTCGCCGTGCCCGCCGGGTACAGCCTCGCGCGGCTCACCGGACGGTGGGGAGAGCGGCTCGGTATCGGAATCTTCCTGACGTACCTCGTGCCGTCGACGCTGCTGTTCATCCCGTTCTCGCGCCTGGTGTCGCTGCTCCACCTGCAAAACAGCTTGTGGTCGCTCGTGGTCATCTACCCGACGTTCACGGTGCCGTTCTGCACGTGGCTGCTCATGGGCTTCTTCAAGTCGCTGCCCAAGGAGGTGGAGGAGTCGGCCATGGTGGACGGCTGCAGCCGGGTCGAGGCCATCTGGCGCATGGTGCTGCCCCTGTCGGTCCCCGGAATCCTGACCGTGGTGATCTTCGCGCTCACCCTGGTCATCCAGGAGTTCGTCTACAGCCTGACCTTCATCTCGTCGGTGCAACGGATGACGGTGAGCGTCGGCGTCCCCGTCGCCCTCATCCGCGGCGACGTCTACTACTGGGGCTCGCTGATGGCCGCTTGCCTCATCACGAGCATCCCGATCGCGTTCCTCTACAACCTCTTCCTCGACCGCTTCATCGCCGGGTTCACGGTCGGCGCCATCAAGTAGAGTGGCCTCGATGCTGACCACCACGATCGCCGGAAGCCTGCCCAAGCCGGCCTGGCTCGCGACGCCCGGTGTCCTGTGGGCGCCGTGGCGGCTGCCGCCCGAGACGCTGCGGGAAGGCCAGCGCGACGCCGTGCTCGTGGCCATCAAGGAGCAGGAGGCGGCGGGGATCGACGTCGTCACCGACGGCGAGCAGTCGCGCCAGCACTTCGTGCACGGCTTCCTGGAGTCTCTCGCGGGCATCGACTTCGCGCGGCGGGTGACGATCGGGATCCGCGCGGACCGCTACAAGGCCGAGGTGCCCACGGTGACGGGGCCGATCAGGCGTCGCGGCCCGATCCACGGCGGCGACGTCCGGTTCGCGCGCGCCCACACCACTCGCAAGCTCAAGTTCACGATCCCCGGGCCCATGACGATCGTGGACACGCTCGCCGACGAGCATTACCGCGACCGGCGCCAGCTCGCCTTCGAGTTCGCCCGCGTCATCAACGAGGAGGCGCGCGAGCTTGCCGCGGCGGGCCTCGACGTCGTGCAGCTCGACGAGCCGGCGTTCAACGTCTACATGGAGGACGTGAGGACGTGGGGGATCGAGGCCCTCCACCGCGCGATCGAGGGCGTCGGCTGCCGCACGGCGGTGCACATCTGCTACGGCTACGGCATCAAGGCGAACATCGACTGGAAGCGGACGCTCGGGAGCGAGTGGCGGCAGTACGAGGAAACCTTCCCGCTGCTGGCCCAGAGCCGGATCGATCAGGTCTCGCTCGAGTGCGCCAACTCGCGCGTGCCGCTCTCGCTGCTGGGCCTGCTCGCCGGCAAGGACGTCATGGTCGGCGTGATCGACGTGGCGACCGAGCGCGTGGAGACGCCCGAGGACGTCGCCGCCACCATTCGCAAAGCGATGGCCTTCGTCCCGCCCGAACGCCTCTACCCGTCTACCAACTGCGGCATGGTCCCCCTCGCGCGCGCGGTCGCCCGTGGCAAGCTCCGGGCCCTCGGCGCCGGCGCCGCGTTGGTTCGCACGGAGCTCGGCGCGGCCTGAGTCGGCGCCTGGCCGGCCGCTCCGCCGAGCGGTACTCTTCCACCGCGTCGGACGTGGACGGAGCCTCCAGGATGGCCCACAGTATCACGATGTGATATAGATCGGCCCGGTGCTCCCACCGTGCCCAGCGCGCGCGCCCGGCCGTCCCGACCGCCCCTCGCCGTCGACTACGCGGCGCTCGCGGACTTGCGATATCAGCTCCGGCGGTTCCTCCGTGTCCGGGAAGTCGTCGCGCGCGCCGCACAGATCGAGCCTCAGCAGTATCTCCTCCTGTTGCACGTGAAGGGCATGGAAGGACGCGAAGCAGCGACGATCCGGGCCCTGGCCGAGCGGCTCCAGATCCAGCATCACGGCGTCGTCCAGCTGGTCGATCGTCTCGCCGCCCGGCGCATGGTCGAGCGGCACCGGGGCGAGCGTGACCGCCGGCACGTGGTGGTGGGGCTGCTGCCGAAGGGCGAGAAGGTGCTCGCGCGACTGGCCTCGCAGTCGGTCGCCGAGCTCAAGACCGAGGGGCCAGCGCTCGTCTCATCGCTGAAGCGGCTGCTCACGAAATCGAAGCGTTTCGGGACATCGCCCCGAAGGGGGCGAACGGAGGATCGATGATGCGCAAGTACCGGATGCTGCTGTCGGCTGTCCTCGTCGTCGTGGTGGCCACCGCGTGCGCGAAGCAGCCGGCCACGACCGTGGCCTCGGCGCCGCCACCGACGGGCGCGGCGGCGGACCGGCCTGGAATGGCGGGCCAGACGGAGACCGTCCGGCCCGTGAGTCAAGGGCCGGGCGCGGCGGCACCGACGACCCCCGCGGTCCCGGCCCCCGCTGCCGCCACCGCGACCCGGCCGGCCCCGGGCGCGTTCGTCCGCATGGATGCGCTCCGCGATATCCACTTCGACTTCGACACGTACGTGATCCGTCCGGGCGACGCGAAGATCCTCGACGCCAATGCGAACTGGCTCAAGACCAATCCGAAGTATCTGGTCATGATCGAGGGGCACTGCGACGCGCGCGGGACCAACGAGTACAACGTGGTGCTCGGTGAACGGCGCGCCAAGGCGACGCTGAACTACCTCGTGGCGCGCGGGGTCGCGGCGACCCGGATCACGATGGTCTCGTACGGAGAGGAACGCCCGCTCTGCGCCGACCGCAACGAGGCGTGCTGGGCCAAGAATCGACGGGCGCAGTTCCTCGCCCAGCTCCAGTGAAGTGAGTACATGGGGGGCCCCGATATGGCCCCCCATACTCCCCCATCGCTCGGACGCGCCCCGGGAAACCCGGGGGCGCGCCTCGACATCCCCGGCGCTCGGGACGCCCCGGCGGAGCCGTGGCACCTGGCCGCGGCCCTGGCGGGGATCAGAGCGCGTGCGCGGAGGGCAGGCCGGGGAGCGGGCTCGCGGCCAGGACGCCGCGGACGATGGCGTGGGCGACGGTGTCGGCGGCGGCGAGCCCGAGCCGCGTGAGGTCGGCCGGCACGTCGCCCACGGAGAGCGCGAAGAGCGTATCGCCGTCGTAGGCCGTGTGGGGTGGGGAAAGCGCGCGCGCGAAGCCGAGGAAGGCCAAGCTGGCGACGCGGGCCGCCTCGGGCTTGGTCAAGCGCGCGTTGGTGGCGACGACACCGATCGTGGTGTGGCCGGGCTCGCCGAAGCGGCCGGGGGCGGCGCCCCTGGCCAGCGCCGCTCCCGCATCGACGAGCCGGCGGCCCTCGGCGCTGTCGCGGGCGCCGGCGATGAGCCGGCCGGTGTCGGGGTCGCGGACGTCGCCGACCGCGTTGACCACCACGAGCGCGCCGACGGTGACGTCACCGAGGCGGATGCTGGCGGTGCCGATGCCGCCCCGCATGGCGCGCGCGATGCCGTGGATCTTTCCCACCGTCGCGCCGGTGCCGGCACCCACGCTGCCTTCCTCCACCGGCCCGCCTTCGGCCCGGCCAGCCGCCTCGTAGCCCATCTCTCGCGTCGGGTGCGCGCGCGCGTCGCCGACACCGAGGTCGAACACGAACGCGCCCGGGACGTGCGGGATCACGCCCGATCCGAAGCGGAACCCGACGCCACGATCTCGGAGGTAGGCCAGCACGCCCGCGATGGTTTCTTCACCGAATCGGCTGCCGCCGCCGAGGACGACCGCGTCGACGTGGGGCACGACGTGACGGGGATCGAGGAAGTCGAGTCCGACGACGTCGTTGGCGCCGCCGCGCAGCTCGACGCCGCAGATCGCCGGCCGATCGGTGAGCACGACCGACACGCCGGTGAGCCCGCGTGCGTCGGTGGCGTGGCCGACGCGGACGCCGGGAACGTCGGTGATCACTCCGGCGCCGCGCGGCCGGCGGCGCCGGGCTGACGCGTCGCTTGGCTCGGTGACAGACGGCCGAGCGCGATTTCGCCGGCGACTTCGAGCGCCCGCTCGACCAGGGCACGAACGAACGGCTGATACCGCGCGTCGCGGGTCTCGTCGGCCAGGGCGCCGGCGGCGGCCCGAGCCAGGGCGGCGGGCTCGGGCTCCGGGACCGCGTCGAACACGAGCGCCATCTCGAGCAATCGCCGCGCCCACCGCCCTCGGGCGTCCGGGGTCAGCTCGCGCTCGATGACCCTCTGGACGATGGCGTCCTCGCGCTCGGCCTTGACCTGATCGGACACGACGAGCCGGCTCTCGCGAGCCTGCAGCAGATCCAGGGCGTCGGTTTGCACCGCGGCGGGCTCGATGAACCATCCGGCGAGCTCTGGCCGCTCGAGCAACGTCGCGGAGCGTTCGAGCAACGCAGGATCGACGTCGCCGGAGTGGGTCGGGGCCGGGGCGGGAGACGCCGAGGCGAACAACGGTCGCCAGCGTCCGAACGCGGCGGGCGGTGACGTCCCGGCCCCTTGGTGCCGCGCGAGCGCCTCGGCCACCAGCCCGACCGCCCGCGCCGGCTCGACTTCCACCCACGGCAGCTTCTGGGTGGCGCGCAGCGTCGCCAGCTCGCGATCGAGACGTCGCCTGGTGATCTCGCCGCCCGCGACGTCCACGATGCCGGCCACGTCGTTGACGATCAGCGAGCAGAGGCGGAGGCCGTCCCAGCCGCCATCGAAGAGGATCCACGTCGCGCGCGAGCCGCTGCCATCGATGCCCGACAGCCAGGCGCGGGTGGCGCGCTCGGTCTGCCGTTCCACCACCGGACGCGGGGGCGGCGCGGCCGGTGCCGAGATGCCGCGCTGGGCGAGTCGGTACAGCGCGCGCTTGGCGGCGCGCCGGACGGCGCGCTCGCGGCCCGGGGTGGCCAGCGTCGTCAACACGGCGAGCGCGCCCGCGCCATGCTCGCTGGCGAAATCCGCCAGGGCCGCGTCGAGCTCCTTGCCGGGGGTCGTCGCGAGGGTGCGCGCCTCGTCGGGGCGGACACTGCCGTCGCCACGGTCGCGCGCGGCGGCGAGGATGGACCGAAGGTCGGTCATTCGAAGCGAAGGCGGAAGAACGGGTGCTGCGGGCCGTCGAGGAAGTGCACGCGCCGCGCATAGTCGAGCGCGCCCGCGTAGTGCTCGAAGCGCTCGGCCAGCCGCCGGAATGGCGGCCGTGGCGCCGTCCCCGACGCCGTCGCTCGCTGGTGCTCGGACACGAACTGGTAGGCGCGCTTGCCCTGGCTGACGAAGTAGCTCGTGCCGGACGTCCGCTCCACGCGCTCGCGGAAGAGGCCGGTCATGAACAGCGTGTAGTCACCGATGTGTCGCCGCACGGCGATCTCGTGCTCGGGCTCGAAGTGGCCGCCGGCCGGGTCCCACGCCTGGCCGATCTCCAGCAGCATGTCGATGACGGTCTCCAGGCGCGGCAGGGCCACCCCGCGCGGGTAGAGGTTCTCGGTACGGGCGAAACGGGTACAGAGGTCAGCGAGATACGGGGCCGCGGGATCGTCCCGGATCGCGAGATCGTGAAAGCTCGCGCGAATCGCTCGCTCGAAAAAGCTCTTGAGCTCCACCGCCCTCCCCGACCGCTGGGTGATGTGCCCCGAGCAGAATGATAGCAGATTCGCGCGCGGCCGCGGGCACGCGGGCGGCGTGATTTGCTAGAATCGTGTTCCGTGACTGATCGCGCCCGCCCCGGTGTCCCGTGGCTGCTCGTCGCCGGCAGCGTCCTGCTCGTCGCGCTCTTCCTCTACATCATGTTCGGCGCGTACCTGCCGGCGAAGCGCCGGGTGGCTGGCCTGGAAGCCGAGCTGAAGGGCCTGTACGCGCGCGAGGCCGCGCTGCAGACCCGGCTCGCTCAGCAGGAGCACCGCGACAAGCTGCGCGATCAGCAGATGGCCGCGCTCACGGCCGAGCGCGACGCGCTCGCGCTGCGGCTGCAAGACGTCGAGCGCGAGCTCGCCGCGGCCCGCCCTGCGCGCAAGCCCGCCGCGCCCGCCACTCGCCCGCCCGCCCGCTAGGAGCCTGTCGGAGTAACCGAGAACGAGGAGCGCCCCGGGTGCCCCGGGGCGCTTCCGAGCGCTGGGGGGTATGGGGGGCCATATCGGGGCCCCCCATGTCACTAGTCGCGTCCGGCCGTCAGGAGCGTGTCGAAGTAGCGAGGAGCCCGCCGGCTAGGAGTCGGCGTCCAGGATGGCCAGCAGGCGCTGGTTGGCGTCGTGGGTGCCGATCGCGATGCGCAGGTGGCCGGGGAAGCCGAGATCGGCGCCGTCGCGCACGACGAGCCCGCCGCGAAGCAGGCGCTCGCGTACGCGGGGAGCCTGCGGCACCTCGACGAGCAGGAAGTTTGCCTGCGACGGCGGGAACACGAAGCCGCGCCGGCCTAGCTCGGCGGAGAGGAACGCGCGCTCGGCGAGGACGAACTCCCGCGTGCGGACCAGATGCTCGGCGTCGGCGAGGGCGGCGAGCGCCGCGACCTGACCGAGCCGGTTCACGTTGTACGGCGCGCGCACCCGGTTGAGGCGATCGATCGTCTCCGCGCTCCCGGCCGCGTAGCCCACGCGGAGTCCGGCCAGGCCCGCGATCTTCGAGAACGTTCGCAGCACCAGCAGCCGTGGATAGCGGGCGAGGAGCTCGATGCCGTTGGGATACTCCGGATCGTCGACGAAATCGCAATATGCCTCGTCGAGGACGACGAGCGGAGCGTCGGGCTCGAGCGCGTCGAGCAGGGCGAGAAGCGCGTCGCGGCGGACGATGGTGGTGGCCGGATTGTGCGGCGAGCAGACGAAGACGATCTTCGTGCGCGCGCTCACCCGCCGGAGCACGTCACCCAGGTCGATCTCGTATTTCGCCAGCGGACTGACGGCGATGCGGGCGCCGGCCAGCGCGGTGACCGTCGTGTAGGGCTCGAAGGACGGCTCCGGGACGACAACCTCGTCGCCGGGATCGAGCACCGCCCACGCCACGAGGCTCAGCAGCTCGTCGGCCCCGTTGCCGACGACGAGCTGCCCGGCGCCGATACCGAGCCCGCGCGCCAGCGCCTCGCGCAGCGCCGTCGAGCCGCCGTCGGGATAGAGGTGGGCGCGGGGGGCCTCCTGCCGGATGGCGTCGATCACGCGCGGGGACGGTCCGAGCGGGCTTTCGTTGGCGGACAGTCGGATGAGGTCGGGGAGCCCGAGCTCGCGGGCGAGCGCTTCGAGCGACTCGCCGGCCTGGTACGGCTGAACTCGATCGAGCACGGGCCGCCAGAGCCGTCGCACGAGGTCAATTGTAGACACCACACACCGGGGCTGCCCGTGTTTCGCCCCGCGGGGGCGTTTCCAGAGCGCGGCGATCGTCGTTCGGATAGGGCCGTTTTCGAGCGCGGCGGCTCGCACCAGGCCAACCCGGCCGTTTTTTGACAACGTTGGGCGCGGGCGGTAGGCTCGTCCCGTCATGTCGCCCGAGCTGTACCGCCGGGCTCGGCGTGCCGAGGCGAAGGCCGAACGCCCCGAGGACCGGCGGCGCCTCCGCCTTCAGTTGCTCCGTGCCGCCCTCGCCGAGGGGCAGGAATCCCTCAAGTCCATGCACGCCGAGGGCGCATCGGGGGGGGACTCGGTGCGCGCGCACGCGCGCCTGATCGACGCCGTCATCCGCGCGCTGACCCGCCTCGTGGTCGAAGACGCCCGCGCCAGCGGGTTGCCCGACACGCCGTTCGTCGTCGCCGCCCTCGGCGGCTACGGTCGCGGCGAGCTGCACCCCTCCTCCGACATCGACCTGATGGTGGTCTACGACGGTGAGCTTTCACCGTCCGTCCAGCGCGTGACTCAGGAGTTGCTCTACACGCTCTGGGATCTGGGCCTGCAAACCGGGCACAGCCTGCGCTCGCTGGAGGACTGCGTGGCGATGGCCCGGACCGACCTGCCGAGCCGGACGTCGATGCAGGCGGCGCGCCTGGTGGCGGGCGACCGCGCGCTGTTCGCGCGCTTCCGCACGGTGCTCAAGGACAACGTCTATCGGCGCGACTTCGAGCAGTTCCTGAAAGCGATGCTGGCCGAGCGCGAACAGCGCTACCGCAAGTACGGCGCCTCGCCGTACATGGGCGAGCCGAACATCAAGGAGTCGGCGGGCGGGCTGCGCGACATGCACACCGCGATGTGGCTCGGTGAAGCGAAGTTCGGTGCGCGCACGCTCCGCGAGCTGGCCGAGCGCGGGCTCATCACCCGGCGCGAGCAGGCGCTCACCGACGCCGCCCTCACCTTCCTCTGGCGCGTCCGCACCGAGCTGCACTTCATCGCCGGCCACAAGAGCGACGTGCTCACGCGCGCGCTGCAGCTTCAAGTGGCGGGCAACCTCGGCTACGCCGACGAGGGCGTGAGCCTGGGCGTCGAGCGGTTCATGCGCGAGTACTACCTGCACGCGCGCGCCATTCACCGGGTGTCACGGCGGCTGATTGCGCGGTGCCAGGAAACGCTGTCCCGCCGCGGCCCGGCCGAGCGGCGCGAGCGCCAGCAGGCGCTGGCCGACGGGCTGGTGTTCATCGACGGCCGGCTGCACCGCGCCGACCGCAGCCCCGCGCCCTTCGCCGCCGAGCCGTCGAGGCTCATGAAGGTCTTTTGGCACCTGCACCGGCTGGGCTGCGATCTGTCGCTCGATCTCGAGCGCGTGGTCGAGGAGTCGCTCGACCTGGTCGACGAAGAATTCCAGACATCACCCGCGGTGCTGGAGCTCTTCCTCGACGTCTGCCGGAACTGGGGCCGGGTGGCCGTCACGCTGTCCGCGATGCACGAGCTCGGGCTGCTCGGGCGCTATCTGCCGGAGTTCGGCGCGCTCACCTGCCTGGTGCAGTACGACGTCTACCACAAGTTCTCCGCCGACCGGCATTCGCTGCTGGCCGTCGAGCACCTCGAGGCGCTCGCCCCCGGGCAGTCGGCGGAGTCGGAAGGGGCCGCGCAGGTCTTCAGCGAGGTGGAGAAGCCCGAGCTGCTGATGCTCGGGATGCTGCTGCACGACATCGGCAAGGCGAAGGGGCACGGCCACGTGGCCCAGGGCATCCCGCTCGTGAAGGCGCTCACCACGCGGCTGGGCCTGCCCGACGCGGATGCCGCCATGGTCGAGTTCCTGGTCGCCCATCACCTGACGATGTCCCACATCGCGCAGCGCCGCGACATCGACGACCCACGCACGATCGCCGACCTCGCGGCCGCCGCCCAGGACCCCCCGCGGCTGCGCATGCTCTATCTGCTCACCTACGCCGACATGCGCGCGGTGGGACCGGGCGTGCTCACGCCGTGGCAGGCGGTCATCCTGCACGAGCTGTACGCGCGGACGATGGCGCATCTGACCGGCGGCAAGGCCACGCGGCCGAACCGCGCCCAGCTCGCCCCGCGCCTGCACGCGTTGGTCCGCGACGAGATGAGTCTGCAGTCGGTGAAGGCGCACCTGGCCATGGCCGCCGACCGCTACGTGGCGGCCACCAGCGTGCAGCGGATGGCCGAGCACCTGCGGCTGCTGCAGCAGCTCGACGAGCGCCCGGTGGTGACCGAGCTCTTCCACCATCCGCATCTCGGATCCTCGGACCTCGTCGTCGTCACCCGGGACGTGCCCGGACTGTTCTCGCTCATCGCGGGCACGCTGGCGGCCAACGGGATCAACATCATCTCGGCGCAGATCCACACCCGGGGCGACGGCATCGCCATCGACACGCTGCAGGTCAACGATCCCACCGGCGAGGTGATCACGTCGCACGCCCAGTGGGCGCGGACGCTCGACGCGTTGAAGGCGGTGATCGGGGGGGACCAGCGCGTCGAGGACCTGCTCGCCCGGCGGCGGGCGTCGGGCCGGGCGGCCCGGCCGCTGGAAGCGCCGCCGAAGATCATCATCGACAACAACCTGTCGGACGCGTTCACGGTGGTCGAGGTGAAGAGCCCGGACCGGCTCGGCCTGCTGTACCTCATCACGCGCACCCTGGCCTCGCTCGAGCTCGACATCGCGAGCGCCCGCATCGCCACCGAGATCGACCAGGCCTTCGACAGCTTCTACGTCCAGGACGCCAAGGGGCGGAAGATTGAGGACCCCGAGGCGATGGAGCAGCTCCGGACCGCACTCGAGACCGCGCTCGGGCAACCCCTGTGAGCGGATGCTGAGCCGGTACCGCGACACGATCCGCGTGTGGACGGATCCGATCGGCCGGGCTCTCTTCCGCCTCCACCTGCGTCCCAACCATCTGACCCTCTTCGGATTCGTGGTCAGCCTCGGCTCGGCCGGCGCCTTCGTGGCGGGGCGCACCGTCCTGGCCGGCCTGGCGCTGTTCGTCGCCGGACTGTTCGACTTCTTCGACGGCTCGCTCGCGCGCGCGTCCGGGCAGGTCACCCCGTTCGGCGCCTTCCTCGACTCCGTGATCGACCGGTATTCCGACATCGTCGTGCTGCTCGGCATCGTCGTGCTCTTCGCGCGGACGCCCCACGCACGCGGCGCCATCGTCGCGATGGCCGGCCTCGTCGGCAGCGTCATGGTCAGCTACACCAAGGCCCGCGCCGAATCGATCGGGATCGCGTGTAACGTGGGATTCATGGAGCGCCCCGAGCGCATGATCTGTCTCATCGCGGGCGCCGTCCTCGATCTGCTCGAGCCGGCCCTCTGGGTGCTGGCCGTCCTCAGCAACGTCACCGCGCTGCAGCGCATCGCGTTCACCCGCCGCGCGATCCGGGATGCCGCCGTGCCGCTGGCGGTGGTGGCCGCGCTGCTGCTGACGGTCGCGCCGGCCGCGGCCCAGCGCGGTGGAACGACGGACTCCGGAGCGCGGACCGTCGTCGCCATCCCACCCGAGCGCGTCGCCGCGTGGGCCCAGGCGGTCGCCGCGTTCCAGCACGGCGACCCGCGCCCTGTCATCGCCGAGTTCGGCGCGGCCGCGGCGCTCGACAGCGTTATCGGTGACTACGCGCGCGTGGTCCTCGCCGACGCGCTGGCCCGGCGTGGCGACGTGGCGGCCGCGCGCGCCCAGGCGATCGCCGTCGCCGACCGTCACGCCGACAGCCGGCTGGCGCCGGGCGCGCTCGCCCTGGCCGCCACCCTGGCGGCCGGCGCGGGTGACGACGCCGGCGCGCAGGCGCTCCTGGCCCGGTTGCTCGATTCGTATCCGGACTCGAGCGAAGCGCCGGCCGCGCTCTACCGGCTCGCGATGACGGCGGAAGCGCGCGGCCAGCGCGAGTCGGCCGCCCTCGCCTACCGCGAGCTGAGGGTGATCGCGCCCACCTCGGGCTGGGCCGACGGCGCCGCCGATCGGCTCGAAGCGCTCGGCGCCATGGGTGTCCATGTGCCCGAGCTCTCGCTGACCCAGCGTCTGGACCGCGCCGAGCGGCTGCTGCGCGGCGGCGTGCCGACGACGGCGGCCGAGGAAGCCGAGCGCGTGGCGAAGGAAACGCGGGATCCGGGCCTCGGCGCGCGCGCGCTCCGGGTGGTCGCCGATGCCTCGCAGCGCCTGGGCCGCTACGGTGTCGCGGCGCGCGCGCTCGAGCTCGCCGCCGCTCAGGCGCCCGCCGACCGCCGCCCGGGCCTGCAGCTCGAGCAGGGCCGCGTGTTGTTGCGCGCCGGCCAGAAGGAGCGCGCGCTCGCGCTGTTCACGGAAGTCCAGACGAAAGGCGCGGAGCCCGAAGCGGCCGAGGCCTCGTATCAGCGGGCGCGCGCGCTGGACGAGCTCGATCGGTTGCCCCAGGCCGAGAGCGCGTACCGGGCGGTCGCGGGCCGCTATCCCAACCGCGAGGTCGCCGGCACCGCGCTCTGGCGACTGGGCTGGCTCGCGCACGGCAAGAACGATCTGCGCGCCGCCGAGCAGCACTGGATCCGCGTCGGCGAGATCCCCGGCGGACGCGGGCACCGCGTGGCCGCGCTGTACTGGGCGGGGCGCATGCGCGAGAAGCTTCAGAACGTGGCGGCGGCCGAGCGCTTCTACCGCAAGGTGCTGACCGAGGCGCCGCGCAGCTACTACGGCGTACTCGCCGCGCGCCGGGTGGCGAGCCCACCGGAGCGTCCGGCCGAGCCCACGCTGCGGCTGCCATCCGACCCGCGGGCCGCCGTCGGCGACGATCCCGGGTTTGCGCGCGCTGAATTGCTTCGACGCATCGGCCTGGTCGAGTTCGGCTGGCTCGAGCTGGAGCACGTCGCGCAGCGCGCGGTGGGCGACCCCGTCCGGCTCTACGGCGTTTCCGGCGCCTACGTCCGCGACGAGCGCTATCACATGGCGCTGCGCATTCTTCGCCGCCACTTCGGCGCCCTGGCGGCCAGCGGCCATCCCACGGTGCCGCGCGCCTTCTGGGAGATGCTCTACCCCTTCGGCTGGCGCGACGAGGTCCGCACCGCCGCCGAGCGCGCGGGGCTCGATCCGTTCCTGGTCGCCGCGGTGGTGCGCGAGGAGTCGAGCTACTACCCGCGCGCGGTGTCGCGTGCGGGCGCGCGCGGGCTGATGCAGCTCATGCCGGCGACGGCCCAGCCCATGGCCGAGGTCCGCGGCCTGCCGTTCCGCGGTGGCGACTTGCTGGACGAGCCGGGCGCCAACATCCAGCTCGGCACCTCGTTCCTGGGCGGGCTGCTCAAGGAATTCAACGACCCGCGCCTCGCGCTCGCCGCCTACAACGCCGGCCCGCGCCGGGCCCGCGAGTGGTGGTCCAAGCGCCGGTCGGACGACGTCGAGGCGTGGGTCGAGATGATCCCGTTCGACGAGACGCGCCAGTACGTCAAGCGCGTGATGCTGTCGTGGGAGGAGTACCAGCGGATCTACGGCGGCCGGTGACGTCGTTCCGGCCCGATGAGTACATGGGGGGGCCCCGATATGGCCCCCCATACCCCCCAGCGCTCGGACGCGCCCCGGGAAACCCGGGGCGCGCCTCGACATTCCCAGCGCTCGGACGCGCCCCGGCGGAGCCGTGGCGCTCCTCGAATTCCTTCACGGGCTCCGAGATTCTCTATCCGGCTCGGCTCGCCGGCGAGCGGAACGGATAGAGCACCTGCCCCGGGTAGCGCGGCGGCACCGGCTGACCCTCGAGGCCGTAGTCGTCGGGCCAGCGCCCGGCCGGCAAGTAGTGCGTCCCGAAGATCCGGTCGATCACGGGCAGGTGGATGGCGAAGTTCTTGTCGACCGGGCGGACGGCGTGGTGCCAGTGGTGGAACTGCGGCGTGCCGACGATCCACGCGAGCGGGCCGAAGCGGAAGCGGACGTTGGCGTGCAGGAAGATCGCGTGGAACGACACGAAGACCAGGTACGCGTACACGGCGCCGGGGGCGAAGCCGAGGACGTACAGGGGCACGAAGGCCAGGGCGCGCGTGACGACGGCGTCGACGAGATGGATGCGGGAGGCGGCCAGCCAGTCCAGGGTCTGCGACGAGTGATGGACCGCGTGGAAGGGCCAGAGCCACGGCACCTGGTGGAAGGCCCGGTGGATCGCGTACTCGGCGAGATCCGCGACGATCACGATCTCGACGAACTGGAGCACCAGCGGTTGGCCGGCGACCAGCGACTGCACGCGAGGACTCACCGCCCAGCGGAAGAATACGGCGGCCGGCAGCAGCGTGAGGAGGACGGTGAGTTGCACGAGTAAGTGACTCACCATGAAGTGGAGCACGTCGGTCAGCCAGCCCGGGCGGAAGAAGCGCTGCTCCGGACGTCGGGCGAACAACATCTCGACGGGGATGAACACGAAGGCGAGCACGAAGAGGTTCAGAAGGAACCAGTCCAGGCCCACGAATACACGCGGCTCGCGGATCGTCCCGACCTCGACCTGAGCGCCGCCGAGGAGGGTGGCCACGACCACGAGCGCGATCCCGGTCAGGCCGAGCGGTATGCGCCGACTCAGGACGATGCTCAGGCCGCCGAGACAGAACGCCGAAATCAGTCCGGCATGGATCACGAAGCGGACGATCGCCATCGGATAGAGGCGCCGCGCCTCCGGCGTGGTGAGCACGTCCGGGAAGAGCAGGCAGAGCACCGCTCCCAGCCCCATGAGGCCCAGTCCCACCGAGGCGACCCCGCTGATCCACCCGGATCCGAAGCGGGTGTCGTACCCGAGCCGCCCCTCTCCCGTCATCCGGCGCTTGTCGACGAAGGTCATCCGCCCGCTCTCGACGAGGGTAGTCGAGCCGGCCGCAAATCCCAAGATCGGCGGCATCCTAGTCTGGACTATTCGTGAACGCGCGACGCGTTCGCCGACCGGGGGGCACGGCCGGAGATGGGTGGGCGGGTCCTCTGACCACAGCCGACGGCGTACCGATCACCGGGGAGCCGTTCCCATTCCATACGGTGATGTCGTCGTCTCGCGTGGCGGGACATGGGTCACCCGGATCCCATCCACCCATCTCCGGCCGTGCCCCCCGGTCGATCGCGGTGTGCGCGTTCACGAATAGTCCAGGCTAGTCGCCGACTTCCTTGTAGGTGCCGGCCCGGAGGAACCAGCCGGACGGAAGGTAGCCGGCGCCCCGGGCGTCCGTGCAGTCGAAGGTGATGGTCGAGTTGCTGCCGGCGGTGGAGTCCACCGAGGAGGGGATGGTGTCGCGGATGTTCTGCGAGATCACCAGGCCGTTGATCGAGCCACTGGCGCTGCCCGTGTCGTTGAACTCGCCCAGGGCGTATACCAACCCGTGAAGGATCATGCCGCCGGTGATGCCGAGGCCGCCGTTCACGACGAGCACGCCGTGGAAACCGGTCGGATCGACGAACGGGGTGCCGCGGATGTCGACCGACGCGAAGTCCGATGGGTTCTGCTGCGACGGGTCGGGCGGGATGGTGTTGCCGCTGGCGGTGTCGACGAAGACGATGCCGTTCGCGAGCCGGTTGGCGTCGTCGAACGTGACACGGCCGGTGTAGTACGTCCCGTTCGCCTTGGCCAGTGCCTTCAGCGCATCCAGATCGGCCGTGGTGAACGTGAAGGCGTCGAAGCTCGAAGCCGGTTGGTCCTGAACGACGTCGGCGGTCTCGTTCGGGGTGTCGTTCCCGTCCGCTCCGTAGATGCTCGAGGTCGTGTTCCCGGTGATGCTGTGGAGCGCCCCCGCGCCGGCCTTGTTGCCGCAGGACGACCCCCCGGACGGGCGGCCGTCGATGGTGGAGCGGCCGGAGACGGCCAGCGTTCCCTTCACGCACAGGGCGCACGGCGCGTTGCGCGCGACGTCGGTGAGCCGCTGCAGCGTCGCCGTGACCTTGCGGTGCGCCTTTGTCTCGGCCGCCGCCGGCGCCGGTGTCCAGCCCACCGCCTCGATCAGCGCCTCGGTCGGGGTGCTGCCCGTGATCTTGAGCGTGAAGCCGCCGGCGCTGTTGATCCGGATGAACGTCTGGCCGTCGTAGGGGGCGGCGGCGACCACGTTCGCGCCGGGGACCGCCAATCCGCCGCCGCCCGGCGCGCCGCTGGGCTGATTGAGCGCCCACACACCCCGCTCCAGGCCGCTCTCGGCGAACGTCCGGGCCTGGGCGACGCGCGCGTGGTTGGCCGCGATCACCGGCTCCGTCTGCGCCAGCAGCGCGAACGCGAGCATGAGCGAGGAAAGGATCATCAGGGCGATCAGCGCCGACGCCAGCGCGAGGCCCCGCTCATCGGTGAGCGAGGAGCGGGCCGTTCGGACGCGGGCCATCACCGGCCGAGCGTGGTCCGTGGGCTTGCGGTTCAGTTGGTCGTCGTGGCCGGTGCCGGTGGCGGAGGTGGAGGCGCGTTCGGGATCCAGACCCACACGTACTGGCCGCCCTGCATGTGGAGCTCGTACCGGCCGTGCGGGTAGTACACGACGTTGGAGCCGGACGCAACCTGGTACGACGGCGCCGCCGACGTCACGGCGACCGGCGGGTGCTGATACACGGCCGAGCTCTGATACGCGGGCGGGGCCGGGTAGACCCCGGCGCTCTGATAGGCCGGCGGAGTCTGGTACACCGCGGGGCCCTGGTACCCCGGCGGGGTCTGATAGACGACCGGCGGCTGGTAATACACGACGGGGACCGGCTGGACGACGGGATAGACGACCGCGCGCGGGTAATAGGCGTACGCCGGGTAGGGGCGGGCAAACGGGGCGACGATCTGATTGAAGACGGCGAAGGCGGCGAGACCCAGGGCGACGTTGGTTGCCGTCCCGGCCGACGCCGGCGGCGCAGCTCCGAGCACCCCGACGATCAGCAGGGCGAGCACGAGGGTGGCGGCGATGATCCGACGCATGGTCAGGCCCTCCTTCGAATCGCTTGGACGAGCGGCCGGGACCGGACGTTTACCGGTCCTCGTCTTTCACTACGAATCTGCACCCGATCCTGGCCTCGTGTCCAGCGTCTCCAAACAGCGACACACGGCTGTCTGGTCACGGATACGCACGTCTGTCCGGTCGATCTATCGGCTCAGAAGGCGAACGACTCGAGGCCAAAGACGGTCGGCGATCGTGTTCTGCCCCTCGGCGTTCGGATGCATGCCGTCCGCTTGGTTCAACGCGGGGTTGGCGGCGACGCCGTCCAGCAAGAACGGCACGAGCGCCACGTTCTGCTGCCTGGCGACGGCCGGGAAGACGGCCTCGAACTCGCGGACGTATCCGTTGCCGTAGTTCGGCGGCAGCCGCATGCCGGCCAGGAGCACGCGGGCGCCGGCCGCACGCGCCTGCCGGACGATCTCGGTAAGATTCGCGCGCATCGCCGCCACGCTCTGGCCGCGCAGCCCGTCGTTGGCGCCGAGAGCGACGATCACGATCTCCGGCCGCTGCCGCAGCACCCACGGCAGCCGCCGCAGCCCACCGGCCGTGGTGTCGCCGCTCACGCCCGCGTTCACGACCCGGTAGGGATACCCCTCGCGCGTGAGCCGGGCTTGCAGCCGCGCCGGATACGCCTCGTCGGGCGCGACGCCCAGCCCGGCGGTCAGGCTGTCGCCCAGGATCACGATCACGCGCGGGTCGGCGGCGTCGACGGCGGTGAGCGCCGCGATCAGCAGGGCCGCGACGGCGAGACAGCCGGTGCGCGCGCGGATTCGCTGATCGCACGCGCCCACGACGCGCCTGAGCGCGGCGAGGACCGTTCGGGGCCGGCGCATACGGCAAGTGTAGTATGAGTCGGATGATCGTTCGCGTTCGCGACCTCGTGATGCGGCTGACGAGCGCCGGCGCGCCCGTGACCATCCTCGACGGCGTCGATCTCGACGTCGCGCCGCGCGAGGTGGTGGCCATCACCGGCCCATCCGGCAGCGGTAAATCGACGCTGCTCGGGCTCATCGCGGGGCTCGACCGGCCCACGGCTGGATCCATCACGGTCGACGGCGTGGACGTCACCGCGCTCGACGAAGACCGCCTCGCCCGTTTGCGTCACGGGACCATCGGCTACGTGTTTCAGTCCTTCCACCTGATCCCGACGCTCACCGCCGCCGAGAACGTGGCCGTGCCGCTGGATCTCGCGGGCGCGCGGGACGCGCTCGCGCAGGCCCGGCGTCTGCTCGCAACCGTCGGGCTCGAGGCGCGCGGCCACCACTACCCGACGCAGCTCTCCGGCGGCGAGCAGCAGCGGGTGGCGCTGGCGCGCGCGGTGGCGATGCGGCCGCGCCTGCTCCTCGCCGACGAGCCCACCGGCAACCTCGACTCCGCCACCGGCGCGGCGATCATCGCGCTGCTCCTCGCGCTCAATCGGGAGAGCGCGAGCACGCTGCTGCTGGTGACCCACGATCCCGCCCTGGCCGCCCACGCCGACCGCGTCGTGAGTCTCCGCGACGGGCGCGTCGTCGGCGAGACCGCCGGCGCGCGTACGGTGCCCACGCCGGCGTGATCGGTTTCGTCCTTCGCATGGCCTGGCGCGAGACCCGCGCCGGGTGGCGGCACGCGGGCGCGCTGGGTGGCTGCGTCGCGCTCGGCGTGGCCGCGCTGGTCGCCGTCGGCACGTTCGCGACCAACCTGGAGCGGACGGTCCGACGCGAGGCGCGAGCGCTCATGGGCGGCGACCTGGAGCTGCGGTCGTCGCGCCCGCTGGACTCCGCGGCGACCGCCGAGATCGCGCGGCTCGAGCGCGAAGGCGTCACGCCGGCGCGCCTGCGCGAAGTGACCGGCATGGCGCGGTCGGACGCCGGGGCCACGCTGCTCGTCGAGATCAAGGCCGTCGACGCGCGCTACCCGCTCTACGGCGCGCTGGAGACGCGGCCGGCCGGCGCGGCCCACCGGTGGCTCGGCGACGACGGCGTGTTGGTCGAGGAGGCGGTGCTCCGCCGACTCGGCCTGGCGCCGGGCGATCCACTCGTCATCGGCGTCGGACGCTTCGTCATTCGCGGGGTCGTGGTGAAGGAACCGGACCGCGCGCTCGGCATCACGCTCGGTCCGCGCATCGTCATCGCGAACGCTGCGCTCGAGCGCACCGGCTTGCTGGCGTTCGGTAGCCGCGTGCGCCACCGCACGCTCCTCCGCCTGCCGGAGGGGACGTCGCTCACGGTCGCGCGCGATGCCCTGGCCGGGGCGCTCGGCGATCCCGGTGTGCGCCTGGGGACGTTCGAGGAGGCCCAGCCCGGGCTCCGTGGCTTCTTCCGCCAGCTCTCGAGCTATCTCGGCCTCGTCGGCCTCGCCAGCCTGCTCGTGGGCGGCATCGGCGTGGCCGCGTCGGTGGCGGCGTTTCTCGCGCGCCGGCTCGCCACCATCGCGATCCTCAAGTGCCTGGGCGCGACCTCGCGCGCGGTGCTCGCCACGTACGTGCTGCAGACGCTCGCGCTGGCGCTTCTCGGCAGCGTGATCGGCGCGGCGATCGGGCTCGCGGTGCAGCCGCTGGCCGGACGTCTGCTCGCCGGCGTCGTGTCGCTCACGCTCGAGACGCAGCCGGCGTACTGGACGCTCGCGCGCGGGATCGCCATGGGGGTGCTGACGGCGCTCTTCGTCGCGCTCTGGCCGCTGCTCGAGATCCGCACCGTGCCGCCCGCGCTGATCCTCCGGCGCGACGTCGATCCCGCCCCGGCGCGCCGGCGCCGCGCGCGCTGGCCGCTGCTGCCGATCGCGGGCGGACTCGCGGGCCTGGCCGTCTGGCAAGCCGGCTCGCTGAAGCTCGGCGGCCTGTTCGTGGGCGCCGCCCTGGCCGCACTGCTCACGTTGACCGCGTTGGCCCGGGTCCTGCGCGCGCTGGGCCGGGCGCGGCCGCGCGTGGTCTCGATGGCCTGGCGCCAGGGGTTGGCGAACCTGCACCGCCCGGGAGGCCACGCCGGCGGCGTCGTGGTGGCGCTCGGGGTGGGTGTGATGCTCCTGGTCGCCATCGCGCTGCTGCAAGCGAGTCTCGCTCGTCACATCGATCACGAGCGCAGGCGGGAAGCGCCGTCGTTCTTCTTCATCGACATCCAGCCCGACCAGCGACGTGCGTTCGAGGACCTGGTGCGTGCCGAGGGTGGCGGCGGGCCGCCGGCGCTGACGCCACTGGTGCGAGCGCGGCTGGCCGCCGTGAACGGCGAGCCGGTGACGCGCGCGCTGCTGGACGCGCGGAAAGCCGCCGGCCGCGCCGGTCTCTGGTACTACACGCGCGACTACGCGCTCACGGCGGCGGCCGCGCTGCCGGCGAGCAACGCGCTGCTCCGGGGCCGATGGTGGACCCCGGCCGAGGCGGCGGCGCGTCCGCGAGTGTCGGTGGAGGAAGGCGCGGCCAAGCACCTGGCCGTGGACGTCGGCGGCACGCTCACGTTCGACATCCAGGGCGCGCCGGTGGAGGCCGAGGTGATGTCGGTCCGCCGCGTCGACTGGCAAACGCTCTCCACCAACTTCTTCGTCCTGTTCTCGCCGGGTCCGCTCGACGGCGCGCCGACCACGTACGTGGCGACCGCCCGCGTGCCGCCTGCGCGCGAGGCGCGATTGCAAGATAAGGTGGTCAGCGCGTTCCCCAACGTGACGGCGGTGCCGGTGCGGGACGTGCTGGAGCGCGTGGCCGCGATCCTCGACCGCATCGCCTTGGCGGTTCGGGCGATCGCCGTGTTCGCCGTCGCCGCCGGGCTGGTCGTCATGGCGTCGGCGCTCGCCGCCAGTCGATACCAGCGGCTCGCGGAATCCGTTATCTTGCGAACGCTTGGCGCCACCCGCGGCGTGGTGGCGCGGATCTTCGCCGTGGAGTACGCATGTCTGGGGGCCGCGGCGGGCCTGGGCGGTACCGTGCTGGCCACGGTGCTCGCGTGGATCGTGCTCGAGTGGGTGCTGGAGGTCCCGTGGACCTTCGAGCCGGGGATCCTGGCCGCCGGCGTGGGGCTCACGACGGCGCTGGCGCTCGGGGTCGGATTCCTGGCAACATTCCGGTTGCTCGGCCAGAAGCCGCTGGCGGTGCTACGGCGGGAATAGCTGCGGCCGGAACAGCCGCGAGGACCGCCAGGGCGGTGCTGGAGCGCGAACAGGAGGATGGGACGATGCTGACTCCGCTTGGACTCGACCACGTGGTGCTTCGCGTCCGCGACCAGGACGCTTCCCGGCGCTTCTACACGGACGTGCTCGGCTGCACGGTCGATCGCGTCAACGAGAGGCTGTCACTGATCCACCTCCGATTCGGCGAGGCGTTCATCGACCTCGTCCCCGCGGCCGCCGGGGAGCCGCGCGGCGGCGTCGATCACATCTGCCTGTCGATCAGCTGTGACGACCTCGCCAAGGTGGCCGAGGAGCTGCGCGGCCAGGGCGTGAAGCTCGAGAGCGAGGTCGTGAGCCGCTACGGCGCCTGGGGCCAGGGGCCGTCGATCTACCTCCGCGACCCGGACGACTACATGCTCGAGCTGAAGCCGCGGTAACCGCGGGATGACCCAGGAACAGACCGTCTGGACCGGTCACCCCGCGCAAGTCATCAACCTCGGTGTCTTCCTCCTGTGCGGCGTGCTGGTGGCGCTGGCCCTGGCCATCGGCTACACGTTCGATGGGCGGCTCGCGCTGCTCGCGATCCTGCCCGCCGCGGTGGCGGCCTGGCGTTGGCTCGACACCCGCTGTCGTGTCTACGAGCTCACCACCGAGCGGCTGCGAGTCCGAACCGGAGTCTTCTCCCGACGCACCGACGATCTCGAGCTCTACCGCGTGAAGGACACCACGCTCCTCGAGCCCTTGCTCCTGCGAGCGTTCTCGCTCGGCAACGTCATCGTCACGACCCACGATGCGACCACGCCAACCCTGATCATCCCGGCCGTGTGGGGGGCGAGCGCGTTACGCGAGCAGGTCCGCCGCTATGTGGAGGCCCGACGCGACGCCAAAGGCGTACGCGTGGCCGAGCTCGAGTAGTCGGTGCCGCCGGCCGTGCCCCCCGGTCGACAAACGCGTCGCGCGTTCACGAGGCTAGGCTAGGAGCTGTCGGAGTAACCGAAAACGAGGAGCGCCCCGGGTGCCCCGGGGCGCTTCCGAGCGCTGGGGGGGTATGGGGGGCCATATCGGGGCCCCCCATCTCACTAGTACGACCAGTAACCCGGCACCCACACCCACCGGTATCCGTTCCACGCCCAGTAGGGTTGGACCCACACGGGCTGGGGCGCGATGAAGACACGCGGCTGCTCGAACCGATGGCGAAAACTCGGCTGTTGCACACCGTAGTTCCGCCAGGGATCGGGGTAGACGGGGAACACGCCGGGCGCTGGCGCCGGCCCCGTGCGCCACGGATCCGGGTAGACAGGGAAGACGCTCGGCGCCGGGGCGCCGCCGCGGTCGGCCTGTGCGGTCCCGGGAACTGCTCCGACGGCGAGGATCGTCGCCACCCCGAGCGCACCGATCACCGTCCGTAGCCACGTCCGCATGAGCGCCTCCCGACGACTATACGAGTTTGCACTCGTTTCTGGTTCGGCATCCCGTCGCATTTCGGGGTGCGCTGGCCTAGAATGATGGCGCTCAGCGCCCCGAAACTATCCGTTCTGACGGACGGAAGCGGTCGCTCATTCGTCGACGCATCCGAGGAGGCCTTGATGGTCTACGAGAATGTCGCCGCGCGCTGGTCCGCGCTCGGGTTCTCGGGCTCGCCGCCGAAGCTCTGGGCGCTCGAGGACTGAGGCCTGGCCACGTATGCCATCCCGCCCGTCGCGCTCGATCTCACGGGGCTCGCCCTGGGGCTGGCGCTCGTGCTCGTCGAGCGCGGCGGCGCGGCGGGAGTGGCACCGGCGGCCACGCCGCAACGGGAGATTTCATCGCGATGAAGATCGACATCTTTCCCCACATCCTGCCGCGCCGGTATTTCGATCGAATGCTCCAGGTCGCGCCGCCGGGCCTGGCGCTGCAGAAGCGCATGAGCGGCATCCCCGTGCTCGTGGACGTCGAGCTACGGCTGCGGATCATGGACCGCTACGAGGGCTACTACCAGGTCCTGACGCTCGCCAATCCGCCGATCGAAGTCGTGGGCGGCCCGGATGTGAGTCCCGAGCTGGCGCGGCTGGCCAACGACGGGATGGCGGAAGTGGTGGCGAAGCATCCTGACCGGTTTCCCGGGTTCGTGGCGTCGCTGCCGATGAACAACCCGGACGCCGCGGTTTCCGAGATCGACCGCGCCATCGACGAGCTGCACGCGACGGGCGTGCAAATCTACACGAACGTTGCCGGCCGGCCGCTCGACCGGCCGGAGTACCAGCCGGTCTTCGACCGGATGGCGCAACGCGGACTGCCGATCTGGATGCACCCCGCGCGCCCGGCCGGCTTCGCCGACTACGCCGGAGAGCCGCGCTCGAAGTACGATCTCTGGTGGGCGTTCGGCTGGCCGTACGAGACGTCGGTCGCGATGGGGCGCCTCGTGTTCTCGGGCCTCTTCGACCGCCACCCGGATCTGACCATCATCACTCACCACCTGGGCGCCATGATCCCGTTCTGCGAGGGGCGCATCGGTGGCGGGCTCGACCAGCTCGGCAGTCGCACCGACGATCCCGAGGACGGCGCCGCGCGGGGGCGGCTTCAGAAGCGGCCGGTCGATTACTTCCGGATGTTCTACGGCGACACCGCGCTGTTCGGCGCCTGGCACGCCATGGAGTCTGGTCTCGCCTTCTTCGGAGCCGACCACGTGCTGTTCGGCACCGACATGCCGTTCGATCCCGAACAAGGGCCGGGATTCATCCGCGACACCATCGCGGCCATGGAGCGCGTCCGGGCGAGCGACGAGGACAAGAAGAAAATCTACGAGGGCAACGCGCGGCGGCTGCTCCGCCTCCGGCTGCCCTGATCGGAGAGACGTCGTGCTCAAGCGAGCGTTAATCGAGAGCGCCCCCGAGGCGCATCTGGAGCGGCTGGCGTCGCGCTGGGTCGAGTACAACCTCCCGATCCCTTCATCGTCTTCAACAACCGCGCCGGGAACGCGGTGAAGCGTTCCGTGACCTCTCACGCCCCGCAGGGTTGGGCGGTGCGCACGGGTGTTATGCCGCTAACCTGGATTATTCCTGAACGCGCCCACCGCGATCGACCGGGGGACACGGCCGGAGCTGGGGGGATGGGGGCCGGGTGACCCATTTCCCGCCCCGCGAGACGACGACATCGCCGTAGGGAATGGGAACGGCTCGCCGGTGATCGGTACGCCGTCGGCTGTGGTCAGAGGACCCCGTCCCCCCAGCTCCGGCCGTGTCCCCCGGTCGGCGAACGCGTCGCGCGTTCACGAATAGTCCAGGCTAAGCGAGCTGGACCCGGCGCCGGACTACGAGTTGGTCTGTCGGCCGTCGGGCGGCTGGGCGGAGCGGGTGGAGGATCCCGAGCGGGGCGTTAGCCCCGCGGAGCGTCGGAAGGGGGACGGAGCCCCCCTCCGAGTTCGCGCAGCCCCCCTCCGAGCGACCCGCCGAGGTAGTCGTTGATGGCGGTGGTGATGGTGACGGTGTCGACGCGGTCGAGGCGATGGAGTGCGCCGATGAGGAGGGCGACGTCGCAGACGTTGTTGATCATGCGGGGGGTGCCCTTGGTGAACTCGAAGATCAATTGGATGGCGGCGGCGGAGAAAATGGGCGCGTCGCGCCCGGCGGTGGCGAGGCGGTGAGCGATGTAGCCGGCGGTGTGGGTGGCGTCGAGCGTGGTCAGGTGAAAGCGCACGGCGATCCGCTGATCGAGGTGACGGAGCCGGCGGACCTTGGGCAAGAGCTCCGAGGAGCCGATCAGGACGAGCGTCATCAGGAAGCGGTCGTCCGTCTGGAAGTTCAGGAGCAGGCGCAGCTCCTCGAAGACGGCGGGGTCGTCGATGAGCTGCGCTTCGTCGACGATCACCACGGTGTCACGGCCGCGCTGGAAATTGCGCAGCAACACGTCGTTGACCAGGTGTAGAAGCGCCGGCTTGTTCTCCGGGGCCGTTTCCACGCCGAGCTGATACAGGATTTCGCGCAGGAAGCTGAGCACGTTCCAGGTCGGCTTGCCGAGCAAGGCAATCTCGTAGTGATCGGTGTCCAGGCGCTGGATCAACGCGCGCGCGACCGTCGTCTTTCCACATCCGGACTCGCCCGTCAGCATCGCGACGCCCCGCCGGCGCTGCACGGCATACGTCAGCCGGATGAGCGCCTCCTCGTGCTCGGGTGACATGTAGAGAAAGCGCGGATTCGGCGAGTTGTCGAAGGGCGGCTGCGTCAATCCCCAGTACGCGGCGTAATCGTCGCTGACCAGTGGCGCCCGCTCGGGGCGCGGGGGATCGCTGGCCCGTGGCGCTGGTCCCGGCGCCTTCGAGGCCGGCCCGGGCGGCTCCCTCCGCGCGCGCCCCGGGTCCGCCGGGACGTCAGTGACAGCACGCGCGTCGACCGGCGGCGGGGACGGCGGCGAAGCGGGAGGCGGCGACTCGATCCGCGCGGACGGAGTGCGCGCAGCAGCCGGCGCGGGCGCTGGCGACGGCTCGATCGGTATGGATCGAGTCGGTGAAGGAGGCGTCGGCGTCGGCGCGCCCGATTCGCGTGGGCGCGATTCGGGTGGCGGTGGCACCGCGGGCGTGTGCGGCGCGGGGAGCCGGCGCGGCGGCGCCGACGCGGGCCGCTGGGCGGCCGCCGGCGCCGACGCCGGGGCATCCGGCGCGCTCAGCACCGGCGCGACGCTGACGGCGGGCGCCGCGACGCCGAAGTCCGTGGGCGCCGGCGTCGACGGGACCGCCGCGCGCGGCACCGTGGATGTGGGCGACGCCGGCGTGGCTTGGAATGTCGGCGGCGGCATATTGAACGGGTCCCACGTCGTCTTCCGACCCTGCCGCGCCCGGCGCTCCCGTGCGCGCCGCGCCGCGCGCGCCGTCGTCACCGTACTGACGGCGCCACCGACGATCGTCAGCACGATGATGCTGACGCCGCCGACCTCCAGCAGCCGGACGCGGCCGTCCTGACGAGCGATGCCGATTACGGCCCATGCGCCGCCGAAGCGGCCGCCGATGCCCGGCAACGGAGTCAAGGCCACGAAGCGCGCGAGGCCGTCGAGGCCCGTGCTATCCGCCAGCTGCTCGCCTTGCGTCGGCGCGCGCGTCACGAGGTCGGGATCGACGATTTGCTGTCCCAGCCACCGCTCCGGTTGTGGATGGTGAGCGAGCACGATCCCGTTCTGGTCCACGACCGAGAACGTCGCCGCGGGCGGGATCCCAGCCTGGACGGCGACGCGGGCGAGCGCGCCCGGGTCGACGGCCGCCACCAGGACCGCACGAACCGTCCGCGCGTCGTCCACGACCGGATGCAGGAGGGGTAGCGAGACACGCCCAGACGCGGCGTCCGCCGTGAACGTGCCCACGGTGAGCCCCTGCGTTCCGATCGCCCGCGCCAGAAGCGCGGCGTCCACATTTCCACCGTGCGTCCCGAGCGCGGCGCCGCTGCAGAACACGACGCCGGCCGGGGTCACGGCGCTCAGGTTGGCCAGCAGCGGCGAGCGCTGCAGGGCGTCGGCGAACGTCATTCCACATCGGACCGGGTCCTGGGCCCGGATCTCCGGTCGCCCGGCGAGGTCGGTGAGCAGTGTGCGGACTTCCGCCATCCCTCGTCCGTGGACGTCGGCCACGATCCGCGTGACCCGAAAGCCGGCACGATACGCCTCGGCTCCGAGGCGGCGTTCGAGCGTCCTGGCGTACAGCAGAGCGCCGACACCGGTGGCGATGCCGACGAGGACGACGATGAGTACGGCGAGACGGAGCGGGGAACGAGGACCGCGCTCGGCGCGGGCCGCTGAAGACATCTACGCCCGAGTCCTCACAGGAGAGACTCTAGACGATCAGCGAAGCGGCCCGCACCGACAAATTCGGGGCGGGCCAGGCGGTCCTGGAGCGGAGTCGATCAGGAAGCCTGCGGGACGTCCTCCGGCGGCGCCGGCGCCGGCGCTGATGATGATCACCGGCAGCTCCGGCGACAGCCGCCGGAGCGTCTCCGCCACCTCGAGGCCGTTGATGCGCCCGGGCATGACGAGGTCCCACCGGATCCGGCTCGCAGCAGGCGGACCCTCTCCTCGTCGTCGATGTTCTCAGCGGAGATTGATCTCCAGTCGTACCGTCGGGGTGCCGAGCGAGTACTCGACCGGCTTCAGCTCGTACAGGCTGCCATCGGACATGACGTAGGAAGGCTTGGAGACGTGCGTGCAACTGGAGGTGTCGCCTTCGTCGTCGGCGCAGCCCAGCGGCTCCGTGACCACGAGCGGTAAGCGGAAGATCCCGGCGAAGGTTCCGCGGAGATTGCGCGTGTTGCCGAGCGGCCCGCCCTTCACGCCATCGGCCGACCACGTTCCACTGATGGTGCCCCACGGCGCGTGCTGCGTGATAGCGGACGAGAGGTCCATCGATCCGTCGAGGTTACCGCTCAGGACGACGATTTCCGCGGCGTCGACGTCGTTCTGATCCTGGACCACGACGTCGAACGTGCCATCGACCGGGCCCCTCCCGGTCTTGAGATTGATCCGGTTGGTGGCCTTGACGTTGAGCGTGCACTTCGAGATTCCCAGCGCAACCGCGAGCGACTGCGGGCAGACCGGGGTGCCGACCTCGGCCCAGCCGGCGAGCGCCGCCGAGGCCGCCCGTTTCACCGCCTTGTTCGACCCCATGATCCGCATGCTCTCGGTCAGCTCGTAGAGCAGCACGTTCTGCGCCGCCGCCGGGCTCACGCCCAGCAGCATGCCCGCGAGCGTCAACAGCGTTGTCCACAACATCCCGCGTGTCCAAGTCATCGTTGTCGTCTCCTCAGCCTCAGAATGATTCCGTCAGCGGAGCCTGGGCCGCCCCGGCCCGCGAGCGCGCGGGCAGGGGCAGGGAGATGAACATCATCGTCCCCTTGCCGGGCTCGCTGGCCGCTTCGAGGGTGCCCCCATGGTTCTTCACGATGCCGAGACTTACGGAAAGGCCGAGACCCGTCCCCCGACCCTCCGCTTTGGTCGTAAAGAAAGGTTCGAAGATCCGCGCGAGCTGATCGGGCGCCATTCCGTTGCCGGTGTCGGCCAGGGTGATCACGACGGTGCCGGTGTCGCGACGGAGCTCCGTCCGAATCGAGAGCGTGCCGCCGTCGCTCATGGCGTCCACGCTGTTGACGATGAGATTGATGAACACCTGCGTGAGCTGGTCGCCGTCGCCCCGGATCGAGGGCACCTCGGGGTCGAACGCCGTCTGCACCTCGATCCGGCCCTTGGCGATCTTGGTGCCCAGCAGGTCGAGCGAGCGTCGAATGAGGTCGTGCAGCGCCAGCGGCTCGCGGTTCGGCTCGCGCCGTCGCGCGAAGTCGAGCAGGTCGCGGGTGATCTTGCCGGCCCGCATCGCCTCCGTCTCGATCCGCGTAAGCTTTTCTTGCGCGCGGTCGTTGCCCTGGAACTCGTGGATGAGCAGCTCGCTGTTGCCGAGGATCACGGTGAGCGGGTTGTTGATCTCGTGCGCGACGCTGGCGGCGAGCTCCCCGATGGCGGCGAGCTTGGCGGACTGGACGAGCTGCTGCTGCGTCCGTTGCAGCGCATCCATCTGGTTGCGGAGGTCTTCGTACAGGCGCGAGTTCTTCAGGGCCACCGCCGTCTGGCCGACCAGCGCCATGAGCAGCTCGATCTCGGCGCCGTCGAAGATCTCGCCCGAGACCTTTTCACCGACGACGAGCACGGCGGCGATCTCCCCGTCCAGGAACAGCGGCACCACCACCGCCACCTGCGCGGCTTCGAGCTGCGCGATGGCCGGCCGCATGCGCACGTCGGTGGCGGCCTGGTTGACCAGCTCTTCCATCGCGAGCGCACGCTGGGTCAAACGCATCCAGAGCGCGAGCATGCCATCGACCTGCACCTCCGGCGCCGGCAGCTCGATCGCCCTGGAGGCAGTGTGCGAAAACACCACGAAGGTGTCGCGGTTGCTCGCCTGGAGATGCAGGCTGGCGTGGACGACCGGCACCCGAGACACCAGGCCCTCGGTGAGGGTCTGGCCGAGCCGCTGCAGGTCCAGCACCGACGCCATGTCCTTGCTGAGCGCGATGAGGGCGTCCCGCACCCCGTGCTCCCGGGCGAACATCAAGCGCTCGAACCAGCGCTCGGCTCCCCGGAGGGCGGGCAGCACGGCGCCCAGCGCCACGGCAAGCACGAAGACATAGGGCCAGGTCAGCTCGAACCGCCGGGGACCCGGGGTGATCTGGTCGATCACATAGAGCCCGCCGGCAAGGAGCGAAGCGACGGTCGCCATGGTGAGCAGGTAGAGCACCACCCGCTTGGCCACCATGCCGATGTTGAGGAGGCGGTAGCGGACGATGGCGATCCCGAGGGCCAGCGCGAAGACGGCGTTCGTGGGAATGCCGAGCGGGTAGATCCGCTCCAGCCCGGTGACGACCCGGATGAAGTCGGTGAGCCCGCCCAGGATGCCGACGACGTTGCCG
>JBGPXN010000004.1:0-66813 GCA_041492755.1 Methylomirabilia bacterium | reverse complement strand
CCGCTCCTCCCGATGACGATCATGACGATCAACCGACGACGTTCTTCGTCCGGAACGCCGCGATCTGTTCGGCCGAGTAGCCGTGCTCGGCCAGGATCTCGTCGGTGTGCTGGCCGTACAGCGGCGCGGCGGTCCGCGGACCGGCGTTCATCCGCGAGAACTTCACCGGCGTGCCGATCACCGGAATCTCGCCGAGTCGCGGATGCACGACGCGACCGAGCATCTGTCGCGCCGCGGTCTGCGGATCGGTCATCACCTGGTCCACCGTGTTGACGGGCGTCGCGGGAACGCCGGCCTGCTCCAGCAGGTCGAGCAGGGCCGGGCGGTCGTGCTGCGCGATGGCCTTCTCCAGCACCGGCTCCAGCTCGCGCCGGTTCTTCACGCGCTCCTGGTTGCTGGCGAACCGTGGGTCGTCCACCAGATCGCCGACGCCGAGCGCGGGCGCCAATCGCTGCCAGAGGCGGTTGTTGGCGGCGGCGACGAACACCCACTGGCCATCGCGGCAGCGGAAGTTGCGGTATGGAACCACCGATGGGTGTGACGAGCCGAGCGCGGTGGGGATGGCGCCGGTCAGCAAGTACCCCTCGGCGTGGTAGTTCAGCAACGTCACCGCCGTTTCCAGCAGCGAGGCGTCGACCCGCTGGCCGAGCCCCGTGCGCTCCCGGTACATCAGGGCGTTCAGGATGCCGAACGCGCTGAAGATGCCGGTGGTCAGGTCGAGGAAGGAGATGCCGCAGCGGACGGGCGGGCCGTCGGGCTCACCCGTGATGGACATGATCCCGCTGAACGCCTGCATCAGCGCCTCGTAGCCGGCGCCGTCCTTGCGCGGCCCGGTCCGGCCGAACGCGGAGACCGAGCAGTACACGAGCCGCGGATTGATCTCGGCCAGGACGTCGTAGCCGAGACCGAACGACTCCATGGTCCCGGTACGGAAATTCTCGATCAGCACGTCGGCCCCGCGCACCAGCGTCTTCACGATCTCGACGCCTTCCGGGGTCTTGAGGTCGAGCGTCATGTCCCGCTTGTTGCGGTTGATGACGAGGTAGGCGGCCGACTCGCCATCCTTGTGGGGCGGCCAGGTGCGCGATTCGTCGCCGGCGGCGGTGTCCTCCACCTTGATCACGTCGGCGCCCAGGTCGGACAGGAGCATGGCGCAGAACGGGCCGGCCAGGACGCGCGAGAGATCGACGACACGGATGCCTTCCAGTGCCAGAGAGGTGTCGGTCATGCCGGCGATGCTACCATGGCTTCATGACGCGGCTCACCCAGGCCATCCGCCAGCGCATCCTCGTGCTCGACGGCGCGATGGGCACGATGATCCAGGCCGCCGACCTCGGCGCCGCGGACTTCGGCGGGCCCGCGCTCGAAGGCTGCAACGAGCACCTGAACCTGACCCGCCCCGACGTCATTCGGCGGATCCACGCCGCGTACTTCGACGCCGGCGCCGACCTCGTCTCCACGAACACCTTCGGATGCGCGCCGTGGGTGCTGGGCGAGTACGGTCTCGCCGACCGCGCCTACGAGATCACGCACGCGGCCGCGCGCCTGGCGCGTGACACCGCGGGTGACCGGTTCGTCGCCGGCGCGCTCGGACCGGGGACCCGGTCGATCTCGGTCACCCGCAACATCACGTTCGACGAGGTCCGCGAGGGCTACCAGATCCAGAGCCGCGCGCTGATCGATGCTGGGGTGGACGTGCTGTTGCTCGAGACGCAGCAGGACACGCTCAACGTCAAGGCGGCCGCCCTCGGCATCCGCGAGGCCATGCGCGAAGCGGGCGTCGACGTCCCCTTGATGGTCAGCGCCACCATCGAGCCGATGGGCACGATGCTGGCCGGCCAGGGCGTGGAACCACTCTACGTCGCGCTCGAGCATCTGAATCTCTTCTCGATCGGACTGAACTGCGGCACCGGCCCGGAGTTCATGACCGATCATCTGCGCACGCTGGCCGGAATGGCCACCTGCTTCGTGACCGTGTATCCGAATGCCGGGCTGCCGGACGAGCGCGGGCAGTACGGCGAAACGCCGGCCAGCGTGGCGTTCAAGATGCGGCGCTTCGTGGACGAAGGCTGGGTCAACCTGGTGGGCGGCTGCTGCGGGACGACGCCGGCCCACATCCGCGCGCTGGCGACGATGGTCCGCGGCCGAGGGCCGCGGACGCCGGCCCCCCGCGCGCTTCAGGCCGTCAGCGGCCTCGAGGTGCTCTACCCCACCGAGGACAATCGCGCGATCTTCGTCGGCGAGCGGACCAACGTCATCGGCTCCCGGCGGTTCAAGGAGCTGATCGTCGCCGAGGACTTCGAGAGCGCGGCCGAGATCGGCCGGGCCCAGGTCCGGGGCGGCGCCCAGGTCCTCGACGTGTGCCTCGCCAATCCCGATCGCGACGAGACGACGGACATGGAGCGCTTCATGGCGAACCTGACCCGCAAAGTCAAGGTGCCGCTGATGATCGATTCCACCGACGCCCGCGTGCTGGAGCTGGCGCTGCGCCACTGCCAGGGCAAAGCGATCGTCAACTCCATCAACCTGGAGGACGGCGAGGAGCGCTTCGAGCGCGTGTGCCCCCTGCTCCGCGCCTACGGGGCGGCCGTCATCGTGGGCTGCATCGACGAGGACAAGCAGCAGGGCATGGCGGTCACGCGGACACGCAAGCTCGCCATCGCCGAGCGCTCGTACGCGTTGCTCACCGAGCGCTACGGTATTCCCGCGCGTGATCTGATTTTCGACTCGCTCGTCTTCCCGGTGGGGACGGGCGACCGCAACTACCTCGGCTCGGCGGTGGAGACCATCGAAGGCGTGGCCGCGATCAAGGCGCGCTTCCCCGAGACCAAGACGATTCTCGGCATCTCCAACGTGTCGTTCGGCCTGCCCCCGGCCGGTCGCGAAGTGCTGAACGCCGTGTTCCTCTACCATTGCACCAAGGCCGGCCTCGACTACGCCATCGTCAATACCGAGCGGCTCGAGCGGTACGCCTCGATCCCCGAGGGAGAGCGGCGGCTGGCCGAGGACCTTCTGTTCGGACGCGGCGCCGATCCGGTGGCGGCGTTCGCGGCCCACTTCCGCGGCCGGCAAAAGGCCGCGCCGGTGGCCCAGACGTTGTCCCTGGACGAGCGGCTCGCCCGCTACATCATCGAGGGCAGCCGCGAAGGGCTGATCGAGGACCTCGACTCCAAGCTGAAGGAGGCGGCGCCTCTCGACATCGTCAACGGTCCGCTCATGCGAGGCATGGACGAAGTGGGCCGGCTCTTCAACGACAACCAGCTCATCGTGGCCGAGGTGCTCCAGTCCGCCGAAGCGATGAAGGCCGCCGTCGCTCACCTCGAGCCGTTCATGGAGAAGGCGGAGGCGGCCACGCGCGGGACGTTCGTCCTGGCCACGGTGAAGGGTGACGTTCACGACATCGGCAAGAACCTCGTGGAGATCATCCTGGGCAACAATGGCTATCGGGTGATCAACCTCGGCATCAAGGTCCCGCCCGAGACGTTGATCGCCGCCTGCCAGGAGCACAAGCCCGACGCCATCGGTCTCTCCGGGCTGCTGGTGAAGTCGGCGCAGCAGATGGTCGTCACCGCGCAGGACTTCCGGGCGGCCGGGATCGAGATCCCGCTCTTCGTGGGTGGGGCCGCGTTGACGAAGAAGTTCACGGCGACGCGCATCGCCCCCGAGCACGCGGGCCTGACCGTCTACGCCAAGGACGCGATGGACGGTCTGAACCTTGCGAACCAGCTCTTCTCGGCGCCGACGCGCGATGCCCTCATCAGCCGCGTGCGCGCCGAGCAGGCGGCGCTGGCCACCGGCGATGCCGCCACCGCGCGACCGGCCGCGCCGCTGGATCAACGGCCGCCGGCTCGCGTCTCCCTCACGCGCGTGGAGCCTCCGGCCCCGCCGGATCTCGAGCCACACCTTCTGCGCGAGGTGCCGCTCGCGCACATCTATCCGTACCTGAACCTCCAGATGCTCTACGGCAAGCACCTCGGCGTGCGCGGCCTGGTCTCGCGTCTTCTCGAGGATGGCGATCCGAAGGTGCTCGAGATCCACGAGGTCGTGGAAGCCCTCAAGCGCGAAGCGGCCGAGCACGGGTGGCTCCGGGCGCGCGGGATCTACCAGTGGTTTCGTGTCCGGGCCACCGGTGAAACCCTGATCGTGGCCGACGCGCGCGGCACCGAACAGGCGCGCTTCACGTTTCCGCGCCAGCGCGACGGCGAGCGGCTCTGCCTGACCGACTACGTGCGGGACGACGCGGACGACGCGGTGGCGATGTTCACCGTGACGTGCGGCGAGGGCGTCCGCGAGCGGGCGGAAACGCTGAAGCAGCGCGGCGAGTATCTCGAGTCGCACGCGCTGCAGGCCCTCGCCATCGAGTGCGCGGAGGCGTTCGCCGAGATGCTCCATGCCCGCCTGCGCACGCTGTGGGGATTCCCCGACGCGCCCGACGTCAAGATCGCCGACAAGCTCAAGGGCCGCTATCGCGGCATCCGCGTGTCCTTCGGCTACCCGGCCTGCCCCAGCCTCGCCGACCAGACGACGCTCTTCGCGCTGCTGCGGCCGGAGCAGATCGGTCTCGCGCTCACCGAAGGGTTCATGATGGACCCCGAAGCCTCCGTCTCCGCCCTCGTCTTCCACCACCCCGGGGCAAAATATTTCAAGGCCGAGTAGTTCCTCCCGGGCCTTCCTCGCCATCCCACGGCGGGGGGCGGGTGATGGGGGTCGCCCGCGAGGACGAAGTCGCCCGCGACCCCCATCACCCGTCCCCCGCCTTCGTCGTCGGTAGGTCCGCGGGGTCCAGCTCGACTCGAACCAATCGCGCGGCGACGAAGTCACTCGGCGGGAGGAGTTTGGCTCGACCAGCGAAAGTCGACGGCGAGCCCGAATTGCCGCTCGGCGTGGTTCGGGCATGGCTCGAGGTTGGGCTGCGACGAGGACATCGCACGGTTCGAGCGGCGGCTTTGCCGCCGCAATCCTAGCTTTGGGGGGAGGCAGCGGAGCGCGACGCCAGGAGCGCGGAGCGTCGGAAGGGGGGCGCAGCCCCCCTCCGAGTCATCAATGATGGCAGGTCACGCACTCCACGGGCGCGTTCATGTTGCGTGTGGCGTTCTGCTCGCGGTGGCACTCGATGCACCAGCCCATCGTGAGCGAGCGCTGCTGCGGCTTCAGGCCCACGAGAAACAAGAGGTCGTTGGCGAGGGCGCGGCCGGTATCGGCGCCGACGACGCGCATGCGTTCGATGGGGCCGTGGCATCCCTGGCAAGGCAGGTTCGCACGAATGTGGGCCTTGTGCGGGAAGTACGTGAACTCGGGCACCTTGAAGACCCGCACCCACGGGATCGGCTGCTGGCGCCGCCAGTGATCGTGGATCTTCGCGATCTCGGGATTGTCGGTGGCGCCGATGATCTTGTGGCAGCCCATGCACCGCTCCACCGACGGCAGACCGGCGTACTCGGAGCGGCGCGCATCGGCGTGGCAGTACTGGCACTCGATCTTGAACGATCCCGCGTGAATCACGTGGCTGAAGAAGATCGGCTGTCTGGGGGCGCCCTTCACGGTCACGAGCGGCTTCGCCATCTCGGGCTTGAACGGTGGATCGGCGATGGAACGGAGATACGCGATGACCTGATGGGTCTGCGCCTCGCTGAGATGGCCGGCGAACGGCGGCATGCCGGGCGACAATCCTTCCGCGGGGCCGCCGTTGAGGATGATGGAGACGAGGAACTCGTCGGGCAGCGTGTTCATCAGCCGCCCGTCGACCAGATTCGCTGGCTTGGTGCCGAACCCGGCCGCGGATGGGCCGTCCCCGCGTCCGGATTCGCCGTGACAGACGGCGCACTGGCGCGCGTACAGCGCTTTCCCAGCTTCGCCGGCGCGTGACGCCGACGCCGTCGGGGCCGCCGTGGCGCCCGTCCAGACCAGCAGAAATCCGACGACCACCGAGGCGACTGCGCCGGCCCCCGCCCACCATCGACTCATCGGCTGTCCGCCCCGCGGCGCGCTCCCGAGGAGCGTCGCCCGCGTCCGAGGGTTACTACTCTTTGAGCATCTGCTCCCGGCGGTTCAAGTAGAAGTGCCGCACGGAACTGTAGAGGTCGACGGTGGTTTCTTCGACGCCCTGGAACAGCTCGTAGTTGATGGCGCGGTCGTTGATGGTGTCGCCGATCCGCATCCCGAGCCGGTCCCAGATGAACGGGATGAAGTACGACAGCGGATCCAGGAGGCCATCGACACCCGTTCCGATCCCGTCACGCACGGTCATCGGCGGCAGCAGCGGCAGGACGAGATAGGGGCCTGGTCCGTACCCGTAGACACCGAGCGTCTGTCCGAAGTCTTCCTTGCTCGGCCGGATGCCCCAGTAATCCTTTGCCGGATCGAACAGACCGCCGATGCCGGCAGTGCTGTTGATGAGGAAGCGTGCCAGCTCGCGGCCGGCGCCTTCCCATTTCGCCTGGAAGAGGCTGTTCATGAACCGCGGCACCCACCGGATGTTGCTGAAGCCGTTGTCGATCAGGAGCTGGAACGGCTCCGGCATCACCACGCGGTAGGCGCGGGCCGCCGGCTTGAGCACGTACTTGTCGAGCTTGAGGTTGACGTCGAACATCGTCTCGTTGAAGGACTCCCAGGGGTCGTACTCTTCGACTTCCGGCGGCGCCGCCGTCGCCTGCGCCAGCAGCATCCCACCGTCGCGCGCCGGCGCGCCGTCGGCCGCCATCTGCGGAATCCGGTCCACGGCGGCGATCTCGACGTGCGGCACGTCGCCACGCTCGCCGAGCGTCGCCGAGCTGGCGCCCCCGTCGACCGCGGACTCCTGGAGCTGTCCGGCTGTGACCGAGGTCAGCAGCGGGGTGGCGATCACTTCAGCGGCGGGTTCGGATGGTTCGTCGAGATAGGTGATGCGCGGGGGCGCATCGGCTGACGTGGGGAACAACGCGTCGTGGTGGAGCGCCTGGAACAGGCCGCCGCAGCCGGCCAGCGACAGGCCGAGGGCCGCACCCAGCGTCAGTGTCGAGAAGTCGCGCCGAAACCCACCGAAACGACGCAAAGTAAGCCCTCCTTGACTGGCAACCGCCGGCGAGTCTACCGCCAGACTATAGCCAAAACCGTCGGCATCTTCGACTGAAAACTGAAGCGTTGCCACGTTGACCGGAACCGCGCCTCGGAACGCGAGCAAAGAGCGCGCCGACGTTGTCTCAAACGGCCGGATGACGTAAGGTTAGACGGTCGTCTCCGCACCGAAGCGGGAAGGAGCACGGAGTGAGCCGAGGGAAAGTTCGGGAGTTTTTCTGTGAAGTGGTTTCGGAAAACGTCCAGATCCGCCTGCGGCGCTGGGGTGGCTTCGGCCGGCCGCCAGGCTACTTCGTGCAGTGCAACCAGACCGACTGTCAGTACGTCGACGAGAACAAGCTCCCCTGCCCGCTCCACGTCGGCATGTTTGCCGACGAGATCCGCGCGGCCGAGGAAGCCCGGGCCCAGCGGGCCGAGGGCATGTAGCGCCGACCGCCGCGCAGCCCCCCTGACGCCAGCGTTTCTTTTCCGGCCTCCTGCCCCGCTCGCGTCGTTCGTCTCTCGCACGGTAGGACGGCCGGAAGCTGCCGGCCTTCTCAGCGCGCGCCGGGCGGACGCAGGACCACGGTCGTCGGTGTCGAGAGGTAGGTCTGGGCGACCCGGCGCACGTCGGCGGCGGTCACGGCCTCCACGGCGCGGCGGTAGCGCTCGGGAAAATCGTTGCCGACGCGCTCCACGGCGTAGAAGGCGAGGTACCACGCCTGCCGCGCGTTGGTCCGACGGTCCATCTCGTAGTTGCCGAGCAGAAAGCCTTTCGCTCGGAGCAGCTCCTCGGCGCCAACCGCTTCCGTGCGCACGCGCGCGACTTCCTTCATCAGCGCCGCTTCCGCGCCGGCCGCGCTCTCGGGCGACGTGCCGAGGTAGAGGATGAGGGCGCCCGGCTCGCGCACCGGATCGTAGAACGCGCTCGCGGCGTACGCGAGACCTTGCTTGTCGCGCAGCTCGGCGAACAGTCGTCCCGCCATGCCGCCGCCCAGCACCGTGCTCAGGACCTTCACCGCCGCGTGGTCGGGGTGATCGAGCGCGGGCGCCAGTCCGCCCGTGAGGATCTGCGCCTGCTGCGCGGCCTGCTCGATCACGATGCGCTTGCCGCTCGCCGTCGGTGCCGGCACTGCGGGGTCCGCCGCGGCCGGGCCACTCGGCATGCCGCCGAAGAGGCGCCGCACCTCGGCAACGACCTCGGCCGCGTTCACCTGGCCGCTGAGGGCGAGCGTCATGCGATCGGCGCGGTAGTTGGCGCGGTACGTGTCGACGATCGCGGGGTGGTCGATGCGCTTGAGCGAGTCGGGGGTGCCGAGCGAGGGCAGCGCGTACGGATGCGTTCCGTAAAGGGCGGCGTAGAACTCGTCGAACGCGCGCGAGGAGGGATTGTCCCGCCGGCGCTGGATCCGCGACAGCAGCCACTCCCGCTCGCGCTCGACCTCGTCGGCGGACAGCACCGGCTCGAGCGCCAGCTCCGCCGTCAGCGTGAGCAGATCGCGCCAGAACCGGCTGAGCGCGGTGCCGCTGATGCCGGAATAATCGACGTCACCGGAACCGCTGATCTTGCCGCCCATCGCGGCCACCGCATCGGCGATCTCGCTCCCGCTCCGCTTGCGCGTCCCCTTCACCATCACGGCGTGGACGAAGTTGGAGATACCGGCGGTCGGCGGCTGCTCCCACCGCGAACCCATGGCGACCAGCAGCGAGACGGCCACGACCGGCGCCAGCGGGTTTTCCCGGACGATGACCGTGAGCCCGTTCTCCAGACGCTCCCGGACGACGGTCCCGCTGGGGGCTTGCGCGATGACGGGCGCCGGCACGAGGCCGGCGACGAGAACACCGACGGCCAGAAGCGCGACCAGGCGGCGGCTCACCGCGCGGCTCCCCGCGGCAGGAACCGCACGCGCGCGTAGTTGTTCTCGCCGAGGTATTTTCGTGCGGCGGCCTGCATCTCCGCCGCCGTGACTCGGCGCAGCCGCGACAGGTACTGCAGCTCGTCGTCGAGCGTCCATGTGACCTCCGCCGTCCCGTAGGTCTTGGCCAGTCCCTCGGCCGTCTCGATGTCGAACGCGTAGTTCGATTCCGCGGTGATGATGGCCCGCTGGCGCTCGGCTTCGGTGATGCCCTCGGCCTGCACCTTCCGGATCACGTCGAGGATGGCGCGCTCCGTGCGCTCGATGTTGGCGGGCTCCAGACGCGCCGTCACCGTGAGGAGGCCGGCCTTGTCCCAGGCACCGTAGGCGGACTCGACCGAGAACACCAGGCGCTCGCGCTCACGCACGGTCTGGTTCAGCCGTGAGCTCGCCCCGTCGCCGAGCACGTAGTTGAGCAGGTCCACGGCGTAGACGTCCGGATTGGAGGTCGACGCCACCTGCCACGCCAATCCGAGGTGGGCCTGCTGCTCGGGACGCGGCACGTCGACCTTGCGGCCCCCGTCGAGCGGCGTGGGCGCCGGCGCGGGTGCGCGCGAGGCCGGACCATCGGTGAGCCGCCCGAACGTCGCCTCCGCGACCGCGCGCACCTGGGCGGGAGTGACCGCGCCGACGGCGACGAGCACCAGGTGGCGCGGCGTGTAGAGCCGCTTGTAGTACTGGGCGAGGCGCTCGCGCGTCAGCGCGCCGATCAGCTCGCGCGTCCCGAGGATGGGCCGGCCGTAGGGATGGGGCGCATACGCGATCTCGTAGAGACGCCGGACGAGGAACTGATCGGAGCGATCCTCGGTGAGCTTCATCTCCTCGAACACGACCTTGCGCTCGGCGTCGAGCTCACCCTGATCGAAATTGGCGTTGACCGCGATGTCCGCGAGCAGCTCGACGCCCGCCTTCAGGTGGGCGGCGGGCACCACCACGTCGTAGTGCGTGAAGTCGTGCGAGGTGAACGCGTTGCTCTGTCCGCCGAGGCCTTCGATCAGCGAGTCGATCGAGCCCGGCGGCCGCGTGGGCGTGCCCTTGAACAGCATGTGCTCGAGATAGTGCGACAGGCCGAGCTCGTCGGGCGCTTCATCGCGGCCGCCCACGCGGACCCACAGTTGTAGCGCGACCACGTCACTGGCACGGTGCTCGTGGGCGATGAGGACCACGCCGTTCGGGAGCACCGTGCGCACCGGCGTGGAGGGACCCGACGCACTGGAGCCCCCTCCGTGACTGCCGGTGGCGCAACCGGCCAGGAAGAGCAGCGCGAGCATCCACACGCGACGTGTCATCGATTCACCCCGTCATCAAAGCGTCGAGCTCCCGAAATACTACGGCCCCGCTCCGGGCCCCAGATGACTTTTTTCCGGGCTCACGGCGTGGCCGGCGAGGAAACGCCCGGCACTGACCGGCCCCGCCGCCGGCGTACGGCGCGGCGCGCGACGTCCCACCCGCGGACGCCGAGGAGCACGACCAACGCCGCCGCGTACCAGTAGGGATCGAGCACGCCGACCTTGGCCAGCCAGAGGTAGTGCAGCACGGCCGCGATGGCGGCGAGGTACACCAGGCGGTGCAGCCGCCGCCAGGCGCGCGCGCCGAGGCGGCGGATCATGCCGGTGGTCGAGGTGACCGCGAGCGGGATCAACAGCAGCAGCGCGGTCATGCCCACGGTGATGTACGGGCGCTTGACGACGTCGGCGCCCATGGTCGGCCAGTCGAAGAAGTGGTCGAGCACCATCCAGACCGAGAGGTGCAGTGAGGCGTAGAAGAACGCGAAGAGCCCGAGGAGCCGGCGCAGCGTCACCGGCCAGGACAGGTCGAACAGCAGGCGCAGTGGGGTCATGGTCAGTGAGACGAGCAGGAGCCGCAGCGTCCAGTCGCCGAGGCGGTCGGTGATCTCGTCGATCGGATTCGCGCCGAGCCGATCGGTGGCCGTGCGATAGAGGAGCCAGCCGAGCGGCGCGAGGGCGCCCACCCACACCGCCGTCTTGAGGACGATGCGTCCCCGACGCGTCACCCGCGACACCCCGGAGATCGAGGAGCGCCACGGCTGCGCCGGGGCGCTTCCGAGCAGTGGGGGGGTATGGGAGGCCATCTCGAGGCCCCCCATGATCTCAATAGAACTTCTTGAGGTCCAACCCCGTGTAGAGCGACGCGACCTGGTCGGCGTAGCCGTTGAACATAGGCGTGTTGCGGCGGCGGAACTCGCCGATCCGACGCTCGGTGGCCTGGCTCCAGCGCGGATGGCTCACGTTCGGGTTGACGTTGGAGTAGAACCCGTATTCCTGCGGCGACGCCTTCTCCCACGCGGTCTTGGGCTGATCGGCCACCACCCGGATCCGCACGATCGACTTCGCGCTCTTGAACCCGTACTTCCACGGAATGACGACCCGCACCGGCGCCCCGTTCTGGTTGGGCAACATCCTGCCGTACATGCCGACCGTAAGGAGCGTGAGTGGGTGGAGGGCCTCGTCCAGGCGCAAGCCTTCGATGTAGGGCCAGTCGAGGGACGACATCCCGAACAGCCCGGGTTTCTGCCCGGGGAACTGTTCTGGATCTTGCAACGTGGTGAATTCGACGAACTTCGCCTGGCTGGTAGGCTCCACCCGCTTGAGCAGCGAGGCGAGCGGGAAGCCGATCCACGGGATGATCATCGACCACGCTTCGACACAGCGGAGCGCGTAGACCCGCTCTTCGAGCGGGAACAGCCGGATCAGCTCGTCGATGTCGAACGTCTTCGGCTTGCCGACCAATCCCTCCACCTTCACCGTCCACGGCCGCGTCCGCAGCGTGTGCGCGAGACGGGAGGGATCCTCCTTGTTGACGCCGAACTCGTAGAAATTGTTGTAGGTCGTCGCGCTCTCTTCCTTGGTGGCCGGCTCCTTGACGCTGAACGCCTCGCTGCGCGCGGCCTTGAGCGGCGCCAGCGGCGCGGGCGGGGTGGCGGCGAGGGCCTCACCGCCACCCAGCACGAGCGCGGCCGTACCGGCCATGAACGTGCGGCGGTCCAGGTAGACGCGCTCGTCGGTGATCTCGGACGACTTGAAGCGCGGCGCTTTACGGATCAGCATGCCATCCTCCGTCTCCGGTCTCTCACTATCTCACGCGGTCGCGCCCGCCTCGCCGCAAACCTGTACGCCCCGAGGGTTGGACACGGCGGCGGTTCCGTGCGGTTCGCGGGGCCGAAACGTGCCGACGTCGAGGACGAAGAGGACCGGGTGATGGACGAGACGTTCGAGCCGAGAGCCGAGCCAGCACGTGGCCCGGACGCCGAGGCCGCGATCGGTGAAGAGTCGGCGCCAGGCCGCGGTCGGGCGGAACGCGAGCGCCGGCGGCATGTGGCCGGCGTGGCGGAAGCGGTTCACCCGTCCGTCGAGGCGATCGAGCCACCAGCGATCGAGCCAATTTCGGTAGACGGACTCCATGACCAGGACGCGATGCCGGGTGATCCGTACGGCCTCGTCGAGCACACGCTCGGGATCGACGCAGTGATGGAGCACGAGGAGCAGGAGCGTCGTGTCGACCGCCCCGTCGGGCAGCGGCAGCCGGCGACCGTCGAACACGAAGTACGGCTCGCGGACCCGGCCGAAGGGGCCGACGTCGGCCGAGACCACCGACGCGCCCGTCCGTTGGCGCAGGGCGGCGGCGACGTAGGCCTCTCCGGCCCCGACGTCGAGGACGCGGCGGCCAACGATCCAGGGAGCGACGGCGGCGGCCTGCCCGTGCGCGTACCGACGCAGGAGAGCCTCGACGATCGCGCTCACGGCTTGTCCTTCAACGCCTCGAGCCGCTGCCGCGCCTCCGGCACGTCCTTGACCGTCCAGTCGGCGACATTGCTGGGCTGCGTCTCGTTCAGCACCGCCGTGAGCTCCTGCCGCGCTTCCACGACCTGGCCCCGACGGGCGAGGACGTGGGCCAGTCCGACGCGCAGCGCCGTGAGGCGCGGGTCGACCGCGAGGCCCTTGCGGAACGTCTGCTCGGCGCGATCGAGGCTGCCGCCGAGGATGCCGGGCACTTCGGCGGCCAGGTTCCCCGCCAGCACGTAGGCGGAGGCGAACTGCGGCTCGAGGTCGAGGACGATCCGGACCTCGCGCCGGATCTCGGGAAGGAGCTGGAGCGACCGCGAGATGCCGGTGAGCTGACCCCACTTCGCCGTGTTCGTCGCGTACCAGAAGTGCGCGCGGGCATTTCTCGCCTCCAGGTCGATCGCCCGCTTGGCCGCCTCCCGGCCCTCCTCGAATGCGTCGAGCTTCTCGTCGTCGGTCTTGGCGCGCACCTCGGCCCAGTTGTAGTGCGCGCGCGCGAGCGCGACGAGCAGCTCCGCGGTCGGCGTCTTGTCCACCGCCTGCTGGAGCGCCTGTCGGATGCCGTCCAGACGTTCGGGCGCCTGATGATACGTGCGGGCGATCACCTCGAGCTCGTCGGGCAGCGAGGACTGCGCACCGGCCCCCACCCCCGTGGCGAGCGAGACCACGGCGGCAAGGGTGGCCGCGGCCCGACGACCGGCGGCGACGAGTCCGTCGCGCTTCATGGCACGGCCATCCGCGGCCGCGATGGTCGCTCCGGGGACTCGTCCGCCGGCCAGGGGCTTCCGGGAGGCCGGCTCGCCGGGCCGCGCCAGCGCTCGGCGTAACGCTCGACGTCGAAGCCGAGCATCCGCACCACCAGGAGCCAGACGCAGAAGAGGAAGGTCCGCCACGGCCCGCGGGCGATGAAGCGACGTCCCGAGGTCAGCATCGGGACCGGAACGAGAACCGTGCGGGCGGTCCGCTTGAGCCGCTGGCTGAGGTCGAGATCCTCGAAGAGCGTGAGATCGCGATAGCCGCCGAGCGTTCGGAACACAGCCGCGCGGACGAAGATACCCTGGTCGCCGTAGTAGTTGTGGGTCAGACGGTAGCGGAAACGGTTGATCCACGTGATCGCGCGCAGGCTCCAGCCGGGCTCCGCGAAGAGATGCTCGAAGGCACCCCCGACCACCAGGGTGTCCGCCAAGGCCGCTTCGATCAGCGCGAGGGCATCGCGCGGGGGGAAAGAATCGGCGTGGAGGAAGAACAGCACGTCGCCGCGCGCGACCGCCGCGCCCGCGTTCATGAGCCGCGCCCGCGTGGAGGCGTCGGGCCACAACAGCCGCGCCCGGTCCGCCAGCGCGCGGCGGGTTCCGTCGGGATCGCCGGCCGCGGCGACGATGACTTCCGCCGAGTCGATCCCGGGCAACCCCAGAAGATGCTCCAACGTCCGGCCGAGGGCGTCGGCGTCGTTGCGGGCCGGGATCACGACGGAGACGCGCGGAATCATCGCCGATTCACGCAACGCGGTGGCCCACGGACCAGGAGTACGGCCTGAATACCTGGCACGGGGCGGCCCCGGCCGCCAGCGCCGCGCGCGCCGGTCCGTCGTCCAGATGACGCAGCAGGAACGACGCGAGGCCGCCGGCCGCGTCGAAGTCGCCGCCGTACCACTTCAGCAGGCGCGAGCACTCGACGCGGCCGCGCGCATCGAGCTTGACCTCCTCATTGAGAAACCCCCGGGTGGCGAGATCAAGCTGGGCCTCGAGCACGTCGGCGCGGTAGACGGCGACGGGCGGGCACGAGCGCGAGCCGCAGTTGACGGCAAAGTGGATGCGCGGCTCGACGGGGTCGAGCACGAGGGCGCGACGCGGATCGCCCGAGCGGAACGGGACGCGCGGCGGCAGGCGGCGCCGGCGGTTGCCGCGCAGGATCCCGTGCTCGATCTCGTCCACGGTGAGGACGAACGGGCCGACGTGGTAGCTCACGCGCCCGAAGAAGTTCCACACCTCCCACACCGAGCGGCGCACGCCGAGGGCGACGATTCCGTGCAGCACGAGCGCGTTGTAGAGGTTGATCCAGAATGCCAGCCGCCTCTCACGGGAGCCAAGCGTCCGGGGATCGAGGTGGACCAGGCGCCGGGCGCAGGCCTCGACCCCGCGGAAGTCCGCCGACGTCCGGAGCGCGGCGTAATCCACAGGGCGATCTCCGGTCGAGTGAACGGCGACGAGCCGGAGGAGCCGGCGCTGCAGCTCCTCCGCCACGTCTTCGCTGACCGCTTCCGGTGGGGACGGTGGCTCGTTCAAGACGATCCGACGCCAGAACACGCGCATGCCGACGCGCCCGACTACCCGCGCTCGCCGAGGAGCCGGCGAATCATCGCCTCCGTCTCCTCGTACTCCCCTTCGCCGATGTGGCGATACCGGAGGATCCCTTTGCGATCGACGAGCACCCCCGTCGGCCACGCGCGCACGCCGAACCGCTTCCAGATCGCAAAGTCGTTGTCCTGCACGACCGCGTATCGGATGCCCAGCTGGCGCGTCGCCTCCACCACGCTGTCCCAGCGCTTCTCCCCCGCGAACTCGGGCGAATGCACACCGACGATGGTGAGCCCTTCCCCCGCATACCGCTCGTGCCAGTCCCGCAACTGCGGGATCACGTTCTTGCAGTTGATTCAGCCGTACGTCCAGAACTCGACGAACAGCACGCGTCCGCGGAGGACAGCCGTGGTGAGCGGTGGCGAATTCACCCACGGCGCCCCGGCGATCTCCGGCGCGGGTGTCCCGAGGCGCAACGCTTGCCCCCCGGCCAACGACGCGAACACCACCATTGCCCCGACGACCATGCCGAGCATTGCCCCGAGAATACCGTATCGTTCCCGTGATCTCGTCATCCGCGGCCTCCCGGCCGACCCGACGTCGCGCCGCTGATAGTCTGCCCGTTCGCGTAGCGCCGTGTCACGAACGTGCCAACAATCGTCCGCGCGGGCAACGGGCGCACACGGGGCGGGAACCGCACGAACAGCGCTCAAGGCGGGTGACCACCGACCGGCGGACGAGACGATCCCTCGGCCGGGGCGGCCACCGAGACCGAGATGAAGGAGAAGATTCGATCCGACCAAGGTCGCCGTACCGGTCGCCTTGCCGAGTGCGGCGTCGATCGCGTCCTTGCTGCTCACGACCGAAGTCCTCATCACGGACGTCCCGGAGGCCGAGAACGCGGCCCCATCGATGGGGCACGGCGGGGAGTTCTGAGGCCGCCGAGGTCGCCTCCCGGCGGGTGACCTCGCCAAAGCGGCTCATCGCGTAGGGCGCCCCTCACGGACGGCGGAAGGTCTGACCGATGAACTCGGAGAAACGCTCCTCGAGCTCGAGCGCGATCGTGTCGACGACTTCTTGCGCGGTTCCCGCACGCGCCGCCGGCGCGCTCTTCCCCCACTGGGCGAGATACTCCTCCGACCCCTCGAGGCCCAGCTGCATCGCCGCGGAATCCACGAGCATCTGGAACCGCTCGGACAGCGGACGCGTCGCGGCGCCGGAACCATCGCTCGCTTCGACGATGAGCGGGATGCCGCGCCACTGCACGATCTGGTAGGTCGCCATGGAGCGACGGCTCAGGTCGTCATGGCCGGCCCCTCAGCGGCCACCCATGTACTGGCCGAGGAGCGTGACGCGGTCGCCGGGCCGGAGGGGCGAATCGAGCTCGTGGCTGATGCCGAGCACGGCGTCGTTGACGAGGACCTCGATGTGCTCACCGATCTCCCGGCCGTTCCAGAGCGCGGCGGCCAGCTCCGGGAAGCGCGCCGAAACCGCGGCGAGCACGTCACGCACCGTGCTGCCGTCGACCAGCGGCTCCTCGAACACGCGCCGACCCGAGCCGTCGCCCCCGATGAACTTCGTCACCCAGCTCACGACCTCCACCGCGACCGGCGGCGACGCCGCGGGCGTGGCCGGAACCGGGCCCGTCGTCATGACGATGCGCAGCACCCACCGCTGGCGAGCGGCAGCGACCGGCGCACCGGCGCCGATTCTTCGAGGTCGTAGTTGAGGACGTAGACCTCCCAGTCGACGCCGTCGGGATCGCGCACCCAGAACTTGTCCTGGTTCGCGTGGCAGCAGTCCACCCCCATCTCCTCGCGCACGGCCAGTCCGGCCGCCTTCACGCGCGTCAGCTCACGCAGCACGTCCTCACCCGAGGCGAGCTGCAGCCCGAGATGGTCCACGGCGCCGCCCGCGGTGGCGGTGTGGCCGTCGGAGATGGCGAGGTTCAGCGGACAAAAGGACGGCAGGAACTTCGCGTACCCGGGCCGTTCCTTCACGGGGGCGACGCCGAAGAAGCGGGTGTAGAACTCCCGGCTCTTGTCGAGGTTCGAGACGGTCAGATGGACGTGAACGCGAGGCGCGATGTCCATGGTCACCCTCCTAAATTTAGCAGCACGCGGTGAGCAGGCGCACCAGCTCCGAGACCATCTCGGGCCGGGGCGAGTAATAGACGTAGCGTTCTTCCTTCCGACTCTGAATCAACCCCGCGCGCCGCAGCACGTCCAGATGGTGCGACAGCGTCGGCCCTGGAATTTCCAGCTCCCCCTGAATCTCCCCCGCCGGCACCTCCCGCCGCGCCCGCACCAGAAAGAAAAACACCTCGAGCCGCGTCAAGTGCGCCAGCGCCTTGTAGGCCTCGACGTGCTCCGGCGTCGCCTCCAGCCGCGACAACGCGATCGCTCTCATATTTCGAATCCTATAGAAATGTCGCCGGCCCCGTCAACCGCGATCGGACGAGGACTCTCGGCCGGAACGGTCGTCGTGGTGGGGCGGCTAACTAGCCCGGATTATTCGTGAACGCGCACCCCGTGATCGAACGGGCGGCGCGGCCGGAGACGGGTGGATGGGGTCCGGGTGACCCATTCCCGCCCCGCGAGGCGACGCGGCAGCGGGTCAGGAATGGGAACGGCTCGCGGGTGATCGGTACGACATCGGCTGTGGTCAGAGGGCCCCATCCACCCGTCTCCGGCCGCGCCGCCCGTTCGGCGCCCCGTCGCCCGTTCAGGAATAGTTCGGGCTAGCCTTGGGCTAGCCTTCCTTGTCCTCGTACTTCTTCTTCAACTCGGAAACGACGGAAGCATCGGCCAGCGTCGTCGTGTCACCGAGCGCGCGGCCTTCGGCAACGTCCCGGAGCAGCCGCCGCATGATCTTGCCGCTCCGGGTCTTCGGCAGCTCCGCGGCGTAGATCACGTCGTCCGGCCGGGCCAGCGCGCCGATCTTCTTGGCCACGTGCGCCTTGATCTCGTTCTTGAGGTCCTCGGTGGCGGTGATGCCGGCCTTGATCGTGACGAACGCGGCGATCGCCTGCCCCTTGATCTCGTGGGTCCGGCCGATGACGGCTGCCTCCGCCACCGCCGGGTGATCGACGAGCGCCGATTCCACCTCCATGGTGGACACCCGATGGCCGGAGACGTTCATGACGTCGTCGATGCGGCCGAGCAGCCAGAGGTAGCCGTCCTTGTCGCGCTTGGCGCCGTCCCCCGTGAAGTACATCCCGGGGATCTGGCTCCAGTACTGCTTCACGAACCGCTCCGGGTCTCCGTAGATCCCGCGCAGCATACCGGGCCACGGCCGCTTGATGACCAGGTAACCCGCGTCCACCGACTCGCCCTTGTCGTTGACGACGTCGGCTTCGATACCCGGGAACGGCATCGTCGCCGAACCCGGCTTACAGACCGTGACACCGGGGAGGGGAGAGATCAGGATGTGGCCCGTCTCCGTCTGCCACCAGGTATCGACGATCGGGCAGCGTCCGCCGCCGATCACCTTCCAGTACCAGACCCACGCCTCCGGATTGATCGGCTCGCCGACCGTGCCCAGCAGCCGCAGCGACGACATGTTGCACCGCTTCGGATACTCCTCACCCCAGCGCACGAACGTCCGGATGGCGGTCGGCGCGGTGTAGAGAATCGTCACCCCGTACCTTTCGACGATCCGCCAGAAGCGGTCCTTGTCCGGATAGTCGGGCGTGCCCTCGTACATGACGCCGGTGGCGCCGTTGGCGAGTGGTCCGTACACGATGTAGGAGTGGCCGGTGACCCAACCGATGTCGGCCGTGCACCAGTAGACGTCCTCTTCCTTGAGGTCGAAGATCAGCCGGTGGGTGGCGCTGACGCCGGTCAGATAGCCGCCGGTGGTGTGAACGATGCCCTTGGGCTTGCCGGTCGAGCCGGACGTGTACAGCAGGTACAGCATGTCCTCCGAGTCCATGGGCTCGGGCTTGACGTAGCCGTCGGCGTCCTTGATGAAGTCGTGCCACCAGTAGTCACGGTCGTGCTGCCAGGCGACGTCCTGGCCGGTCCGCTTGTACACGATCACGGTGTTGACGAACGGGCATTCCTTGATCGCGTCGTCGGTGTTCGTCTTCAGCGGCACCATCCCGCCCCGGCGGAAGCTGCCGTCCGCGGTGATGACGACGCGCGACTTGCAGTCGTTGATGCGATCGCGCAGCGACTCCGGCGAGAACCCGCCGAAGACCACGCTGTGAGGCGCGCCGATGCGCGCGCAGGCGAGCATGGCAATCGGCAGCTCCGGGATCATCGGCATGTAGATGGTGACGGCGTCGCCCTTCTTGACGCCGTGGCGGCGAAGCGCGGCGGCAAACCGGTTGACCTCGCGATAGAGGTCCCAGTACGTCAGCACCCGCGTGTCGCCGGGCTCGCCTTCCCAAATGAGCGCCGCCTTGTTACGACGCGCGGTCTCCACGTGCCGGTCCAGGCAGTTGTCGGAGACGTTGAGCTTGCCGCCCACGAACCACTTGGCATAGGGCAGCTTCCATTCGACCGCTTTCTTCCACGGCTTCATCCACCGGAGCGTCTTCGCCTGCTTCTCCCAGAAGGCGACGGGGTTGCGCTTGGCCTCCCGGTAGATCGCCAGGCTCTTGACGGTCGCCTGCTCGGTGAAGGCCTTCGGTGGCGGGAACTTGCGGCCTTCCTTGAGAAGAGCCTCGATCGGTTCGCTCCGGGAGCCCGTTTTCGGCATGGGATGACCTCTGGAGGGACGCGTGGGCGCGTCCGGGGATTCGAGCGGCCCGATTATATGAACCTCGTCAGCACCATTTCAAGCGACGAGGTCCGGCCGGTCCGCTCGTTGAGGAACTCATTGCGTCGGGTTTTCAGCCGCTTCATCAGCTCGTCGAACGAGCTGGTGCGGATGATCCGGTCGAACTGCGCCCGATAGTTGCCGATCAGGCTCACGTTCTCGATGATGATGTCGTAGATCAGCCAGCGACCGTCCTTCTTGAGCATCCGCGCGTCGACCGGAATCTCCGTGCCCTTCTGCGTGGTCACCCGTCCCTTCACGACGGCAAAGTCACCGTCGATCGTCTCGTTCGTGAAGCGCAGGCGCTCCCCGCCATAGAGATCGATCTTGGAGATGTAGGTCCGCTCGAGCAGGTCGGCGAAGAGGTTCACGAACTCCTCGCGCTCGGCGGGACTGAGCTTCTGCCAGTGGGGACCGAGCGCGCGGCGGGCCGTCTCGTTCACGTCGAAGATCTGCTCGGCGACCTTGCGGACCGCCTCCCGCTTGTCCATCCGGCGCAACGCCGGATCTTGAAGGATCTTTGCCACCTGGTCCGTGTACTGTTTCACCTGGTCCGTCGGCGGCCCCGCCCACACGGGAACGACGGTCAGCACGACCAGGAGGATCGAAACAAACATCCAGCGCACCTCTTTCATCGCGCCGCGTCCTTTCAGCGGGTCCGCGCGATTGGAGCGAGCAACCAGCAGCCACGGCCCCCGCAGGCTTCGACTGTATCGGTCCGGGACGGCCGGCTGCAACTTTACCCCAGCGCGGGGGCGGGGCGGCGCGCCGGTTCAGCCGGCGAGGTCGGGCGGGCGGGCGGCGTTCTCGAGGGCGGATCCGCGGGCGGCTTCCCGACCCCTTTTAACCGCTTCATGTGCGTGAGGTACCGGCTCGCCTTGACGGCGACGATGAACCCCGGCGGCGCGGCGCCAGGCGGCGAACGTGGCCCGGGCGGGCAGCCCGTAAAGGGAGTTGTTCAGCTCGGCCGTGTCGAAGTGCCTGGCGTAGTAGGCGAACCACTGGGACCCCGGGAGACCGGGGGGATAGAATGGACCGCACCGGTGTGCCTACACGTACCCGCTCGTGCCGATGAACGGCCGATCCGCCCTGGGCCCGTTTCGCTGACGGCGCTCGCCTGCGTGGTGCTCCTCGCCATGGCCGGCGCCGCCGCGGAGGCGCAGAGCGCCGGCGGTCGCGCGCCGGCGCCCCGGCCGGACTGGCGGGGCACCGGCGTCGTGATGGCCATCCTTCCACCCCCGTCGAGCTTGCACGAGTCTCGCCCGGTCATCGTGATCGACCACGATCCGATCGCCGGGCTGATGAACGAGAAGATGAGCATGCCGTTCATCGCGGGCTCGTTGGACCTCTTTGCCGGTCTCAAGGTGGGCGACCACATCGCCTTCGGGCTCAAGGACGTCCCGGGGGCGCTGCTGGTCGTGACGGTCGAGCGACTACCGCCGCGCCGCTGACCTGCGGCTCGCCGCCGCGGTTCGGCTCGCGGGCACCGCCGGCGGGCCGACTTCAGGCCTTCGCGACGCGAACGCCGGCCGGGGTGACCAGCACGTCGGTCGACCCGGCGTCCCGAAGCGCGCGGGCGAGCCGATTCTTCTCCAGGAAGCGCTTGATGTCACCCTCGGCCTGGACTTCGAAGAAGTCGTCGGAGACCACCGCCAGGTGCATCAGGCTTCCCTGGCTATTTTGCAGATGGAAGACCTGGGCGGCGCGCTGGTGCTCGTAGAAATCGTAGACGGTGCAGCCGGGGAACTCCCGCTGAAGGAACTCGCGGACGACCAGGACCTTCGCCGCGTCGGGGGCATCGGGCGTCTTGCTCAGAACCCGGCGCCACTGCGAAGACAGCGTCTCCGGCATCCGAAGCCCTTCCAGCAACTCGGCCGGCGGCATCTCCATCGGGCGCGGGACGTCAAGAACCGCGTTGGCCACTCCCTTGGTCAGGGGCTCGGCGCCCGGCGCTGGATCGGCGGCCGCGATACTCGCGGCGAGAGGCTCGACCGCGGCCGCCGGCGCGACGTCCCCCGGGGCCTGCGTTGCGGTCCCGCGCGCGGCCACGCTGCGCTTCGGCGCCGACACATCCGGCTCGACACGAGCCGCGGCGCCGGGCGCGGACGGCGACTCGATCGATGCGGGCGCCGGCATGATCGGCGCGACTGGCTCGGCGATTGGCGGACTCGCAACCGGCGCAATCGGTGCAGCCGCCGAGACGGGCGCCGCGCTCATCGTCGCGGGCTCGCGCGAGGGCCTCGCCTGGACCGAAGCACTGGCGGCCGCCGAATTGATCGCCGCCGGTCCGTCGCTCGGGCGGGCATCTTCGACGACGTTGAAGTACAAGCCGGCGACACCGTTGACTTCGAGATAGCGGAACTCGAGGCAGTCGATCGACGGCATCCGCAGGTGCTTCACCTTCCGCAGGAAGGCGTCGGGCAAGCGCTCGCCGATGAACATCACCCGCGGCGGCGCGGCCAGGGTAGTGCGGCTCGCGGGATAAAGCCGGGTGATGGTGTCAGGGTATTCGAGGCACCACGCGTAGGCCTCGAGCATGCGCAGCAGCATCGCGTCGTCGGCGACGAACGAGACGGCGACGAGGACGAGCGCTCCTTCGGAATCGAGGGCAACCAGATCCACCGCGCCGCCGCCGAGGAGTACGCGCTCGTCGAGGACCTTGAGGCCGGGCTCGACGGAGTCGGCGTGCTCCGCCATCAGCGCTTGCAAGGCGCGTGCGTCGTGAACTTTGAGGGTTCTAAACGTCGGTCTCATGCCTGACTCCGCGACAAATAGTATCCAACGAAGATATGTCGCTCAAGGGCAACCGGCGTGCCACACCGGCGGCCCGTGGGTAATCGGAAGATTTCGCCCCTTTCGCCGCGATCTCCCGCCCGCCACGTCTGCGCCCGCATGCCACGCTGGCAGACACGCGCCAGCGCGGCATGCGAGCGGTTGGTCAGTCGGCCTGGATCATCAGCTTGACGGTCACGCGCCGCTTCTTGTCGTTCGGGACACCGGCGTCGCCGAGCGGGCCGCGGCCGATGGCGTGGATCCTGGGCATCTCGACGCCCTGCTCGACGAGGTGGCGGCGGACCGCTTCCACGCGGCGCGCACTCAGTCCGAGGTTGTACTCGTGGGGGCCCATGGGATCGGTGAAGCCTTCGAGGTCGACGCTGAGCTTGGGGTTGGCCTGGAGATCTTTGACGAGGCCAGCCAGCGTGGTCTGAGCGTTGTCGTTGAGGTCGGCGCGGCCGAAGGGGAACGTGAGATCCACCTTCTCGACGAGCTGGCGAGCCTGAGCGCGATTCGCCAGGCGCGTCACCCGCGCGTCGACTTCTTCGGCTTTCGTGAACGCCGCATCCGCGCGCTCACGCGCGGACTTGACCCCGCCGCCGAGCTCGGTGATCTGCGTCTCGACACCGGTCACGCGAAAGCCCATACCCTCGACCCGCTGCGCCTCTTGCTGCAACCGGCCCTCGACCTGTCCCATGCGGTCGCGGTGCTCACCCACCCGCTGCTCGACGCCATCGATTCGCGCGCGCTCCTCGCCGACCGACCCCTCGACGTCCGCGACACGACGATTGATCTGCGCTTCCTTGGTCCCGAGCGTTTCGCGCACCCAATCGCGGGTGGCGCACCCCGTCGCGGCCAGCACCGCAACGGCCAGAGTCCCGACGGTCAATGCCACTCGCATACTGCCTCCTCGCCCACGCGGAAATCCTGCGACCTCAGCACCCACGATTTGCAACGACCCCGCCACGCCTCCACCTGCGTGTAACTCCGCGCGCCACCGAACCTCCCGCCCCGCCTCCCCCCGTGCCCCGTCACCCCCCCGACGCGTCGTCCACCCGCTGACGCCGCCCAACAACGGCGAGTGGAAATCAATTACCAGGCAGTCGCCGACTCCAAAAACGGCGACGCCGGAGTCGACGGTCGGGCGGAAGACGCGCGAAAGAGCTTTGGGGGGGAGACCAGCGGAGCGGGCCGTTAGGCCTGGATCATTCGTGAACGCGCACACCGCGATCGACCGGGGGGCACGGGCGGAGATGGGAGATGGGGTCCGGGTGACCCATTCCCCGTCCCCCCATCTCCGGCCGGAGCCCCCCTCCGAGCGCTATTTCGGCTTGACGAGGAACTCGGCGCGGCGGTTCTGGCGCCAGCAGCCTTCGTTGTGCTGGGGGCACACCGGCCGCTCTTCGCCGTAGGAAACCGTGGTGATGCGGTCGGCCGCGACGCCATGGGCGACGAGGTAGTCACGCGCGGACCTGCCGCGGCGCTCGCCGAGGGCGACGTTGTAAGCGTCGGTGCCACGCTCGTCGCAATGTCCCTCGATGAGCACGAGCGCGTCGCGGTTCGTCTGTAGCCAGCGCGCGTTCGCGTCGAGGACGCTCGCATCGGCCGGACGGATGTCGGCGCGATCGAAATCGAAGTAGACCGGCTTCAGCTCAGCCGCGGCCGAGAACTCCCGCGGCGATGGCAGGCTCGCCGACGTCGGAGCGGAGACCGCCGGTGGCAGCGGAGGAGGGGCGGCGACCACCGGCGGAGGAGCGGGAGCCGGCCGCGGGGGCGTGACGGGCGCGGGGGCCGCGGCGACCGGTGCCGCCGCCGTCTGCGGCCGCTCGCGCTCCAGCACGATGCGCACGGGCAGTGCGGTGTCCAGCAGACGGCCGACCATGCGCTGGCCCGTCACCGTGAACTCCGCCCGCAGGAGGTTCTCGCCGAGCTCGTGACGGACGATGACGTGGTTGCCGCTCACGTCGAAGAGCACCGGCGCCCCGGTGAGCCCGGCGCGACGCAGCGACATGGGAACGGTCTCCGCGGCCATCGTGCCCTCGAGCGACAGCCGACCGTACCCGCGGCCGCCCTCTTGTGTGAACTCGGCGGTCACCGACTCTTCGCGCGGGATATCGAGGATGCCGTAGCCTTCCCACGACCCCGACCAGCGACCCGTGAGATCGACCGAAGCCGGCTCGCGCGGCACCGCCGTTGCGCACCCGACAAGCACCAGCGCCAGCGTCGTCACCACCGCGAGGTATCGCATCCAATCCTCCTTGGCGTCGCGCGCCCACAGAGCAACAAACCTGCCATATCAGCGTAGCCGGGGCGGGGCGGATTCTGCGAGGAAAAACGGCTTCCTGCGCGCGGCCCCGCGGGTGCGGTCACGCACGCACGTTGCCAGAGCGGCAAGGGTCCCCATCAGTTCGCGGCATCGATGGCCGCAAGGTCCTCCGGAGCGAGGGTGAAGTCGAGCGCGCCGGCATTCTCGCGAACGTGCTCGGCAGAGCTCGCCTTGGGATGGTCAATTCAGGCGCGCGCGTAGACCGTGCAGGGCCTTGTGCGCTTCGCCGTCACGCGGGGCGGCGGCCACCGCGCCCTGGAACTCGGCCAGCGCCTCACTCCACCGCCCCCGGCGCATGTAAATGCGCCCGAGGTTCATGTACGGGAACTGCCGCGGCTCGTAGCGCTTGGCGTGTTTCGCCCGCTCGAGCCACGGGATCGCTTCCTCCAGCTTTTGCTGCTGCATCAGGTAGACGCCGATGTCGTTGTACGGGTTGCCAAAGTCCGGATCCACCTCGATCGCGCGCAGACACTCGGCCGTCGCTTCCTCCAGCCGCCCCTGAAAGCTCAGCGTCCAGCCGAGGTACGTGTGCGCTTCGGCGGTCGGATGGGTGGCGATCGACTCGCGATAGAGCTCGATGGCGCGGTCCAGCTCGCCGGCCATCTGATGCCGGCAGGCCTCCTGCCACAGATCCGTCGCGCGGCGAAGCGTGTCGTCAGGCACGCGTGGTCAAAACGCGACCGGGAGATCGGCGAGGCCGCGGAGAACGGAGGTGGGCCGCGATCTTGTGGCCGTCGGCGGGGTGACGAACGAGCGCGAGCAGCCCGTATTCCATCAGCCCTCCGGCGCTCCGGCGTCCAGCGCCTCCGTCAGCGTCTTGAGCATGAGGTAGAGGTTTGCGCGGACCCGGATATCGTACCCGCCCGGATCGCCGTCCCCCTCATAGAACACGGACAGAAGGTAGCTCAACGGGTTGAGGTCCGGGCCGGATTCCACCGCCTCGATCAGCGCGGGCTCACCGCCTTCCATCGTCGCCAGCCAATCGACGTTCGCCTCATAGGCGGCGTTGATGGGCTCTTCGGCGAGCACAGGCAGGCTCTGCGCGCGACTGCGCTCCAGGACCTTGAACAGCAGGAAGGCCAGGCCAAACGCCGTGCGCTGCACGGTATCGTCGAACTCCCGGCCAACGAGGCTCGTGAACGTGCCGACGTGCGGCTGCTGGTCGAGGAAAGCCGCCGCCTCCATCTGCAGGCGAGCGGGATGATACTCGAGGATCTCGCCCCATACCTCGTCCACCAGCCCCCGGTCGATCGGCTGCACGCGGCCATTGTACAGACCCGGAGCACTGCGAATAGCGGGCGAACGCGCCGACACCGTCTCCACCGTGCCGGGTCTCGCGTGATCCGGGACATCCCAGCGTGGCAACTCGCCCTCACGCACACGCCGCTGATCGTGCACGTCCCGAACGCCCGGCACCTCGACGTGCGTCGGCTCAGGGTGGTGATGCACGATCGCCATGCCTCCAGCGACTCGATGCGCGGCACGATGTACACTGCGCGCATGCGCCCGGTTTTTCGGGAAGAGGCGTGCCGCAGCGCGCTGAATCGGGTGACCGGCATGGACTTCGCGTGGTCACTCAACCCCTACATGGGTTGTGCGCACCGCTGTACGTTCTGCTACGTGCGGTTCTTCGAGCGCCGGGCCGACCGCCCGGCCGACGAGCGCTACGGCCAGGTCATCCGCGTGAAGACGAACGTGGCCGAGGTGCTCCGGCAGGAGCTCGCGCGACCGGGCTGGCAACGCGAGAGCGTCGCCGTCGGCGCCGCCACCGATCCGTACCAACCCGTGGAGGGCAGCTACCGTCTCACTCGCGGCTGCCTCGAGGCCTTCGCCGCCGCCCGTACGCCGTTCAGCATCATCACACGCGGCCCCATGATCGTGCGCGACGTCGACGTGCTCCAGCACGCCGCGGGACGCGCCGAGGTCGGCGTGAATTTCTCCGTGCCGACGCTCGATCTCGACGTCTGGCGCAAGACCGAGCCGGGCACGGCGCCGCCGCGCCAGCGGCTCCGCGCGCTCCGTGTGCTGGTGGACGCCGGCATCAAGGCCGGTGTCGGGATCGCGCCGATCCTGCCCGGGATCTCTGACCGGCCGGAGCTGCTGCTCGAGGTCGTGCGCGCCGCCCGTGACGCCGGAGCGACGGCGGTCTGGTGCAACGTGCTCTTCCTCAAGCCCGGCACGCGAGAGCACTTCCTCGCCCATCTTGCCCGCGACTGGCCGGAACTGCTGCCGCGCTACGAGAAGCTCTACGCGAGCGCCTACCTCGGGCGCTCGGATACGGAGCCCGTTCGCCGCCGTGTCCACGAGCTGGCCCGCCGCTTCGAGATCGAGGACCGGCGCCTGGTCAGGCTCGAGCCGCCACCGGTGCCGAAACAGCTCACGCTCGCGATGTAAGCCGGCCCGGCCGGCACGCGGCGCACCGGTCTTCGGAGAACTAGCGCTCGTAGCGGCCGAGGACCTCCTGGGCGTACTTCACGAACGACATGTCGACGACCTTGTCGAGATCGAGGTCGGGCTTGACGTCGCCCATCGCCTTGAACGCGTCGAGGGCCTCGCGGACGCTCGGCACGTTGACCTCGCCGTCGGGGTGGATGCCCGGCATCGTCATGCGCTCGTAGATCTCGCGCTCCTTGACCGACGAGTGCTTCTGGAGGATCTGGATGACCGCCTCCCGGCCCACGTTCTTCACGACGGCGTCGTTGTAGTCGCGCAGGCCCCGGACGTAGGCGACCATCCAGGCCCGCGCCAGGTCACGCTTGGCCGCGAAGTGCTCGGAGGCGACCAGGAAGGCGTTCTGACGGTTCGGCGTGATCTCGTCGAGGCCGCGCCAGCGGACGGCCAGGTTGCGCATCACCGCGACCGTCACCAGCGGCTCGATCTGGAAGCCGAGATCGAGCGACTTGCTGGCGAAGGCGGCGTTGATCTGCGGCCACTCCATCGTCACGATGTTCACGTCGGGGAGATCGAGCCCGCCGGTCTTGAGCGCCTTCTGGAGATCCAGCTCCAGCGAGGTCCGGCGCGTCGACATCCCCAGTTTCCGGCCTTTGAAGTCGGCGAAGCTCTTGACCTGACCGGAGTCGACGAGGTCCTTCCTGACCATCAGAGCGAAGAAGGAACGGCCGGGGAAGGCCGTGTTCTGGTCGGCCACGATCTTGAGATTGATGCCACGGCTGATGGCGTTGAACAGACCCACGCTGGGGCCGCCGGTTCCGAGATCCAGCTCCCCCGTAGACAGCGGGCCGAGCAGGGGGGCCAAGCCGCCGACCGGGATGAGCTCGGTCGTGATGTTCGCGTCCCGGAAGTAGCCCCTCTCGATGGCGATGTACACGCCGGCGACCGACATCGAGCCCACCGTCCAGCCGAGCTTGACGGTGGCCGGCGACGCCATCCGGGGGACCTGACGGGTCTGCCCCGCCGAGAACGAGGCGAACCCGGCGCCCATGACGACGGCGACCACGACCAACGCCGCGATGCGCATGCGCAGCATGATGGACTCCCTTCCTATCCGGCGGCGACGCCGGGCCTCAGAACGCCACCTCGGCGCGCCACCTGAGGCTGGCCCGCTCCAGCGGCTTGATGACCACGTACTCGACCACCAGCATCACGGACGTGAACAGGAGCATCCAGGCGAAGACCTGGACCATGTTCAGGACGTGGAACCAGTACATCAACATGTAGCCGACACCGTTGGAGAGGCCGAGCATCTCGGCGATGATCGCCATCTTCCAGGCCATCGGCAACCCGTACCGGGTGGCGGCGATCGCGTACGGCACGAGCTGGGGAACCACCACCCGGCGCACGATGAGGCGGCGGCGGGCCCGGAAGGCCCGGGCCATCTCGACGAGGCTCATGTCGACTTGGCGGACACCGCTCCAGAAGTTCACGGCGATGAGCGGGAACGTGATGGCGACGATGGTGAAAACGGCCGCGGTGTTGCGGAGGCCGAACCAGGCGAGCGCGATGATGGCCCAGCACAGGCTCGGGATCGTGATGACGAACGTGATCCACACCTCGAGGTACTGGGCGACGCCGCGGCCGAGGCCCATGAGCAGGCCGACCACGATGCCGAGCAGGGCGGAGACGGTGAAGCCGAGCAGGATCCGCCAGAGTGTCGCCCGCAGGTGCACCAACGCGTCGCCCGACACCAGCAGCTTCGCCATCGCGCCCAGCACCTCGCCCGGCGCGGGAACGATGTCGCGCGGCAGCGCCACCGAGCCGATCCACCACACGGCGGCGATGCTGAGAACGGCGACGAGCTTCGGCCCCAGCACGCCTCGCCACGCCCCGGGCGCGGCCGGCGCGGGCGGGACCTCGGCGGCGAGACCCGCCTCCGCCCGCGTGGCCGTCATCCGGTCCTTCGCCACGTCACGCCTCGGCCACGCACTCGATCTCGACCAGCAAGTCCGGGTTCATCAGGCGCGCCTCGATCGTCGTGCGCGCCGGGTAGTTCCCCTCTCGGAAATACGTCCGGTAGATCTCGTTCATCGCCCCAAAGTCCTCGGCCCGGGCCAGGATCACCTTGACCTTGACCACCTTGTCGAGCGACGAGCCCGCCGCTTCCAGGATCGCCTTCACGTTCTCCACCGTCTGGCGCATCTGGGCCCGAAAGTCGCCGCGGGCCACCTGACCGTCAACGGTGAAGCCGACGTTGCCCGACACGAACACCAGGCCGCCGGCCTTCACCGCGCTGGACAAGGGAACCCGAGGCCGCGCGATCTTGTCGGTCATCACCACCTGGCGTGTCACGGCCGGCAGCCTCAGCCGACCATCGCGTAGGGCGGGGTGACGACGCCCGGCGGAGGATTCTTCACGTAGTACCCGTCGAGGACCCGGCGGCCGGTGTCGATCAGGAGCTGCCGCTCCTGCGCCGGGGTGGCACCCGGAGGCAGCCGGAGCACCGTGTCCTGGCAGTACGTCGCGATCGGCCGTTCCTGCCTGAAGACGACGCCGCGCGGGTCCTGGCCAGCCTGGGTCGCCCGGATCCCGTCGCGGACGATCTTGCGCAGCATGATCACGCCGCGGTCGGTGGCGCCCAGATGCTCGAGGGCGTGCACGGTGATCGGCCGCTGGGTGACCTGGGCGTCGTAGTCGCCGGGCTGGCGTTGCCGCTCCTCGTACGGCCGGTCGGCGGTCTGGCCCACGCTCAACTTCAGCTGGGCCAGCCGCTCCTCGGTCACCTCCATCGTGTCCGGCACGTGCAGGTAGCCGGTGTTGATGGTCGTCGTGTCGTCGACCGGCACCGCCCAGATCGTCATGTACGGGCGGCTGAAGATCTTCTCCTCGCGTGCTCTCTCCCAGGTCGGCGGGAACTGGTGGATGTTGGGGGGGATGTAGTCGGAAGTCCGTACCCAGACCATCTCGCCGATGCGGCGGGTGGCGACGTAGGCCATGCCGCAGCTCGTCTCGTGCCACTCCAGCTCGGGGAGAATGCCGAACTCCTCGGTGAACTGGGCGCCGCTCACGACCGTGTGCAGGAACTGGCCGTGGGCGGGGTCCATGGAGTTGTCCTTGATCTGGAGCCAGTTGCAGTGGATGACGTGCCGGCGGCCCGGCAGGCACCGGTAGCCCGGGAGGTTGAAGGTGTCGAGCATCGGGAAGCCTGGCTTCTTGTCGGGTGGGCCCATGTAGGCGAAGACGAGGCCCTTGTGCTCGTGGGTCGGGTACGCGCCCTGGCAGAGCCGGTTCTTCAGCGTGCTGTTGGCCGGCTCGCCGGGCGTCTCGAGAATCTTGCCGTCCACGTCGAACAGCCAACCGTGGTAACAGCAGCGGATGCCGCGCTCGGAGACGAGGCCGAACTCGAGCGAGGTCCCGCGGTGGGCGCAGTGCGGCTGCAGCACGCCGACCCGCCCGGTGCCGTCGCGGAAGACCACCAGGTTCTCCCCGAGGATGCGGATCGCCCTGGGAAGGTCCTTGAGCTCGTCCGAGAAAGCGACCGGCTGCCAGAAGCGGCGCATGTACTCGCCGCACGGGGTCCCGGGGCCGACGTGGGTCAGCTCCACGTCCTCCTTCGGAACCGCCCGATTCAGGTAGGCCGTGTACGGCTGGGTCAGGAAGGGGCCGCGTTCCGTCATGCTCTCCTCCTCTTCACACGGCGGGCGCCGGGCGCCGCCCACGAATACTCGGTACCGACCATGTCGAGCGCGTAGCCGCGCGGAAACGCCTGCTGCAAGGCGGCCTCGAACTCGAGGCCGCTGCAATGCGACGGTACCACCCAGCGCGGGGAAAACTTCTTCAGATCCCTGATCGTCGCCGCGATGCGCCGCCGCGGCGCGCCGCAGAGATGAAAGCCGCCCACGAGCGCATGCACGCGCGGGACCCCGGTCAGCCGCACCGCCTCGCGCACGGTGTTGAGCACGCCGGCGTGGCCGCAGCCGGTGAGGATGACCAGGCCGCGCCCGCGAAGATACATGACGAGCGCGCCGTCGTCGGGCGTCGTGTCGAGCTGCCAGCGGCTGCCCGCTCGGTAGAGGACCTGGCCACCCGGCCGTCGCCGCTCGTACGGCGTCCGCCGTGGAATGTCGGTCAGGAACAGCGCGGCGCCGTCGAGCAAGGATTCGGGGCCCTCCAGGAACCGCGTCGCCGCCCGCCGCGAACGCAGGACGGCGGGGTCGAGCCGGTAGCGGCCGCCGCGGTGCCCGGGCCAGACCCACATGCGCTCGCGCAGCGCGGTGCGGTGCATGACGACGGGCACGCGCCGTCGCCGGCGGGTCGCGAGCTCCAGCGCCGCCGGCAGCCCACCGTAGTGATCGGGATGGCCGTGGCTCAGGAAGATCGCCTCGACGCGGCCGAGGTCGGCGCCAAGGTAGGCGACGTTCTCGCGCAGCACGTCACCCCGCAGGCCCGCGTCGAACAGCGCGCTCGACCACCGCCCATCCACGCCGACCTCGACGAGGAACGACAGGCCGTGGGCCCCGAGCATCGCGGTCGGTCGCCGGGCCTCGAACATGTTCCCGCGCCGGCGCACCGGCCCCGCGCTGCGCTCGGTGCAGCTCGCGAAATCGCCGGCCAGCGACGTCAACCGGACGGTGTCGACGGCCCGTAGCGCGGTGGGCCCCCCCTTCTTCACGCCGGCGATTGCGCGAATCACGTCGACGGGTGCTCCAGGAAGAACCCGACGAACGACATCGGCTTACACGACCTCCTCGGTCAGGTCCCAGGTGTCGGGATGGAACAGGTCGCGGGGCGTGAGCGGCCGGGCCGTGACCCCCATCGCGTCGCAGTACGCGAGGAACTTCTCGAGCGTGTGGGCATTGGCGGGCAGCCCATACGTCCAGGGGTCGCCGCCGAACACCTCCCGCTCCGCGTCGAGATAGACGTTCTTCCAGACCAGGCCGAGGCTCGGGTCGACCCGCAGCCACTCGAGTGCCCGCCGCCGGGCCTGGACGAAGAGGGTGAAGAGCGCGAGCGGCAGATCCGGGTGACGGGCCACCACGTCCTTGCGAATGGCGAGCACGTGCATGATCGGGAAGATCCGCGTCTTGCGATAGTAGGCGGCCTCCACCACGCGATAGTCCGGGAACAGCCGCGCCACCCGCGGATCACCCGCGGCGAGCGACTTGAGCATGAGTGCGGTCCCCAGCGCGTCGATCGTGCCCTCGACGAGCGCGCGCTCCACCGTCTCGTTCTCGTGCCGGCCGTCGGACGGCAGGTGCTCGAAGCGCGAGCCGTCCCGTGTCTGCAGCACGTCGTCCTCGCCCGCGCCACCCCAGTGATGGGTCCGGCCGATGAGCCACCGCGTGCGCTGCGGGGAAATGCCGTACTCGTCGATCAGCATGCCGCGGATCCAGATACAGGCCGTCTGCACGAACCGCGGAAAGCCGATGCGCTTGCCGTCGAGCTCCTCGGGCCGCCCTATTCCCGAGCCGGTGTTGACGTAGAGGAACGCGTGGCGGAAGACGCGGGACGGGAAGACCGGGATCGCCACGAAGTCACACCGATCGCGCGAGGTGTAGTAGATCAGCTCGGCCAGCGACATCTCCGACGCGTCGAACTCGCCGCGGAACATCGCGGCGAACATGCCGGGCACGCTGGTCTGCTCGGTGACGCGGAGATCGACGCCGGGCGGGCGCAGGCTGCCCGTGACGATCGCGGTCGTCCGGTCGTAGTGCAGGCAGGCCAGGCGGATCGGATAGTCGGCCATCAGCGTCCGTAGGGTCCAAGCACGGTCTGGGCGTAGCGGACGAGCGACAGGTCGATGATCTTGTCGAGATCGACGTCCGTTTTGACGTCGCCCGCGGCCTTGAGGGCCTGGACCGCATCCCGGATGCTCTCGACGTTCAACTCGCCGTCCGGGTGGATGCCGGGCATGACGATGCGGTCGTAGGTGGGCCGGTCCTTGACCAGCGTGAATTCGATGAGGATCTGGATCACCGCGTCGCGGTCACGGCGCTTGAACATCGCGTCGTTGTAATCGCGGACGCCGCGCAGGTAGGCGACCATCCAGGCGCGGCCCACGTCCGGGCGGGCGGCGAACTTCTCGGAGGCGACCAGGAACACGTTCTGCACGTTCGGCCACATGTCGTCGAGCCCCCGCCACCGGACCGCGAGGTTCTTGCCGACGGCGGCGGCGACCAGCGGCTCGACCTGGTAGCCGGCGTCGAGCGCCTTGCTGCCGAAGGCGCCGTTGATCTGCGCGAACGGCATGACGACCAGATTGATGTCGCCGAGGCCCAGGCCGGCCTCGCGCAGCGCCTTCACCAGCGCGAGCTCGAGCGTCGCCTTCCGGGTCGTGATCCCGACGCTGCGGCCCTTGAGGTCGGCGAACGTCTTGACCTGTCCCGAATCCGCGAGGTCCTTGCGGAGCATCAGCGCGATCGCCGCCTTGCCCGGAAATGCCGTGTGCTGGTCGGCGACGAACTTGAGCCGGATGCCACGCTCGATCGCGTTGAACAGCCCAGCGCCCGGACCGCCCGTGGCCAGATCGAGCTCACCGGTCGCCAGCGGCCCGACGAGCGCGTTCATCCCGCCGACCGCGACGAACTCGTTGGTGATGTTCGCTTCCTTGAAGTAGCCGCGGGCGATCGCGACGTAGACCCCGGCGAGCGTGAGCGGCCGATCGGTGAGTCCGATCTTGACCACCGTTGGTGCCGTGAGCTTCGGGATCGCCTGGCCCGGCGCCTGAGCCTCGGCCACGGCGGCGTTCAGGGGACCCGCGGCGAGCATCGCGACCACCGCCGCGGCCGCCCGGGGCCGGGCCCAACGCGTGCGGCCGCGGGTCCTCCGAACCAGCCGACGGAGCGCCGTCGTCAGAGCGTGCACGGCTGGAACTCCAGCGTGTTGCCGGCGGGATCGTTGCAGAGCAGCGCGTCCGCCGTCACCAGACCTTCGGGCTGGACACGGACGATCTGCTGGCCCGCCACCGCCCGCACCATCGTCGCCGAAGTCCCGATCGGCATCGCTGTCTCCCCTGGCCGCCGTCAGGCCGGTGGCCGCGCCTCGGATTCGACCCACCACTTGGACGTCACCAATCGCACGCGCCGCTCGACCTGGAAGAGCGCGTCGTCGCGGCCGGCCCGGGGGCGCGGCACGTCGACGGTGAGCTCCTCGGCCACGCAACCGTTCGGCCCGAGCACGATGATCGACTCGGAGAGCCGCACGGCCTCGGCGATGCTGTGCGTGATGAACAGCACGGTCTTGCCCGTCCGCTCCCAGATCTCCATCAGCTCTTCCCGCAGCCGGGCGGCGGTGATCTCGTCGAGGTGGCTGAACGGCTCGTCCATGAGCACGACTTCCGGGTCCGTGGCCAACGCCCGCGCGATCGACACGCGCTGCTGCTGTCCCCCGGACAGCCGTAGCGGGTACGCGCGCCGGTACGATTCCAGCCGCACCAACCGGAGGGCTTTCTGCACCCGATCACCCCACTCGGCGCGCGCGAGCTCGGACGCTTCGAGCACGAACTCGATGTTCTGCTCCACCGTCAGCCAGTTCAGCAGCCGCGGCTGCTGGAACACGTAGCCGACGTGGGTGCCACGCCGCTGGCCGACCACGACCGGCTCCCCCGACAGCTCGACGGTGCCCGCGGTGGCGGGCACCAGTCCGGCCACGATATTCAGCAGCGTCGACTTGCCACAGCCGGACGGGCCGACCGCGCTCACGAACGTGCCCTCGGGCAGGCGGAAGGAGACGTGGTCCAGCACCATCCGCGCCCGGCCGTCCGCACCGGGAAAGGTCTTGACCAGGTCGCGGACGACGATCTTCGGCGTCATCGGCAACGACCGCCGCTCCGCCGGCCGGCGCGGCCACCTCGCGCTACCTGGCGAACTCGAGCGTGTACCACGTCTGCGTCTTGACCGGCGTGTCGAGGAACCCGGCCTTGAGCGCCCGGTCCCAGTACGCGCGGATCATCTCGATGTCGCGCGGCGTCCACGTGTTCATGTAGTGCGGCAGCATCATCTGCTGCGCGAACTTCTGCTCGTCGGGCGCGGTGATGCGCCCGGTCGCCAGGTACTCGTTCAGCGAGTCGGGATTCTTGCGGAGATAGTCGACCGACTCTTTCCAGGCCGCCACGAAGGCGCGGATCTGTTTCGGCTTGGCCTCGAGCGTCTTGCGGGTCACCGCGATCACCGCGAACGGCAGCGCGTGGCCGGTGGATTTCTTCCAGCCCTCGTTGGTGTCGAGGAGCACCCGGTACTCGCCGGACTTGACCATCTTCGGGACGAACGGGGCGAGCGACAGAACCGCGTCCACCTCGCCCTTGGCGATCAGCGTGGCCAGCGCGGGCGGCACCGAGTTGAACAGCTGCATGCTCTTGCGGATGTCCACGCCGCCGAGCTGCTCGTGGGCGATGACGCCGAAGATCGCGGTGCTGGTGCCGTGGATCCCGTAGACGCCGACGCGCTTGCCGACGAGGTCCTTCAGCTCGTGGTACGGCGATTTCGTCGGGACCACGAGGAAGCCCGTCGGGTGCAGGGCCCCGAGGACCCCGATCAGGTCGTGTCCCTGGTTGAGGTAGCCGGCCCACTGGTTGAGCGCGAGGTTCACGTGGACGTCGTACTCGCCGAGCACGAAGGTGCGGTCCATCGCCGCAACGTCGAGGAAGCCCTTGGCGTCGATGTCGAGGCCCTGTTTCTCGGCAAACTTCTGGGCCTTCATCACCTCGATGGGCGCGCCCGAGGAGCCGCGCAGGTAGCCGAGGCTGAGCTTGTCGGCGGCCTCGGCGGTGGCGGCGATGGCCCCCAATCCGAGCGCGCACAGGGTCAGGCGGATCATCGATCCCCTCCGCTTCATCGCTTGGTGTCCTCCGTCAGGGCGAGAATGGCCTCGACGATGTGCGCGTAGCCCGTGCACCGGCAGATGTTGCCGGACAGAGCCTCCCGCACTTCTGCTTCGGTGAGCGCCGCCCGGGCGTCGAGCAACGCCTTGGTCGTCATGATGAAGCCGGGCGTGCAATAGCCGCACTGCAGCGCCCCGGCCCGGATGAACGCCGCCTGGATCGGGTGGAGCGCGCCGTCGCCGGCCAGTCCCTCGATGGTGGTGACGGCGCGGTCGCGGACCTGGAGCGCGAGCAGCAGGCACGACCGGACGTGGCGGCCGTCGACAAGCACGGTGCAGGCGCCGCACACGCCTTCCTCGCAGCCCCGCTTCGTCCCCGTGAGCCCGAGGTCGTCGCGAAGCGCGTCGAGCAGGAGGCGGCGCGACTCCACCAGGAGCTCCTGCTCCTCACCGTTCACCCTCAGCGTCAGTCGATGCCGGGGCAGGCTCACGCCGCGCCTCCCAGTGCCCGCCCGAGCGTCCGCCGCACCGTGACCCGCGCCACGTCCCTTCGGTAGTCCGCGGAGCCCCGGAAGTCGGAGACGAGATCGAGATCGGCCACCGCCAGCGACGCGGCCTCGGCCACGACGTCGGGCGTGAGCGTCCGGCCGCGCAGGAACGTCTCGGCTCGGGTGGCCCGTCGGGGCACGGGCGCCACCGCGCCGAGCGCGATGCGCGCCTCGGTGCAGGCGGCGCCGGCGAGCGTGAGCCGGACGCCGACGGCCACCAGCGGCCGGCTCTCCGCGGCCGACGTCACGAAGCGCGTGTACGCGGCGCGCGCGCCGGGGGGCGGCGCCGGGACGAAGACCTCGGCCACGATCTCCCCCGGCGCCAGCGCGTTCTCGTAGTAGTCGGTGAAGAAATCGTCGAGCGCGATGTCCCGAGCGGCCGCACCCCGCACCGCCCTGACCCGTGCCCCGAGGGCCAGCAGGCAGGCGGGGGGATCGGAGGCGGGATCGCCGTGACAGAGGTTGCCGCCGATGGTCGCCACGTTCCTGATCTGCGGATTGGCGACCACGCCAGCCGTGTCCGCGATGACGGGATAGCGGGCGCGGATGCCGGGGTGCGCGGCGATCGCCGCGTGGGTCGCCAGCGCGCCCATCCGCAGCCCGTCGTCGTCGATGACGATCCGGTCGAGGTCGGGCACGCCGCCGAGGTAGACGACGTGGCTGGGGCTGGCCAGGCGGTTGCGCATCAAGAGGACGAGCGCGGTCCCGCCGGCCAGGAGGCGCGCGGCGTCACCGTGGTCGGCCAGCATCCCGCTCGCCTCGGCCATCGTTCGTGGCTCGAGGAACACGAAGTCACGCATCGCGCCGGCCCCCGCGCTCGCGCAGCGCGCGCAGAATCTTGTCCGGCGTGATCGGCAGCGACGTGATCCTGACGCCGACCGCGTCGTAGATGGCGTTGGCGATGGCGGCGGCGGTCGGCGAGATGGGGGCCTCGCTGCCGCCCTTGGCGCCGAACGGGCCGTTGGGCTCCCAGCCATCGACCAGCACCGTCTCGGGCGTCGGCATGCTGGCGGCCGTGGCCACCGGGTAGTCGGCCAGGTTGCCGTTCAGCAGACGCCCGTTCTCGAGCGCGAAGCCTTCGAACAGGGCGTAGCCGACGCCCTGGGCGATCGCGCCGTGGATTTGCCCTTCCACCGCGCGCGGGTTCACCGGGGTGCCGACGTCGTCGGCCGCGACGATCCGGATGATCCGCACCACACCGGTCTCGACGTCGACCTCGACCTCGACCGCCTGCACCGCGAACGAGTACGCGGCCGACACGTTGCCGAGATACGTCTTCCGGTCCGCGACGACCGACGGCGCGTCGTAGGTGCCGCGCGCGAAGATGTCCTCGCCGTCGCGCCGGAAGATGTGGGCGGTGCAGGCCTGCGCGATGGTGACCCTGCGGTCCGGCGCCCCCACGACGTGAATGGCGCCGCCGGCGATGGTGAGGTCCTCCGGTGACGCCTCCAGGAGTTGGCCGGCGATCGACAGGAGCTGGCGGCGCGCGCCCTCCGCGGCCTTGATGACCGCGTTGCCGGCCACGAGGGTCAGGCGGCTGGCCATGGGGCCGAAGCAGAACGGCGTCGTTTCCGTGTCCGCCGGGGTCACCGTGACGTGGTCGGGGGGGATCCCGAGCGTCTCGGCGGCGATCTGCGTCAGCGCCGTAGGCCCACCCTGCCCGATGTCGCCCTCGCCGCAGATGATGACGGCGCGGCCATCGGGGGTCAGCTTCACCACGACGTTGGAGCCATCCCAGTCGGCCGCCTGGCGGGCGCCGGACACGTGCATGGCGACCGCGATGCCGATCCCGCGGCGGCGGCCCTCGGCGACAGGCGCGCCATCGGCGGGCGCGCGGGGCCGGCGGCGCAGCGGCCCGCCGATGCGCTTGGCCGTCTCCTCGTAGCACTTCGACAGCTCGCAGCTTCCGATGGACCAGCCGTGGATCGTGGTGTCGCCGGGCTGGACGGAGTTCCGCCGCCGCAGCTCGAGGGGATCCATGCCGAGCTGTTCGGCCAGCACGTCGAGGTGCGACTCCAGCGCGAACGCCATCTGCGGATTGCCGAAGCCACGGAAGGCGCCGGACGGCGGGTTGTTCGTGTACACCAATCGCGCCAGCGTCCGCACGTTCCGGTGGCGATAGAGCGAGTCCAGGCGCGCGGCGATGACGAGGATGACCTCGGGCGACAGCCCGCAGTACGCGCCGTTGTCGCCGTGGATCCACGTCTCTTTCGCCGTGATCCGCCCCGCGGGATCCACGCCCATCTTGAGCCGGATGCGCGCGGCCATGCGCGCGCGGACACCGAGGAAGTCCTCGAGCCGCGTGTTGAGCAGGCGCACCGGGCGCCCACACGCGAGGGCCAGCCGGGCCGCGATGTAGTGCGTGGAGTCCTCGCCGAGCTTGCCCCCGAACGAGCCGCCCATGTGCGGCTGGATCACGCGCACCCTGGAGGTCGGCAGTCCGAGGGCGTCGGCCAGACGGAGCTGATTGCGGTGAATGGACTGCACCGCCGCCCACACGGTGAGCCGGCCGGACGCGTCGATGGTGGCCACCGCCCCCGTCGGCTCCATCGGCGCGTGGTACTGCGGCTGGGTCTGGTAGGTCGCCTCGTGGACCACCGCGGCGCTGGCGAAGCCCGCGTCGACGTCGCCGCGGTCGATGCGAATCTCGCGGACGAGATTGCCGCTGGCGTGGACCGCGGGCGCGCCCGGGCCAAGCGCCTCTTCGGGATCGAAGACGGCCGGCAGCTCCTCGTAGTCGACGCGGATCAGCTCGAGCGCGTCCAGCGCGGTGTTCTCGTCGACGGCCGCGACCGCGACCACCTCCTCGCCGACGTGACGGACTTTATCCACGGCCAGGATGTGCTCGTCCTTGTGCGCGCCGATCGCGCCGATGGGGCGCGGGGTGTCGGCGCCGGTGAGGACGACCTTGACCCCCCTCAGGCGCCGCGCCCGCTCCGCGTCGATGTGGACGATGCGCGCGTGCGGATACGGGGATCTCAGGATTTTGGCATGGAGCATGTGGGGCAGCTTCAAATCACTGACGTAGAGCGCGCGCCCGGAGACCTTGTCGTGGGCCCCGAGCATGGGCAGCGACTGGCCGACGACGGTGAGCTTCCCGCGGCCAGCCGCCGCGCTCACGCGGCCACCTTCGTCCCGGCGGCGATGGGACTCGTCACGCGACACGTGGTTGCGATTCGCATACGGGGATCGGGCCGGCCTCCGGACTACGGCCAGACGATCAGATCAATTTCCACGAGCGCGCCGAGCGCCAGCCCGGTGACCCCGATACACGTGCGGCCCGGCAGCCGGCCCGGCTCGAAGTAGCTCGCGTAGACGGCGTTCATCCGCGGGTAGTCGCCGAAGTTCACCAGGTAGACGCGGGCAAAGGCCACGCGCGCGAGGCTGGTGCCGGCGCCGGCCAGCACGGTCTGGAGATTCCGCATGACCTGGTGGGTCTGCTCGCCGATACCGTCGCCGACGAGGCGGTCACCGGTCCGCGGGTCGGTCGGGAGCTGGCCGGTGACGAAGAGATAGTCCCCGGCCCGCACGGCGTGGCTGTAGGGCGCCGTCGGCGGCGGGGGCGGCGCGCCCGCGACGGTCAAGAATTCCGGGTTCACGACCGGCGCCGTGCGCCCGGACGTCCCGCCGTCGGGGCCTTGTGCTTTCGGGGGCGTGCCCCGTTGCCGCCGCGGGCGCGGCGCACGGGCTGCCAGCCGAGCTGGCGGGAGAGGCGCTCGGCGTATTCGCGCACGAGGGGCGCGAGCTCTTGCAGCCGCTCCAGCGTCAGGCTCCACGCCGGACCCGACACGCCGAGCGCCGCCCGCACGTTGCCGGTGAAGTTCATGACGGGCGCGGCCACGCACCGGATCCCCACCGAGAACTCCTCGTCGTCCACGCCGAGACCCAGCGCGCGCACCCGCGCGACCTCCGCCTGCAGCTCGGCCGCGCCGGTGATCGACCGCGGGGTCAACGGCCGCAGCTCGGTCCGAGCCAGATAGGCTTGCAAGCCTTCGGGCGTCTGATTTGCCAGCAAGACTTTGCCGAGCGCGGTGCAGTATGCCGGCCGCGGCGTGCCCACGCGCTCGGCCAGGCGCCAGGGCCCGTCGGCGTCGATCTGTCGGATGACGACGACGTTGTGGCAGTCGAGCACGGCCAGCTGCGAGGTCAGCGCGGTCTTCAGCGTGAGCTCGCTCACCAGCGGCTCGCCCAGGTAGCCGATCTCGTCCTCGTTGCACGCGACGGCGGCCAGGCGCAGGAGCCGGCCACCCAGCCGGTACTCGCGGCTCGCGTCGTCCTGGATCACGTAGCCGGAGGTCTGCAGCGTCTTGACCATGTGGTGCGTCGTGCTGAAGTGCAGGCCGAGGCGGCGCGCGATCTCGGTGAGGGCCAGCCGGCCGCCGTGCTCGGCGATGACGTCGAGCACCTGGAGCCCGCGGCGAAGCGAGCGGATGGTGCCGCCGACGGCGGCCGGCCGGCTCCGCGCGGGTTCGGACTTGGCGGGCAGGGTCATGACGTCGAGGGCGGCGATTGGGTCGGCATGAGTGAGTGAGAAAATGAACATTCGCGATGTGAATGTCAATCGCTTTCTCGGCTTGACTTTCAGGTCGAGAAAGCTCAATTTCGTGCACCGAGCACATCGCCGATGCGCGACGACGTCCAGATCGCGGTCGATCACCTGGTCAAGCGGTTCACGCTGCCGACGGGCACGTTCACCGCCCTGGACGACATCAGCTTCGAGGTCCGCGGGGGCGAGTTCTTCTGCATCGTCGGCCCCTCGGGCTGCGGCAAGACCACGATCCTCCGCATCCTGGCCGGTCTGGAGACGAAGACCGCGGGCGAAGCCTCCGTGTACTACCAGCAGGACGGCCGGCCACGAACGGCGATGGTCTTCCAGGACCAGTCGGTGTTCCCGTGGATGACGGTGGAGGACAACATCGGCTTCGGACTCCGCAGCCAGCCCATGGCGGCCAGTGCCCGTCGCGACGTCGTCCGCTACTACATGGAGCAGGTCGGGCTGACCCGGTTCGCCAAGGCGTATCCCCACCAGCTCTCGGGCGGAATGAAGCAACGGGTCTCCGTGGCCCGGGCCTTCGCCACCGATCCCGAGATACTGCTGATGGACGAGCCGTTCGCCGCGCTCGACGAGCAGAACAAGCTGCTGCTCCAGCAGGAGCTGCTCCGGATCTGGGACGAATCCGGCAAGACCGTGGTCTTCATCACCCACAGCATCGACGAGGCCGTCGCCCTCGGCGACCGCGTGCTGGTCATGACCGCGCAGCCCGGGCGCGCGAAGCGCATGGTGCCGATCGACTTCAAGCGCCCGCGGAGCATCCCGGAGCTGCGGCGCGATGCCCGGTTCGGCGAGATCGTCTACGACATCTGGAGCGCGTTGCGGGACGAAGTGTTGCGGGCGCGCGAGCAGCACGGCGCGCCGGGGAAGAACGCATGAGCACCGTCGAGCGGACCGTCCCCCGGATCATCTGGCGGGCCCTGCAGGACGCCGAGACCGGCGTGCCCTTCCTGACCCTGCGCCGGCGCGAGCTGCTGGTGTCCATCTTCTCGCCGGTCCTCGTGCTGATCGCCTGGGAGTTGCTCGTGCGCGTCCGCCTGCTCGATGCCCGGTTCTTTCCCGCCCCGACGTCGATCGTCGGGACGTTCGGGGCCCTCATCGCGAGCGGCGAGCTGCTCACGCACGTGACGGTCAGCCTGTCCCGGATCGCCGCCGGCTTTCTGATGGGCGCCGTGCCGGCGCTCTTGCTCGGGCTCGTGCTCGGCCTGTCGCGACTGGCGCGGGCGTTCGCCAACCCGATCGTGTACGCGCTCTACCCGGTGCCCAAAGTGGCGATCCTCCCGCTGATCATGCTGATCTTCGGCCTGGGCGAGATGAGCAAGTACGTCATCATCGCCATCGCGGTCTTCTTCCTGGTCCTCGTCAACACCATGGCCGGCGTGGTCATGATCGATCGCATCTACTTCGACGTCGCCAAGAACTTCAACGCGCCCCGCCGCGACTTCTACCTCAACGTCGTCCTGAAGGGCGCGCTGCCGCCGATCTTCACCGGGATCAAGCTCGCCATCGGGGTGGCCCTGATCGTGCTCGTGACCGCCGAGTTCGTGGGGGCCCGGACCGGGCTGGGCGTGCTCATCTTCGAGGCCTGGCAGGTCTTCGCCATCGAGCGCCTGTTCGTCGGCCTCGTCGTGGTGTCGTTCCTCGGCTACGCGCTCACGCTCCTCATCGAGGAGCTGGAGCGGCTGCTGATCCCGTGGCGGCGCGAGCGCCGGTAGGCGCTCGAGTCCCGACCCCCGGAAGGAGGCCTCCGATGTCCGCCGTCGAGTTTCCTCGCCTGTCGATCCAGGAGCGCGATCGCCGCTGGGCCGCCGTCCGCGCCCGCATGCGACGGCGCGGCGTCGAGTGCGTCATCATCCGGTCCGATTCCTCGAAGTGGGACGCCGGCTCGGCGGAAGGCCGCTATCTCACCCACATCGGCGGCAACGGCGAGGACGGCTACGTGGTCTTCGACGTCGACGCCGATCCCGTCTTCGTCATCTGGGGTCCCGACCACGTCGGCAACTGGCGCGAGATCCAGGACTGGTGTCCCGACATCCGGCCGTTCACGCCATCGTTCGCGAAGACCACCGCGCAACGGGTGCGGGAGCTCGGACGCGCGGCGTCCACGATCGGGCTGGTCGGACGGCTCGGCAGCCGGCTCTGGCGCGGTGAGGGCCGCTGGCCCCAGGGCAACTACGAGGCGTTGCGCCGCGAGCTACCGGACGCGACGTTCGTAGACTTCGACGAGGAGCTATGGGAGGAGATGGCGGTCAAGAGCGCCGAGGAGATCGGCGCGATCGAGAAGGCGATGGCCATCACCGAGCAAGCCGTGGACGTCATGGTCCGCTACGCGCGGCCGGGCGTCCGCGTCAGGGAGGTCGTCGGCCGGATGCTGGGCGAGATGGTGAGCGCCGGCTCCGACCTCGGGATTCAGCTCCTGCTGAGCGCCGGGCCGAAGCCGCCGCGCGTGGCCGCCCGCATCTTTCCGGAACGGACGCTCCAGGCCGGGGACGTCATCATCAACGAGATCACCGGCAAGTACACCGGGTACCACGCGCAGATGCACGCGCCGGTGTCGGTGGGGCGGGCGCCGGCCGCCGAGTCGCGGCGGCTCTTCGACGTCGCGCTGGCCGCGCTCCGGGCCGGCGAGGCGGTGCTGAAGCCCGGCGTCGACACCATGGACGTGGCCGATGCGGTGCGCCGGCCCGTCAGCGAGGCCGGCCTGGCCTCCAACGCGATGCCGCTGTTCAAGGGCATGGGCGTGACGATCGCCGAGCAACCCTACAGCCCGCACGGCGTCGGCCTCGGCGCCGGCCCGCCGCAGGGCACGAAGCTGCGAGAAGGCATGGTCATGCTGTTCGAGCCGGCCGCCTACGACGAGCGCGCCCAGATGGGGCTTCACATCTCCGAGCAAGTGGTCATCATGGCCGGCGGCTACCGCCGGCTCGGCAAGCTGCCGCTGGAATTTCGCTCGACCTGACGCTCGGCCATCCGCGCGCCCCGGATCGACACCGCGTCTGCGGTCAACGCCGGCCGCGCAACCGCGCTCCGTCAGGCCGGCGCGCCCCGGTCAGCGCGATTCGGCGGCGACCGAGGTACTCTCTCCGTGTGAGCCCGCGCGCGTTCATCGTCGTCAACCCTGCCGCCGGCGGCGGCCGCACGGGCCGCGTCTGGCGCCGGCTCGAAGGCCCGCTGCGCACGAGCGGACTCGACTTCACCGTCCGCGAGACGACGGGACCCGGCGGCGCCACGCTCCTCGCGCGGACCGCCGCGGACGACGGCTGGCCGCTCGTGGTGGCGGTCGGCGGTGACGGAACGCTCAACGAAGTGGTCAACGGGCTCGTCGATGCCGACGGCCGCGCGCGTGCGGCGCTGGGCGCCATCCTCACCGGTCGCGGCCGCGACGCCGCCCGCAATCTTGGACTCGCCGCCAATCCCGAGGCGGCGGCGCGCCGCCTGCTTCAGGGCGAGGACGTCAGCATCGATCTCGGCCGCGCGTCATGGCCGGCCACCGGCGCCGTCCGCTGGTTCGTCAACTCCGCGGGTGTCGGCTTCGACGCCGAGGTGGCGCGCCGCGCCGCCGCCGCCGGCGGCTCCGGCACCCTGCCCTACCTCATGTCGATTCTCGGCGCGCTTCGCCACTACCGGCCGGTCGCGGGCGTGATTCGCCACGACGACGGCCAGACGTGGAGCGGCGCGATGACGATGGCCGTGGTGGCAAACGGTCCGTACTACGGCGGGGGCATGAAGATCGCGCCCGCGGCGGACCCGCTCGATGGCGTGCTCGACCTGGTCGCGCTCGGCGCGGTCGGGCGGCTCGAGCTGCTGCGCTGGCTCCCCAGCGTCTACCGCGGCACGCACGTCACGAACGCCAAGGTAACCGTCCGGCGATTGGCGGAAGCTCGGATCGAGGCGACGCCGCCGGCGCCCGTGCATGTCGACGGCGAGGCGGGCGGCACCACGCCGGTGGAGTTCGCGATCCGTCCCAAGGCGCTGCGGCTACGGCGCTGAGCCCTCGCGGCGCACCACGATCTTCACCCGCCGCTTCTTGCCCTCGCTCCGCTCGACGACGGCCTCGGCTTCGAGCCGGTCGCCGGCGACGACCGCCCGAGGAACCGGGGGCAACCTCCGCCGGCCGGCCGCAGAGGCGCGGGGCGATCTTCAGATGCGTGCGCAGGTCCGGGGTGTCAGCCACGGCGCGAGTCTCATCCAACCGCGTGCTCAGGAGGCCCGCGATTGACGGCTGGCCCTGAGGCGCGAGACAGTTTACGATCTCGTGCGGGAGCGGTCGTCCCAGCGGGACTGGGCAAAGGAGCGCGTCATGCAAGAGAGGCTCATTTCCGGCGACAATCACATCGACCTGACCTACTGCCCGCCTGATCTGTGGTCCGCGCAGGCGCCGGCCAAGTGGAAGCTCCTGGCGCCCCGGGTCGAGGAGCTGGAGGACGGCCAGCACTGGTTCGTGGAGGGCCGCGACCAGGGCATGTGGAACGGCGTCGGCCCCCGCTTCCTGAAGTACCAGCCGGGGGTCTTCCGCCACATCGACGAGATGAAGGCCGTCGGCTTCGAGTGGGACAGCCGCCGCGGCGCGCAGCCGCGCCCGACGACGCCCGAGCTGCGGCTGGCCGACCTCGACCGGGACGGGCTCAGCGCCGAGGTCGTGTACGGCTGCCTGATGATCAACGAGCTCATCGGCGACGCCGAGTTGCGCGCGTGGTCCTACAGGATCTACAACGACTGGGCGATCGACTTCGCCAAGCGCGCCGATCCGGCCCGCATCTTCCCGCTCGCCATCATTCCCAACAACGATCCGAAGGTGGCTGCGGCCGAGGTCCGTCGCTGCGCCGGGATGGGTCTGCGGGGCGGCGACCTCGCCTTCAAGAACCTCGGCCTGCCGCTCTACCACCAGGCGTGGTTCCCCCTGTGGGAAGCGGCCGCAGAGTGCCGGTTCCCGATCTCGTTCCACTCCACGGGATTCAAGGGGCTGCGCGCGCCCGACACTCCACAGATGGAGCAGGAGTGCATGATCCAGTGGCGTCTGGTGCGCTCGGCCCTGTTCCAGCTCGACGGCATGGAGGTGCTGGTCTCGTTGATCGCCTCGGGCGCGTGCGAGAAGTATCCCGGCTTCAAGTTCGTCCTCGGCGAGTCGGGCGTGACGTGGATCCCGTACGTCCTCGACCGGCTGGACACGGAGTACGAGGACCGGGCCCGGCAGCTCGGATTTTCGATGAAGCCGAGCGACTACTTCCGGCGGCAGGGCTATACGACCTACCAGCAAGACCAGTTCATGGAGCCGATCATCCCGCTGGTGGGCGAGGACAACATCATGTGGGGCGCGGACTACCCGCACCCCGACTGCATCTGGCCCGACTCGCGCAAGCACATCGACGCGAATCTGGCCGCGGTGCCGGAGCGCGTGCGCCGCAAGATCACGTGCGACAACGTGCGCGCGCTCTACAACATCGCTTAGTACTCCTCCTCGCAATTGCCGTGACGTATCGCTCGTCATGCATCAGGCGGCGACCAGGCGATGCCTGGCCACGAGCGTGGTCAGGCGCGCGGCCAGATCCTGACGGATGAAGGTCCACCGGAACGGAGCCGGTGGACCTGACGATGCCACGGTAGTACAGCTGGCCGGCCGATGACGGGCGCGCTTCCTCAGCCACCCAGTTTCACGCCGGGAGCCAACCCCGCACTTCTGGCAAACGCTCCAGCACCGACTTTTTGACCACCCTCGGGACGTACGCGGTGTACCAGGATTTGTCCGCCGGTGACCGCGACTTTCAATCCTGCATCCTCGACGGCCGTTACTTCTCCCGGCTGACCGGCAGCTACACCAACGAACTTCTTCGCATCGAAAAGCTGTACGGTCGTTCCCTTGTACGTGGTCCACGCACCCGGTTGTGGATCCGCGCCGCGGATCATGTTCCAAATCTCTTGAAGCGGCTTCCGCCAGTCGACCTGGACGTGCTCCGGCTTGCACCACCCTTCATAGGTGGCCTGGCTCTCGTCCTGCGGGATTTTCGGCGCTTTGCCGGCACGCACCAGATCGACGGCTTCGAGCAGCGCCGTGACACCGAGCGGGTACAGCCGATCGAAATAGAGACTGCCCAGCGTGTCGGAGTCCAGGATCTCGACTTCCTTCTGGAGCAAGATCGGTCCGGTATCGAGGCCGCGATCGGGCCAGAAGATGCTCAGCCCGGTGTGCGTCTCTCCCCGGAGGATCGGCCAGTTGATGGAGCTGGGGCCGCGGTGTCGGGGGAGCAAGGATGGATGGTACTGGATCGTGCCCAGCGTGGGCAGATTGAGCACTTCCTCGGGCACCAGGAGGGTGACATAGGCCATGACGCAGAGGTCCGCCTTGAGTTGCGCGAATTCCTCCCACACCTCGGGTTTGTTGCGAAAGGATCGTGGATGATAGACGGGAAGGCTCCGGGCGAGCGCGGCCTCCTTGAGCGGATCGATTCTCGCTGCCCCCTGCGTTGGCTCCGGGGCACAGTAGACGGCGATGACGTCTTCGCCTCGCTCCACCAGAGCTTCCAGCACGCTTTTCCCGAACGCCTGCTGCCCATGGACGACGATACGCATGTTGTTATCCTCTCACTGCGACGGATGCAGCTCTGATTCGTCGAGGCCGAGCCCACGAGCGAACGCGGTGACGGGCTCGAGCCGCGCCGCGCGTGCGATGTCGATGTCACTCCGTCCCATTTGCGCTCCCCGCGCCGTGGATATCGCAACGGGGCGGCCCGGTCAAGGGGCATCGCCGCCCTCGCTCTGTTACGGCAGCCGGCCCGCGCTCGAAAGGAGGGTCTAGCCCTTCTTTCCTGGCCGCGGTAGTCTTCTTACCGTTCCCATCCACATCAACCCGTAGGAGAGATCACGCATGACGGCTTCGGCGTCGAACGTCCCGTCTCTGAAGGACAAGGTGTCGGCGGATGAATGGGCGGTGCGGGTGGATCTGGCCGCCTGCTACCGGCTGGTGGCCCAGCATGGGTGGAGCGACCTGGTGTTCACTCACATCACCGCCCGCATCCCGGGCACCGAGGACCAGTTCCTCATCAACCCGTACGGGATGTTCTTCGACGAGATCACCGCCTCCAGCCTGGTGAAGATCGACCTGCACGGGAACAAGCTCGACGAGTCGCCGTTCCCGGTGAACCCGGCAGGCTTCATCATCCACAGCGCCATCCACGCCGCCCGCCACGACGCGCGCTGCGTGCTCCACACCCACACCGTAAACGGCGTGGCCGTCTCCACCCAGCGCGCCGGCTTGCAGCCGATCTCGCAGCACTCGATCTTCGTTCTGCCGAGCCTGGGCTACCACGACTTCGAGGGCCCGGCCCTGAACGACGACGAGAAGCCACGGCTGGTGGCCGACCTCGGTGACAACACGTTCCTGATCTTGAGGAACCACGGCCTGCTCACGGTGGGGGAGACGGTGGCCGAGGCGTTCGTCGCGATGTACTACCTCGAAGCGTCCTGCGCCATCCAGGTGCGGGCCCAGGCCGGCGGCGGCGAGCTGATCCCGGTCGGCAAGGAGATCATGGACGACGCCTACGCGCGCGTCGCCAGTCGGCCCCGCGGCAGCCGCGGCGATCTGGTGTGGCCGGGCTTGCGGCGGCGGCTCGACCGGATCGATCCGTCGTACGCGACGTGAGCGCGCCGGCCACGACGGCGAGGGAGCGATCATGATCACCAAGTTCTCCACCCTCTATGCCGGCCACGTCGACCTCGGCGACATGGGCCAGGACGCCACCCCGGCCAACGAGCGGCGGTACTCGAACGAGCACCTGGCGTCCGTATTCGAGAAGACCGAGGCCCTCGCCCGCACGATGGACGATCTGGGGTACTACGCGCTCTGGCTCGCCGAGCATCACTTCCAGCACGAGGGCTACGAGGCGATCCCCAACATCCTCATGGTCGCCGTCCACCTCTCGCACGTGACGCGGCGGCTCAAATTCGGCTGCGGCTTCAACATCACGCCGATGTGGCACCCGTTGCGCCTCGCCGAGGACTACGCCACCGCCGACATCCTGACCGGCGGCCGCACCATCTTCGGGGTGGGCCGCGGCTATCACACCCGCGAGGTCGAGACGTTCGGCGCCCCCATGCTGGACGCCGACGCCAACCGCGAGCTGTTCGAAGAGCAGGTCGACATGGGCACGCCGAAGTCGGTCATGCTCGAGCAACTCGGCGCGTTCGCCCGCGAGGTCATGCCGAAGCTCCAGAGAGCCTGACCGTCCTCGACCAGCCCGTCGCGTCCGTGACGTGACGGACGCCGACGGTCCCCACCACCGACGTCCTACTTCAGCCGCGGATCCAGGGCGTCGCGAAGGCCGTCGCCGAACAGGTTGAAGCCGAGCACGGTCAGGAAGATGGCGAGGCCGGGAAAGAGCGACAGCCAGGCGTTGGCCTGGATGAACGCCACGTTGGCCTTGAGGTCCCACCCCCAGCTCGGCGTCGGCGGCTGCGTGCCCAGCCCCAGGAATGAGAGAGTCGCCTCCACGATGATGGAGGTCGCGATGCCGAGGGTGGTGGTCACGATGATCGGCGCCAGGCAGTTGGGCAGGACGTGCCGGAAGAGGATCCACGGATCGCGCACCCCGAGCGCGCGGCACGCCTCGATGTACTCCTTCTCCTTGATCGAGAGCACGCTGCCGCGAACGAGGCGCGCGTAGATCGGAATCCGCACGATCGCGATGGCGCCCGTGACCTTCATCGTCCCGATCAGCCCGGCCGTGGGCGCGAAGATCACCATCAGAATGATCGCGAGCAGGTAGATCGGGAAGGCCAGGATGAGATCCATGACCCGCATCACCACGCTGTCGATGCGGCCGCCGTAGAACCCGGCGATCATCCCGAACGGCACACCGACGAAGAGCGCGAGCACCACCGACGACACGCCGACCAGCAGCGAGATCCGGGTGCCGTGGATGACGCGGGAAAGCATGTCGCGCCCGAGCTGGTCGGTGCCGAGCGGATGGTCCCAGCTCGGGCGCGCGAACGTCTGCGTCTGGTCGCTGGCGGTCGGGCTCCCGGGCGCCAGCACGTCGGCGAAGAGCGCAACGACGATCAGCACCAGGACGATGGCGAGGCCGACGAGCGCGGTCGCGCTCTTGCGGAGGCGTCGAACGCCCTCCGCGAACGGCGACTCCGTACGCGTCTCCCGCGCCCGCAGGCCGATCTCCGCGACGACCGGGAGCTCGACCTCGCGCAAGCTTCCTCCACTGATCGGCTTTGCGCCTACGGGCTCTCTCCCGTTCGCCATGGTCCTCCTCAAGCGTATCGGATCCTGGGATCCAGGAACGTGTAGGTGAGGTCGACGAGCAGATTCATCACCACGAAGGCGACCGCCGTGATCAGCGCGAAGCCTTGCACCTGCTGGTAGTCGCGCGCGATGATGGCGTCGATCCCGAACGTGCCGAGGCCGGGCATGGCGAACAGCGTCTCCACCACGATCGCGCCTCCGATGAGGAATCCGACCTGGAGCCCCATGACGGTCACGGTGGGGATCAGCGCGTTCTTCAGCGCGTGCTTGAACACGACGGGACCCTCGCTCAGCCCCTTGGCCCGCGCGGTCGTGACGTACTCGGTGCGGATCACCTCCAGCATGCTGGCCCGCAGGAGGCGCGTCAGGAGGGCGGCCCGCCCCACCCCGAGCGCGAAGGCGGGCATCAAGACGTGCTGCATGTTCCCCCAGAGGCTCACCCCACACACCATCATCGGGCAGGTGCCCGGCAAGTACACCCAGCCCGAGCTCGGCAGGACCCCCCCCAGGCCGATCGAGAAGACGAGGAGGAGCAGGACGCCGATGAAGAACTCGGGAATGGAGACGCCGACCATGGCGACCGTCGTCGCCATGTAGTCGGCCCACGTGTTCTGCCGCAATGCTCCGATGATGGCGGCCGGGATCGAGATCAGCAGCGCGACCGCCATCGACAGCACGATCAGCTCGAGCGTGACCGGCAGGCGGACGAGCACGTCGTTCAGGACGGGCCGCCCGCTCAGGATCGACGTGCCCCAGTCGCCCCGGACCAGCTTGCCGAGCCAGATGAAGTACTGCACGACGGCGGGCCTGTCGAGCCCGTAGGCTTCTCGGACCTTGACCGCATCTTCCTGGGTGTAGGCGTCGCCGAGAAGGGCCACGACGGGGTCGCCCGGGATCGAAAGCATCATGAGAAAGACCACGAACGTGATCATGAGGATCGTCGGGACGATCTGGAACAGTCGCTTCAGGATGTAGACGCGCATCGGTCGCTCCGAGTTCGCGGCGCCCGCCACCGCGGGGTGGCGGGCGCCGCGCCCAGTCCCTTGGTTACTTGTCGAGCCAGACGGTGTCCCAGTGCACCTCGAACTCGGCGTTGTACGTGTAGCCCTTCACCCACGGCTGGGCGACCATGTAGAACGGCGAGCCCGAGACGTTGTTCCAGTACATCTTGTCGGCCATGTACTCCAGCAGCTCCTTGCCGATGGCCTTGCGCTTGGCCGGGTCAATCTCCCTCGCGTACCGCGCGTAGTAGTCGTCCACCTTCGTGTCGTTGTGGCGCGGGTGACTCCAGGTCGACGTGCTGTTCGACAGGTACCCGTTGCTGTCGATCGTGAGCAGCGACAGGAGGTCCTCGACGTACATGTCCCACGGCCCGTCCTGCAGGGTCGTGTTCATCCAGCTCACCTTGTCCAGCACCCGGATGTTTGCCGTCACACCGATCCGCGCCATCTGCTCCTTGATGACGGTGGCGATCACGTTGAACACCGACTTCTCGGTGTCGGCCATGACCTCGAACGTCAGCGGCTTCTGCGGGCCGTAGCCCACCTCGGCCAGCAGCGCCTTGGCTTTCGCGGGGTCGTAGGGGCACATGGCGTTGAGGTCCACTGATTCCAGCGTCCCCGGAGGCGCCATCCCGAGCCAGGGCGTCGCCTTGCCCTTGAAGGCGATCTTCACGATCTCGTTGCGATCCATCCCGTAGCAGCCGACGGCCTTGCGCACGCGAAGGTCACCGAAAAGCGGGTGCGGCGCGCGCTCCTTGGACATCGGCTTGCCGTCCTTGGGGACGGTGACCTTCATCGCCGCCACCATGGGCGTCGTTTCCTTGCCGGTCATGATCTGGGCTTTCGGAACCTGCGCCTTCATGGTGTCGACGTGCTCGGGCGAGAACGAAGCGATGAAGTCGATCTCGCCATTCTTGAAGGCCGCCATCTCGGTGACCGGATCCTTGATCACGCGGATGAGGATGCGGTCCACGTACGGCCGCCCCGGCACGAAGTACTTGTCGAACCGCTCCATGGCCAGGTGGCTGCCCTTCACCCACTCGACCAGCTTGAAGGGACCGCAGCCCACCACCGCGCCCGGCTTGCCCTGCTTCCGGTCCTCGATGGTGAACTTCTGCGTCGCCGTCGGCGAGTAGAGGATGAGGCCCGTGCGGTAGGCCGCGAGCATGTGCAGGAAGAAGGCGTAGGGCTGCTTCATGCGCACCTGGACGGTCAGGGGATCCATAACCTCGACGCTGTGCACGGAGTCGTAGAAGCTCCGCATGCCCGACTTCGTCTTCGGGTCCATGAGGTGGTCGATGCTGAATTTCACGGCGGCGGCGTCGACCGGCGTGCCGTCATGGAAAAGGACGTTCTTCTTGAGCTTGAAGGTATACAGGAGGCTGTCTGGCGAGACCGTCCACGAGTCGGCGGCGTCCGCGACGAACTTCCCGTCGGGCGTGATGTCGATGAGGCCGCAGCCGACGTTCATGGCGACCCACATCATTTCGTAGCCCGGCGCGGTGTGAAAATCGAGGTTGGCGATCTCGTTGCCGTAGCTCACACGGAGCGTGCCTCCACGTTTCGGTGTCTGGGCTTCGCCGGCCGGGGCCGGCGGCGCGAGGACCCAGGTCAGCGTGAACAACGAGAGGAGGAGGCCTTGCAGGAAACGTCGTGAGCGCATGTCGTCTTCCCTCCCTCACAGGTCGAACGGGACGGATCGAGCGGACGGTCACAGCAAAAAAGTGGACGTACTTTACAGGAGTCTCAGGCTGTCAACAACTAGTCATTGGGGCGCCGAGACGGCCACCCGGGGGGCCTGGGGATCCCGCCCCCCTGGACGTTGCGGGGGCGCCGGCCAGCGAGCCGCAGCTAGCCGGACGCCTGCTGCCGCTCGCGCACCTTTGCCATCCCTCGACCCCGCTCAGGGTTGGGATCCTTGACGATGCCGTACGCTTCGCGGCCTTCGTGGCCTTCGGGCAGGTATTCCGTGATGGGAACACCGTCCTTGTTCACGAACAGCAGGCAGTGGCAATACTTGTAATTCTGCATCTCGTCGCACGCGCAGACCCATCGCCGCTGCTTCGCCTCTTCTTTGGGATCGGGATAGAAGACGCAGGGGCACAGCGGCTTGCCCACCAGCTCGATGTGGCGCGCGAGCCCCTCGGCCACCGTCTGGGTCACGTTGCGATCGGGATGCAGCTGGGTGCCGGACTTCTCGGCGTACTTGCGCGCGTACGCCCACATCTTGTCGATGTTCGCCTGCGAGGGGCCGGCCGGCGCGTCACTCATCCGATGCCGGCCGCCGTGAGCGCCGCGTCGATCTGACCGGGGTTGAAGCCGGTCAAGCGCGCGTCACCGATGAGGATCACGGGCAACGACAGCGTCCCGAGCTCCATCAGCTCCTGCCGGGCCTGCGGGTCCTTACCGACGTTCTTCTCGGTGAAAGCGACACCTTTTCGCGATAGATACTCCATCGCGCGATGGCAGGGCCCTCACCCGACGTTGCTGTAGACGGTCACCGACGGCGGCATCCGTTCCTCCTCATAACGCGGGGTTCCGAGCAGGATACGGCATGGCGCGCGGGAATGCCACCCGCGAGGTCGCTCAGCGGCCGCCGGCTCTCTCGAGCGCCTCCTGGCACACCACGCACGTCGCGACGCCGAGGATGGCGCGCAGCCGCGCCGGCGGGATCGGCTTCCCGCATTCCTCGCACCGACCGTAGACGCCCTCCTGCAGCCGGACCAACGCCGTCTTCAGACGACGCGCCCGCTCGGTGAGCCGCGCGACTCCGAGCTGACCCAGCTCGCGCGTCTCCACCGCCTGCGCGTTGTCGAAGAGATCGCCAGCGAGGTCGAGGCTGTCGGTGGTTTCGGCCTCGACCGCGATCGCCTGCCCGAGCTGCCGCAGACGCACCAGCACGGCGTCGAGCTCGGCGTCGAGCTCCGCTTGAATCCGCGCTTCCGTGGTTGTCCGCGCTTCCGTGGCTTTGTCCATGGCGCTGGACGGTAGGCGTCCGTACCCGGTACGTCAACGACGCGCGCGCCCGCGTCGCAGGCGGCGGCGCGAGGCTCGGCACCAACTCTCTCGCGTCGCTCCGTGAGAATTTCAGGGGCCGCTTCGCGCGTGCCGATACTCCGTCACTTTTTCCGCTATCCGGCTGCGAGCCCGCACCAAGCCGTGTGGTTTTCGCGTTGGGGACAACTGTGGACATGTGGGCAAGGCCGCTGTCGCGGCTGACGGTGCCGAGCGAGCGCTAGCCCTTCACGCTCCCGACCGTCAGACCTTCCACCATGTACTTCTGCAAATACCTGTACACCGGATGGACTCGAAGTAGCCCATGAGGAGCCACGTCACGAACGGCACGGTGAACGAAGGATACTCTCGTGTGTTGCGCTTACTTGTCGCTCGCGAGCTTGCCGTTTACGCCCCAGTTCGACCTCTCGACGTCCTGAAACACGACGTGCACCTGGTCGGCGGTCGTCTTGCCGATGGTGACCATGGCGTCGGTGATGGCGGCCACGATCTGCCGCTTCTGATCGTCCGTGCGCCCCGCGTACCACTGAACCGTGATGTTGGGCATCTCACACCTCGCCTGGATTCGCCCCGAAGCGCCGAGATTATCGCACGCCGCCCACCACGGCGCGCCGCGAGGGGCCGCGATTCGGGCGCCGGCTTCGCCGGCGCAACCCGCCTCTAGTTCCGCCGGTGGGGGGCGGCGGGGGGAGCGGCGGTCGCTCCCCCTGACAATGAAGAACGCGAAGCCCCCTCCGAGTGATTGAGCGCGACGTCGAAGACGTCGAAGTTGCGCAGCCGGCGATCCGTCGCCAGCCGCGGCGTCGGACGGTTGACCAGCAGCGGGACGCGCTGCTCCGAGATCCCGCCGTGCGAGCGCAGCGGCGCGTCCAGGCCCGACAGGTCGTGGCGTGCGGCGGCCGTGCCGACGACGGTGTGCCGCTCGGAGACGACCACGAGATCGCCGACGCGATCCGGCGGCAGCTCGAAGCGCGCGCAGGCCGCCGCGCGCTCCAGCACCACTTCGAGGCCCGGCAGCGCTGCCAGTCGCGCGCCGATCTCCCTGGCGACGGCGCCGTCCGGCAGATACACGGTCGCGAACGAGCCGAGGGCGCCGTGGTGAACGACGTACGGGTCCGTGATGGGCAGGATGACGCGGCACCGCCCGGCGCCGACCCAACCGTCGAGCACGTCTTGCAGATAGATCACCTGCGGCGCGCCGGCCCCGTCGGTCTTGGCGTTCATCCCATGGTCGGCGGTGAGCGCAACGGTGGCGCCCTGGCCATCGAGCGCGGCGAGATAGCCGTCCATCATCCGGTAGAACGCGTTCGCCTCCGGGGTGCCGGGCGCGTGCTTGTGCTGCACGTAGTCGGTGGTGGACAGGAACATCACGTCGGGGCGGACGGCGCCGAGGAGCCGCACGCCGGCGGCGAACACGAACTCGCTGAGATCGGCGCTGTAGACCGACGGCAGCGGGCGGCCGACGAACCCGAGCGCGTCGGCGATCCCGTGCTCGGCCTCGGTCGTCTCGTCGGCTTTCTCGGACGAAAAGCAGATCCCCTTCATGCCGTGGCCGAGCAACCGGCGCAGCTTGTCCTTGGCGGTGACGACGGCGAGGCGCGCGCCGGCGGCGGCGAAGGTGGCGAGGATCGTTTCCGCACGGAGATATTTCGGGTCGTTCATCATGACTTCGACCCCGGTGTCGGGATCGTAGAAGTAGTTGCCGGAGATGCCGTGCACGGACGGCGGCGCCCCCGTCACGATCGACAGATTGTTCGGATTGGTGAAGCTCGGGATGACGCAGTCGACGATGCGCCACGTCCCGCGCGCGCGCACCGACGCCAGGTACGGCGCCACCCCCGCCTCGATCGCGCGGTCCAGGTACTCCGGCTCGCAGCCGTCGATGCAGAGCACGACCAGTGGACGGTCCGGCCAGCGGTACGTTCGGCCGTTCACGGTCACCGCGGCAACGTCGACGCTCACGGGAGGCCTCCTGCGTCCCGGCCGAAGCCGAGCGGGCTAGAATCCGCGGACATCGTACAGTATGGCCGCGCATGGATCTCAAGAGCCTGCTCGCCGGCCGCGTGCTCTGGCGCGCGGTCGAGGCGATCGAACGCCGCAGCCACGCCTGGTTCAACCGTTCGATCCGCACCGACGGCACGTGGCGCCAGGCGCGCGTCACCGACGTCAACGAGCGCATCGTCGAGATCCCGTTCGTGCACGCGCGCGTCGAGGGCCGCCGCGTGCTCGACATCGGCTGCTGCGAGAGTCTGCTCCCCCTCGAGCTCGCGAGCCTGGGGTACGACGTGACGGCCCTCGACCTTCGTCCCTACCCGCTCCGCCATCCGCGCATCACGTCTCTGCGCGAGGACATCCGCCGCTGCTCGCTGCCCGCGAACACCTTCGACACCGCCGTCGCGCTCTCGACCATCGAGCACGTCGGGCTCGGCTTCTATGCCGAATCCGCCGACCCCGGGGGCGACCGCGCCGCCGTGCGCGAGATCCTGCGACTCCTCAGACCGGGCGGACGGTTCCTCCTCACCGTGCCCTTCGGCCGTCCCGCCGGCGGCCCCGGCCATCGCGTCTACGACGACTCCGGGCTGCGCACCCTCACCGAGGGATTTCGGCGCGAGGAGCTGATCTGCATCGCCCGCGACGCCGGCGGCGCCTGGGGCCCGACGCCAGCCGCGGACGCCGAGCAGGTGACGTCCCACCCGGTCGTCCACGCCGTCGCCCTGCTCGCCATCCGCACGCCGTCCTGACGTTCCGGCGACCGCCGGCGCTAGATCTCTCCGATCACGATCCCGCGCGCGCCAGCCGGGAGGGTGCGCGGCGAGGGGGACGACGTGACTCGAACGCTCAGCGACGGCCGCCGGCGAGCCGTGACGATTCGGGAAGGCGGCGAAGGCGGCCCATGGCGACCATGCCGAGCGCGGAGCGCCAGGGTGAGGAGCGGCGGTCCTCCGAACGTGAGTCGGTGTGCCGGGATGATACCCCCGCGCCCGCGGGTTTGGGGACAGGCCCGGCCGTGTGCGATGATGACGGGGTTGAAGCTGAAGGGTCTCGCCGTCGCCGCCTTCGCGACGTTCCTGGCCGCTCCCTCCAGTCAGGCGCAGACGAATCCGCCCGTGCTCGGAACGTATACGGGCTCGGGGGCGCTGAGCCGAACGTCGTGCGCCGATCCGAACGACGACGCCAGCGTGTCGCTGACGGCCGGCGTGATCTTCACCTCCGGGTCCGGTTCGGTCGTCGTCGGAGTGTCGACGCTCACCACGACGGTCGCCGGCGTCACCGCGACCGCCACGGCGACGCTGACGGGCACGATCGGCTGGCAAGGCTCGCTGAGCGGCTCCTTCACCTATATCGCCACGGTGCCCGGCCTCCTGCCGGCCCAAGGCTCCGGCGCTTTCACGGGCGCCGTGTCCGGCAACACGCTCACGATGCAATTCACGCTGACGCCGGCGGACTCCTGTCAGCTCGCGGGATCGGTCGCCGCCGTGGACGTCACCCGCGCCCCGGATTTCGACGGCGATGGCCACGCCGACACCGTCATCCACGATCGGACGTCGGGGAACTGGTTCGTCGGCCGCTCCAGCGGAGGCCGCTTCGTTCCAGCCCTCTGGGTGACCGGCTTCGGCAACCGCGGCCCGCTCGCCGAAGAAGCGTTCTCCGGGGACTTCAGCGGCGACGGACGCACGGACCTCGCCATCCACGATCGCACCAGCGGTCAGTGGTTCATCGGCCGCTCGACCGGCACGACCTTCACCATCGAGCAGTGGGCGGCGGGGTTCGGCACCGGCGGCGCGGCGGAGGAGACCCTGACCGGCGACTTCACCGGTGACGGCCGCGTGGACGCCGCCATCCGCAACCGATTCACGGGCGACTGGTTCGTGGGCCGCTCCACGGGCGCCGCCTTCGCGATCACGCAATGGGCGGCGCGCTTCGGCACGCTCGGCGACGTCGAAGAGGCCTTCGTCGGCGACTTCACCGGCGATGGCAAGGCCGACGTCGCCATCCACAACCGACAGACGGGCGACTGGTTCGTCGGCCGGTCCACCGGCAGCAGCTTCACGGTCGAGCCGTGGGTCTCGCGCTTCGGCACGCTCGGCTCTGCGGTGGAGGAAGTCTTCGTCGGCGACTTCACCGGCGACGGCAAGGCCGACGTCGCCATTCACAACCGGCAAACGGGCGACTGGTTCATCGGCCGGTCCACGGGCACCGCCTTCACCGTCGAGCAGTGGGCGGCGGGATTCGGCAACGCCGGCGATCCCGAAGAGACGTTCGCCGCCGACTTCACCGGCGACGGCAAGGCCGACGTCGCCATCCACAACCGACAAACCGGGGGCTGGTTCATCGGCCGCTCGACCGGCAGCAGCTTCGCCGTCGAGCTGTGGGCAGTCGGCTTCGGCAACCTTGGCGCGGCGCGCGAAGAAGCCTTCGTCGGTGACGTCACCGGCGATGGGCGAGCCGATGCCGCCGTGCACGATCGGGTCACGGGCGAGTGGTTCGTGGGTCGGTCGACGGGATCGAGCTTCGGCGTCGAGCCGTTCGTCTCCGGCTTCGGCAACATGGGCGGCACGGAAGAAGTCGTCGCGGGGCAAATACGCCGCCGCTGACCGGGATCGTTCCCGCACCGCTTGGCCACGGCGTTCTCCTTCCCTGGGCGCATCCCGGACGAGAGCTGCAACTCCCGTGCTCGCGATTCAGGCCGGCCAGCCGGCTCTGGGGTGAAGCAGCGGACGGAGGGTGAATCAACGGGGTGGGTCGTCCGTCCATCCTGCAAGGCCGGGCCGGCTCGGGTGTCGGCCCACGACTAACCGGTCTGTCACGAGGAGGTTCATTGAGATGAAGCGTTCGATGGCTATCGTCCTGGCCCTGGTCTTCGGACTGGGGGTTGGAGTCGGGGTCAGCAGCCTGGGCTCGAGCCTGGCCGCACCAGGCCCAGCGCCCGCCCTGCTTCAGGCCGCCGGTCCTCTCGAGGGAAGCACGTTCGCGAAGCTCGCGGACGCGGTGAAGCCCGCGGTGATCAACGTGGCGACCCAGGGCAAGACCGCTGGGCGCACGGCGCCGGAGGAGCATTTCGGCGAGGATTTGTTCAAGCGGTTCTTCGGTGACGCGCCGGAGCGTCTCCCGCGTCGCAGTCTCGGCTCGGGGGTGATCATCGATCCGTCCGGCATCGCGCTCACCAACGCCCACGTCGTGGACAGCGCCAGCCAGATCGAAGTCGTGACGCTGGACGGCAGCAAGTACGGGGCGAAGGTCCTCGGTGTCGACAAGAAGACCGATCTCGCCGTGTTGCGGATCGGCAACGGAAAGACCGACTTCCCCGCCCTCCCGCTCGGCGATTCCGACGAGACGCGCGTGGGCGACTGGGTCATCGCCGTCGGCTCGCCGTTCGGGCTGCAGGCCACCGTGACCGCCGGCATCATCAGCGCCAAGGCGCGGCATATCGGCGCCGGCCCCTATGACGATTTCCTACAGACCGACGCCGCCATCAATCCCGGCAACTCCGGCGGCCCGCTCGTGAACGTGCGCGGCGAGGTGGTCGGCATCAACACCGCGATCGTCCGCGGGGGGTCCGGCATCGGCTTCGCGATCCCGTCCTCGCTGGTCAAGCGCGTCTCGGCCGAGCTGACGGCCAAGGGCAAGGTCACGCGGGGCTGGCTCGGCGTGTCGATGCAGCCACTCACGTCCGAGCTGGCCGCCTCGTTCGGCGCCAAGGACCGCAAGGGCGCGCTCGTGGCCGACGTGGTGGCCGACAGCCCGGCCGCCGCGGCCGGCGTGAAGTCGGGCGACATCATTCTGGAATACAACGGTCAGAAGGTCGACGAGCCCGGTGACCTGGCGCGCGCCGTCGGCATGGCTGCCCCGGGGCAGACGGCGAAGCTCAAAGTCTGGCGCGACGGCCAGGAGCGCGCGCTCGACGTCCGGATGGTCGAGCAGCCGGGCGAGGGTCAGGCGATGGCGACCGGAGCCAGCGACCGTCAGGCGCTCGGGCTCACGGTGAGGCCGGTCACCGCGGAGGTTGCCCGCGAGCTCGAGCTGCCGTCGACGGAGGGCGTCCTCGTGGAGGGCGTGGCGAGCGGTAGCGCCGCCGAGAAGGCGGGCATCCGCCGGGGCGACGTCATCCGCGAGATCGACCGCAAGCCCGTCAAGTCGACGGCCGACTTCCACCGGCTGACCCGCGCGACCAAGCGCGAGCAGCCCACGACGGTCAAGCTGCAGCGGGGCGCCGCCTCGCTGTACGTCGCGATCCCACCGACCACGGGCTAGGACCCGCGGACCCGGCAGAGTCGCCGGCACCAAAGTTGCGCCAGCAAGGCGTCCATGATCGGAACGATCGTGGGCGCCTGAACCATGCGGCCACGCGTCACCATCGGTATGCTGCTGGTAACCGGCGCGCTGGCGGCCGGATGCGCCGGACGCGTCGAAGCGCCGGTTGCTGCGTCGCCCAGGACCGAGGTGCGCTGCCTGCCGCCCGGCGTCAGCGCTGAGTTCTTCGCGTGGCCGGTGCATGCATTCCGTCCGCTCCGCATCCCGCGCGCGGACGGCTCGTCCGCGAACGCGGCGTGGGTGCTCTACAAGAGCGGGGAGAGCGAGGTGGCGGTGGTTTGGCGCGGCACCGAGCTGGTCGCCGTGGATCCGAGCCCCCGCACGCGCACGCCGATCTGGATCGACGCCAGCGTACTCGATCGCGAGGAATCGTCGGCCCGGACGTCGACGGCGCCGTGCCGCTGGCGCCGCGACCTGCCGGTGGTCTAGTGACATGGGGGGCCCCGATATGGCCCCCCATACCCCCCCAGCGCTCGGAAGCGCCCCGGGGCACCCGGGGCGCTCCTCGTTCTCGGTTACTCCGACAGGCTCCTAGCCTAGCCGCGCGGATCGCGTGGCAGCGACGACGTTGGACTGGCGCCGCGGGTCAGCGGACGACGAGCACGGGCACGGGGCAGCGGTTCAGCGCGCCGCCGGCGACGCTGCCGAGCACGAGCCGCTCCACCCCGCCGCTGCCGCGTGCGCCGAGCGCGAGCACGTCGGCCCGCTCGGCACGGACAGCGTCGAGGAGTACGGAGAGCGGTGGGCCCGAACGTACGGCCGTGCGAGCGCGCCATCCCGCCTTGTTCAGCAATCCCGCCGCGCGGTCGAGCTGGTCCTGCAGCCGGCGCCGGGACTCCGCTTCCGCGGCGGCCAGCTCGCGCTTGATGGTGGCGGCGACGGCGCGGGGCAGGAATGCGCTCGACGGTAGCGTGACGGGCTCCAGCGCTGCGAGCAAAAGCACGCGCCCGCCCGCGGGTGGACGCAGCCGGGCCACGAACGCCGCCGCGCGCTGGGCGAGCGCCGAGCCGTCGATGCCGATCACGAACTGACGCACACGGGTCCGGCGCTTCGGAACCACGAGCACGGGTGAGGTCGCGCGGCGAACCACCCCACGCGAGACGCTGCCCATCAGGAGGCGGCGGATCGCGCCGTGTCCGCGCCAGCCGAGCACGATCGCGTCCGCGGGCTCACGGCGCGCAACGTCGAGAATGGCCTCGACGGGCGGCGCGTCGAGGACCCGGACCTGCGCGTCCGGCCAGCGCCGTCGGAGCATGCGGAGGGTACGGGCGGCGACCGCGTCGAAGTGCCGCTCGAATGCGAGGACCACGTACCCCGGGCGGCCTCGGGTGGCCCGGGTACGGCGCGAGACGACGCCGGCGGCGCGGGTGCCCGGGGGCCAGGGGAACTCGAGCGCGGTCGCCACCGCCGCGCGGCCCGAGGGTGAGCCGTCGGTGGCGACGACAATCGCGAGGCCGCGGCGATCGGTCATGGAATCGACGGCGGCGCTGGCCGCCGCCTACTCCATCAAGCGGCTGACGGTCTTGTCGAAGGCCTGGTCGGCCTTGACGCTGACCTTGTAGCGCGTCTGCGCGATCTCGAGAATCGACTTGGCGAACTGCGGATGATCGCGGAGCACCTTGTTGAAATCGGCCTTGTCGAGCACGAACAGGTCGCAGTAGGTCTTGGCGCGGATGGACGCGGTGCGCTTCTCGGAAAGCAGCAGGCTTGTCTCACCGAAGTTGCTGCCCGGGCCCAGGGTGGCGAGCACCTTGTCGCCGTCGAGCACATCCACGTCGCCGCCGACCACGAAGTACATCTCCTGCCCGACGTCACCCTTTCTGATGATGAAATCCCCCGGCGCGAAGACGTCGGGCTTGAGCACCATGGCGAGCTGGTGATGGAACACCTCGTCGCAGCCGGCGAAGAGCGGCACCTTCTCGATCACGCCGCGGTTGACGGCCTCCATCCACCGCCGGCCGTCGCGCTCGATGAGATCGAACGATGCCTTGGGCCCCCACGACCCCGCCGGATAGTTCGGAAACTCGTCCGCCGGCGTCTTGCTCCAGAGGTCGAGCATGGGCTGCGCGATCCGCCACGCGGTCTCCACGAGGTCGCTACGGGAGAAGAGCATCGCGTCGCCGGCCATGCAGCTGTAGATCATCACCTCGTAGCCGGTGCCGCGCGAGGCCTCGAAGGCCTCCTTGTAGTCGAACCGCATGTTCACCTTCTGCAGCGCCATGGTCGGGCCCGGCGTCTTGGCCTGGAAGCGCAGCTCGATCCCCTGGTCGGGCTGGATGTGGAAGATGATCTGGTTGGACTCCAGCTTCCGCACGGCCGGCGTGTCGCGGAAGATGACCTCGGGCGCCTTCTTGAACTGCACGAGGATCTCCGTGCCGCGCCGCCAGAGCGCCTTGCCGGAGCGGAGGTAGATCGGCACCCCCTCCCAGCGCCAGTTGTCAATGAAGAGCTTCGCGGCCGCGAACGTCTCCGTCCGGGACTGGGGATTGACGTCCGACTCTTCGCGGTAGCCGACCGTGTCCTTGCCGTCCGCCTTCTTGCCCGGGCCGTACTGCCCGCGCACGGTGTTCTGCCTGACCTCGTCGGGAGTCATCACCCGCACGGCGTCGAGGACCTTCGACTTCTCGTTCCGGATCGCGTCCGGCTTGAAGGAGGACGGCGGCTCCATGCACAGGTAGGCCAGCATCTGGAACATGTGGTTCTGCATCATGTCCCGCAGCACGCCCGACCGCTCGTAGTAGCCGCCGCGTCCCTCCACGCCGACGATCTCCGAGACGGTGAACTGGATGTGGTCGATGTGGGCCTTGTTCCACAACGGCTCGAAGATCCCGTTGGAGAAGCGGAAGGCGAGGAGGTTCTGCACGGTCTCCTTGCCCAGGTAGTGGTCGATCCGGAAGATCTGCTCCTCTTTCCAGTTCTTGAGGAGGACCTTGTTCAGTTCCATCGCCGACGGCAGGTCGGCGCCGAACGGCTTCTCGACGATGACCCGCCGCCAGCCGCGATCACCGGCGATCATGCCGACCTTGGCGAGGTGGTCGGAGATCATGCCGAACACCACCGGCGGCGTCGCGAAGTAGTAGACGATGTTGCCGCCGGTGTCCTGCTCGGCGTCGAGCCGCTTGATGATGTCGCGCAGCTTCTCGTACGCCTTGACGTCGTCGAACTTGCCGGGGGTGTAGTGCAAGCGGCCGGCGAGGTCCTTCCAGACGTCCTCGTCGAAGGTCTTGCGCGTCGAGAACTGCTTGATGTCGGTCGACATCTTGCTACGAAACTGCTCGGTGGTCAGGTCGTCCATCGCGGTGCCGATCAGCGCGAACTTCTTGGAGAGCAGGCCGTCGCAGGCCAGATTGTACAGAGCGGGCATGAGCAGGCGCTTGGTCAGGTCACCGGAAGCGCCAAAAATCACGAGGATGCACGGCGGTGCCGGCTGATCGGTCGTCCGGAAAGGCTCGGCCGTTGCACTACTGCGCGGGGCGTCCGCCATGATTCTCATCTCCTCCCAGGAAGTGGGCTGCATCATAGCCCGAGGAGCGGGCTCTCCGTCAAGGTTCGGCGCCGCGAAGGTCGCGCGGCGTCAGCCCTGATGGGGTCGACGACTCATCGGCGCGGCCCGAATCCCCAGGCCCACGCGCCGGCGCCGATGAGGGCCGGCAGGACGACGAAGAGCTGCAGGAGCGCGGCGACGACGTCGTTGGCGAGCGCGCCGGTGTACTCGAGGCCGCGCACGCCGAGGACCGACGCGATCAACGTGATGAGCCAGTTTCCCCACGTCGCCGTGGAGACGAGGAGCGCGAGGCGGCGGCGGCCGCGCTCACGGTAGCGAAGGAAGTCGAGGGTCCAGGCCACGGCGATCAACCACAGGCCGCCCAGCAGTCCGTTCAGGTGCGCGGCCAGGGCCATACGCGGAATCGCGACCGTCACCTTGCCAGTCAGGGCCGCGGCCGACCACAGTCCCGTGACCAGACCGATGAAGAACAGCCACGCGCCCGCCTGCGCGAGCCGGTGTCGAAGCGCCGCGCTGTCCGGATCTGCCACTTGCGGGAGTAACCGCTAGACCGCCTCGTAGGACAGGCGGCGAACCGTGTCCATGTTGCGCGCTTCGATCCGGATCAATCCGGTCGGCCCCTCGCGGCGCGGCGAATGCAGATCGCCTTCGTTGTAGACGTACGCCATCCCCGGCTTGAGCCGATAGGTGCGCACCCGACGCACCTTGCCCGGCTTGTTCTCCGCGGCAGGCTCGACGAGCGCCCAGTCCGTCATCTCCGTCTCGCCCCGCGCCTGCCCGTAGATCGCCCAGTGCGGTCCGTGGTCGTGCGGATTGCTCTCCTTCGCGCCACGATAGTTGTGGGCGAGGATGCAGAAGCCGAGCTCGGGATCTTCGTAGAGGATCTTGCGCTCCGGCACGTCGTCGGTGAGGTGGCGGGCGATGAAGGCATCGTCCTTCAGCACCTCCTGGACGAGCGAGCATACCTGCTGCCGGCCTTCGGGCCCCGGCTTCGCCGTGAGGATGCGCCGCAACTCGGCCGAGAACTGCTCCAGTGTGTACGCCATGTGCGACCTCCGTCGAGGAAGAGTCGTCGTCACTCCGATCGATCGTTCACGCGTCAGATCACGCCATCGGTCTTCAGCTGCGCGAGCGCCTCGGCGCTCAGCCCAAGCAGCTCGCCGTAGACCTCGGCGGTCTGCTCTCCGAGGAGCGGCGCGCGCCGGACCTCGGTCGGCGAACCGGACAGCTGGATCGGATTCGCCGGCATGGCGAAGGCGCCGCGGGTGGGATGCTCGAGGTCGACGATCATGCCGCGCCCGCGCAGGTGCTCGTTGGCCAGGAGCTCGCCGGTGTCGAGCACCGCCCCGCACGGCACGCCGGCGCGCCCGAGCGTCTCCATGACCTCGTGCTTGGTGGACTTCTCCGTCCAGCCTTCGATCACGTCGTCGATCTCGTCCATCCGCTTGAAGCGCGCCGCGCGCTCGTCGAGCGTGCGGTCATCGGCATACTCGGGACGGCCGATCGTCCGCATGAGCGACTTCCACATCTCGACCGTACCCACGTGGATGTAGACGTAGTCGTTGGGTCCGAACGGGCGGCACCGATAGAGGGTCGAAGGCGCCGCCGCCGGCGACCGGTTGCCGCGGCGCGTGGCCGGCTGCCCGGTGACGTACTGCTCGCGCAGGTGGATCCGGATCAGGTTCAGCACCGCGTCCTGCTGCGCCACTTCAACCCGCTGGCCGACGCCCGTGGCCTGGCGCTGCACGATGGCGGCGAGGATGCCGATGGCGCAATGCAGGCCGGCGCCGGTGTCACCGAGACCGGCCGTCGACTTCATCGGGGGGCCGTCGCTGGGCCCCGTCATGCTCATGACGCCGCCCATCGCCTGCGCGATCCATTCGAAGCTCTTGTACTCGGCATAGGGCCCGGTCGCGCCGAAGCCCTTGATCGAGGCGGCGATGATGCGCGGGTTGATCTGCCGGAGCGCTTCGTAGCCGAATCCGAGCCGCTCCATGGCGCCGGGCCCGAGGTTCTCGATCACGACGTCGGCGGCGCCGACGAGCCGGGTGAACATCTCGCGCCCGCGCTCGCTCTTGAGGTTCAACGTAACGCTGCGCTTGTTGGCGTTCAGCAGCAGGAAGAACCAGGAATCCTTGTCGGGGCGCTCCGACAGCAGCGTGCGCGACGCGTCTCCCGCCGGCGGCTCGATCTTGATGACGTCGGCGCCGAGCCAGGCCAGCAGCTCCGTACAGCTCGGTCCCGCCTCGTACTGCGTCAGGTCCAGGATCCGAATACCCTCGAGCGCCTTGCCCATCATGCCCTCCGCGGCCATGCCGCACTGTCGAGGAGCACCCTGGGGAACACGGGCGCTCCGAGCGTTGGGCCCACGCCCCACTGTCGAGGAGCGCCCCGGCTTCCCCGGGGCTCTTCCGAGCGTGGGCGGTATGGGGGGCCATGTCGGGGCCCCCCCGCCGCGCACCCCCAGCTTCGAGGAGCGCCCCGGCTTCCCCGGGGCTCTTCCGAGCGT
>JBGPXN010000032.1:0-36151 GCA_041492755.1 Methylomirabilia bacterium | reverse complement strand
CGGCAACGTCGTCGGCATCCTGGGCGGGCTCACCGACTTCATCCGGGTCGTCACCGGGCTGGAGCGGATCTACCCGCTCGGCATTCCCACGAACGCCGTCTTCGCGCTGGCCCTCGGGATCGCCATCGTCCGCTACCGCCTGCTCGACATCGGCATGGTGGCCAAGCGGATCGTGCTGTATCTGCTGACCGTGGCCAGCGCCGGCGTGCTGCTCGCGGGGGGGCTGTACCTGATCGATCAGGTCACCCCCGGGCCCCACCGCCTCGACGTGAGCTTGCCCTACGTCTTCGTGCTCGCCATGGTGCTGGGCGCCGTGCTGCCCGCCCTCCGGGGAGCCGAGCGCTGGTTCGAGCGCTTGATGTTCGCCCGGCAGCACGGGGTGCGGGACGCCCTCATCGCGCTCAGCAAGGACATGGCGTCGGTGCTGGACCTGCAGCGGCTCGGGCAGACGCTCACGGAGGGGCTCGTGTCGCGGGTGCCGGTGATGCACGCGAGCCTGCATCTGCAGGCGCCGGGCCGGGTCGGGTTCCTGCCGTTCTCGCGGGCGACGTCGAACGCGCTGGACGCGCCGTCGGCGCCCATCGGGGTGGACGGGATGCTGGCCGCGTGGATCCGGCTCACGCAGCGCCCGCTCGTGGTGGAGGAGCTGGCGCACCAGCCCGCGACGGACGTGCGCATGCGCTCCGCGGTCGCGCAGCTCGAGGCGGGCCGGGTGGCGGTGATCGCGCCCCTGTTCCTGGACGGCGAGATCGCCGCCGTGCTCGTCGTCGGTGAAAAGGTCTCGGGCGAGGTCTTCGGCGGCGCCGAGATCGAGCTGCTGGTGGCGCTGGTGGGGCAGACCGCAGTGGCGCTGAAGAACGCGCGGCTGTACGAAGACCTCCGGAGCCAGATGGACGCGCTGCAGAAGACGCAGCTGCAGCTCATCCAGTCCGCCAAACTGGCCGCCATCGGAGAGCTCGCCGCCAGCGTTGCGCACGAGATCAACAACCCGCTCACCGTGATCCTCGGCAACAGCGAGCTGCTCATCCACGAGCTCCAGGGCAACGAGGGGGCCCAGCGGAGGCTCATGCGAATGGAAACCGAGGCGATGCGGGCCGGCAAGATCACCCGCGATCTGCTCGACTTCGCCCGGCGGCGCGAGCCCAAGCGCGAGCCGCTGGCGCTGCACGACCTCATCCGGCGCTCGCTGGACCTGCTCGACACCAGGCTCGGGAAGAGCGGCATCGACGTCAAGACCGAGCTCGATGCGGAGGCGCCGGCCATCCTGGGCGACGGCGACCAGCTCACGCAGGTATTCATCAACCTGATCTCAAACAGCGTCGACGCTATGGCTGATGGCGGCACCCTCTCCATTCGGACGGAGCTGCGTCGCGACATCGGCTCGATCGTGATCACCGTGGCCGATACCGGGAGCGGGATGGCTCCCGATCAGCTCGCGCGGATCTTCGAGCCCTTCTACACGACCAAGGTCGACGGCCGCGGCACCGGACTCGGTCTGTCCGTGAGCCTCGGCATCATCAAGAACCACGACGGGACCCTCGAAGCGGCCAGCGAGGCGGGCAAGGGCACCATGATGTTCATCACGCTGCCGCTGCTCGCGCGTTCACGAGGCGGGGTCACCCGAACCCAGGCGAGGGAGTCATGCTGAGCGAAGTGACGACGACGCTGAGCTGGAGACCCGCCTCGAATTTCACCTTTGCTGAGGGAGTGCCTATGGAACCCGGACGCCGGCCGCGTGTGCTCGTGATCGACGACGAAGAGAGGGTTCGCATGCTGTTCGCCGACTTCGTGGCCGCCATCGGGTACGAAGCCGACGCCGTCGGCGACCCGCAGACCGGGCTGGCCCGGTTGGAGGCGGGCGGCTATGACCTCGTCCTCACCGATCTGGTCATGCCGGGCCCACTCGACGGGCTGGGCGTGGCCGAGGCTGTCCGGGCGCGCACGCCCGGGTTGCCGGTGATCATCATCAGCGCCGTGGTCGATACCGTGCAGGCCGACGAGATCCGCGGGCGCGGGTTCATCTTCCTCGAGAAGCCCATCCAGTTTGCGACGTTCCGCGCCGAGCTCGAGCGCGTGCTCGGGCCGGTGACCGCGGCCAAACAGCCGGCGCGCGCGTCCTGACCGCCGCGACCACACGCGTCCCGTCGCCGGCCGGCGTCCGGCCCTCGGCGTCGGCCTTCAACCGCTCCGCTCGCCCGTTTTCACACGGGCGTGGCGCTGACGAGGATGAAGGCGACCAGGCACGGCTGGTCGCTGCGGTTGCTCCACGCGTGATTCGTGCCGCGCTGCACCAGCACGTCACCGCCGCGCATCAGCGTCTCGCCCTCGTCCATGACCGCCCAGATCTCCCCGCTCAGCACGATCGCGTAGTCGACCGTCGCCGTTTTGTGCATCCCCGGATGGCGCGCGGCGCTGGCGTCCATCGCGTGCCCGGCGCCCATGGCATCGAACGCCGCCTGGCGATCGAAGGCGCCGGGGCGGTCCGGCGGAAACTCGACGACGCGGAAGATGCTCCCGCCCGGCGGCGGCTCCAGCACCACCGGACGCGCGGCGGCGTCCGCGTTGCCGGAGTTGTCCGCGGGCGAACGATCGGTGACCCAAAGATTGGTCAGCCCGAAATCGTCGCGGCCGGGAAGCGTGAGCGCATGCGGCGAAGGACCGTCTCTGACGATGATCGATTTGCCCTGCGCGTCGTGACCGGTGACGATCCGGCGAATCGGCCTCAGCATCGGACCGGCCCCGCCGCGGATCCGCTCAGGTCCCGTCCGCGAGGTGCTTGAGCTCGCGCACGACCTTGCCGGGGTCGGGCGCTTCGAAGACGGCGGAGCCGGCGACGAGGATCGAGGCGCCACACTGGGCGATCTGCCGCGCGTTGTCCACCTTCACGCCGCCGTCGATGGAGATGTCCGTGCCGCGCGAGCCGAGCATCGTCCGCACCTGGCGGATCTTCGGGTACACGGCCGGGATGAACGACTGGCCGCCGAAGCCGGGGTTGACCGCCATCATGAGGACCAGATCGAGATCGTCGAGGACGTGGTCGAGCGCGTGCGTGGTCGTCGAGGGATTCAGCGCGGCGCCGGCCTTGGCACCGAGCTCGCGGATGTACGTGAGCGTGCGCTGCAGGTGCGGACACGCCTCGACGTGCACGGTCAGCATGTCGCCGCCCGCCTTCGCGAAACGCTCGAGATAGTGCTCGGGCTCGACGATCATGAGGTGCAGGTCGAGCGGGAGCTTCGTCCGCTTCTTGATGGCTTCGATCACCAGGAATCCCATCGTGATGTTGGGGACGAAGCGGCCGTCCATGACGTCGATGTGGAGCTGGTCGGCCCCGGCGGCCTCCACGCGGGCGATCTCCTCGGCGAGGATGCCGAAGTCGGCGGACAGGATCGACGGGGCAATCTTCATGAACGGCGGCTCCTTCGTTCCGCGCGAAAGTTATACCCCGGCTCGACGGCGAATCAAAGGCCCGGACGGCGAACCGAGTGGGCGGCGGGCGCTCAGGACGCTCGCCGCAGTCGCGCCGCCGTGAAGCCGTCGGTGCCATGACGGTGGGGCAGGCAGCGCAGGATGCCGTCGGGCCCGAGCGGCAGGGGAAACGCGGCCGGCGGATCGGGGACGAAGTCCGAGCGCGCCGCCAGGAAATCGCCCACGACGTCATCGTTCTCGTCGGGCTCCAGCGAGCAGGTGGCGTAGACGAGTCGGCCGCCGGGCCGGACCATCGTCGCGGCCGCGGCCAGGATCGCGCGCTGGCGGGTGGCCGCCGCCGCGATGTCGCGCGCTTGCCGGCGCCACTTGACCTCGGGGTTCCGGCGCAGCACGCCCAGGTTCGAGCACGGCGCATCGACGAGCACCGCGTCGCACGCGTCGTGGTACCCCGGGGCCAGCGCCTCCACGGTGCCGCCTACGGTGGTGACGATGCCGACGCCGAGCCGCGTGGCCGCCTGGCCCACCAGTCGGAGCCGCGCGGGGTGCGGATCGAACGCCAGCACGCGTCCCTGGTTGGCCATGAGCTGCGCGAGGTGCGTCGTCTTCGTTCCCGGCGCCGCGCAGACGTCCGCCACCGTCTCGCCGGGCGCCGGGGCCAGAAAGCTGCCGATGAGCATCGACGCCTCGTCCTGGACGGTGAAATCGCCGTCGGCAAACGCCCGCCACGTCGCCGGCCCACCGGCATGATCGGCGCGCAGGCCTTCACCCGCGTACGAGGTCGGCTCACTTTCGACGCCATCCTCGCGCCGGAGCCGCTCGGCCAGCGCCTCCCGCGTCGTGCGCAGCGTGTTCGCGCGCAGCGTGAGCGGCGGCCGGTCGTTCAGCGCGGCCATGAGGGCCCGGGTCTCGTCCGCGCCGTAGCGTCTCGTCCAGCGCGCGGCCAGCCACGTGGGAAACGATCCGCGCAGGGCGAGCGCCTCCACGGGATCCGCGGGTGGCGCGGGCTCACGCTCGCGCCGGCCCCGGCGCGCGAACGAGCGGAGCACGGCGTTGACGAACTCGGCCACGTGCGGCTTGCCGCGCGCGAGCGTCACCGCGTCGCTGACGGCGGCGAACGCGGGCACGCGTTCCAGGAAGACGATCTGGTACGCCGCCGAGCGCAGGATGAGGAGGACACGCGGGTCGAGGCGTTCGAGGCGGCGCCGCGAGTGCGGCTGCAGGATGAAATCGAGATAGCGCTGCCAGCGCAGCGTACCGTACACGAGCTCGGTCGCCAACGCGCGATCGCGCGGCGCCAGCGCGCGGCGCTCGAGCTCGGCGTCGAGCGCGAGGTCGGCGAACGCCGCGTCGGTCTCGACGCGCTCCAGCACGCGGATCGCCGTCACGCGGGCCGGCGACGGCGCGCTCATGACGTCCCGAGACGGGTGCCCGCGGCGAGCCGCGCACCGCGCAGGTATTCCTCCCAGCTCACGGCGCGCCGGTTCTCGGCCTGCACTTCGAGCGGCAGGAGTGCGCCGTCACCGGTGGCGATGGCGGGGACACCGCCGGCCTGGCCGGTGGCGACGAGCGTCCCCGGCGCGGCGGGCGTGGCCGGCGATGGGAGCGTGTCGCGCGATGCGACCGTGCCCGCGATGGGCGCGTCCGGTGCGCAAGCACGGGCGGTCACCGCGCGCGCGCGCCAGATGGTCAGCATCCCGCGCGGCGTCGCCGTGTGCGCGCCCGGCCACGGATTGCAGCCCCGGATCGCGTTCGCCAGCGCGGTGGCCGGCTGGCTCCAGTCGAGTGCGCCGTGAGCCTTGATCAACCGGGGTGCCAGCGTGGCCTCCTCGTGACGCTGCGGCGTCGGAGCCAGCGTGTCGAGGGTCGCAAGTGTCTCGATGAGCACGTCTGCGCCGAGCGCGGCGAGCCGGTCCGACAGCTCACCCGCCGTCTCCTCGGAACCGATCGGAGTGGCGCGCGCGAGCAGCATGTCGCCGGTGTCCATGCCGGCGTCCATCTGCATGGTGGTGATGCCCGTCGTCGTCTCGCCGCGCATGATCGCCCACGCGATCGGCGCGGCGCCGCGATACCGCGGCAGCAGCGACGCGTGCACGTTGATCGAGCCACGGGCGGGGGCAGCCAGCACGTCGACGGGAAGGATCTGGCCGAAGGCGATGACGACGGCGACGTCGGCGCCGAGCGCGCGGAGGCGGTCGGCCCAGCCCGGCTCCCGGAGCCGTAGCGGCTGGAGCACCGGCAGCCCGGCGCGCTCGGCGCGCACTTTCACGGGGGACGGCGTCAGATGCTGGCCGCGGTGGGCAGGACGATCGGGCTGGGTGACGACGGCGACGACCTCGTGCGCGCGCAGAAGGGCGCCGAGCGTCGGCAGGGCGAACACGGGCGTGCCGTAGAAGAGAACCTTCAGGCGCCGAGCCCGTCCGAGTGACGCAGAACGATGAGCGCCCCGGGGTATCGAGACGGCCCCGGGGTTGCCCCGGGACCGTCGAGCGCTCGGGGGTAAAGGGGGCCCTTCGAGGCCCCCTTTTCAATCAAGCGGGCCATATCGGGGCCCCCGCGGAACCGGCGAGCGAGGCCGAGGCGCGCCCCGGGTTCCCCGGGGCGCTGCCGAGCGTGGGGGGGTGTGGGGAGCCATATCGGGGCCCCCCACGTCATCAGAGCGCGAAAGCGCGGTGCGGCGCGTCCTCGGGGAACCCTTCCTTCTTGATCCGGCGCTTGATGCGGTCCCGCGTCACCGGGTCCAGCCGGTCGATGAAGAGGACACCGTCGAGGTGATCCATCTCGTGTTGCAGCACGCGGGCGAAGAGGCCGCTCGCGTCCAGGGATACGGGCATGCCCTCGAGGTCGGTGGCTTCCACGCGCACCCGCGCGCCGCGCGTGACGTCCGCAAAGATCCCCGGAATGGACAGGCAGCCCTCCTCCGCCGTCACCAGCCCCGACTGCTCGGTGATGCGGGGGTTGAGCAGCGCCTGCGGCTCACGCTTGGGGTCGGCGCCGACCACCATGAGGCGCAGCGAGATACCGACCTGGGGCGCGGCGAGCCCGACGCCGACCTCGTCGTACATCGTGTCGATCATGTCGGCGACGATCCGGCGCAGCTCGGGGGTGATCTTTCCCACCGGCTCCGCCTTGCGTCGCAACACGGGGTCGCCATACTTCCGGACGCTCAGAACGGCCATTCGACGGGATCCACCTCGACCTCTATGATACCGCGACTTTTCGCCCCGGCCGGCGTGGCCGGCGCGTCCGCGAGGATGCGCGCGAGCCGCGGCGGCAGGTCGGCCGGGCCCTTCACGACGATCCGGTCGGCCCGCGAGCGTTTGTCCGCGCCGAGCACGTAGACGGCGAAGGCCGGGTCGCCGCGGAGGGCGTCGGCGAGCCGGGCCGTGGTGGTGGCACGAAGCGCGGCGTCCCGGCCGCCCACGCTGAGCACGGCGAGCCGGCGGAACGGCGGGTAGCCCAGCTCGGCGCGGAACTTCAGCTCGCTGCGGTAGAAGACGGTGAGGTCCTGGCGCGTCACCGCTTCGAGCGCGTAGTGCGTCGGGTTCTGCGACTGCAGGACCAGCGCGCCGTCGGGGCGCACCCGCTCGGCGGCCGCCCACACGAGCGCGAACGTCCGCTCGGCAGCCCGGAAGTCCGGCAGACCCAGGACCTGATCCAGCGAGACGAATCCGGCGACGCCGAGGCTGGCCGGGCCGAACAGGCGGAGCGCGCCGCGCGTGCCGATCACGACGTCAGCGCTCAGCGCCGCCTTCTTTTGCGCCTCGCCCCGCGCGCCCCGCGCGGCGTCCGGGTCGTAACGCACGATGTTCGCGCGGGAGAAGCGGCGCCGGACCGCGTGCTCCACGCGCTCCGCACCCCAGCCGAACGGGGTGAGCCGCGGGCCGCGGCACTGCGGGCACGTCTCCGGTAGCGCGACGCTGGCGCCGCACAGGCGGCAGTCGAGCCGGCGGCCCGCCGGCGAATAGGCGAGGGCCACCGCGCACTGCTCGCACCTCACGATCACGCCGCACTCGTCGCAGCCCAGCGCCGAGCGCAGGCGCGCGACGGCCAGGAACACGCGGCGGCCGCCGGCGAGGCTTTCGCGGATGGCGCGGGAGAGCGCCGGCGTCAATGCCTCGCGCCGGGCGATGCCGCGCGTATCGGCGATGGTGATCTCCGGCCACGTCGCCAACGGCCCCGCCTCCAGACGCGCGCGCGCGCTGTCGGCGCGCCACCACATCTCCACGCTCGGTGTCGCCGTGGGCAGGAGCACGCTGAGCGCCTCGCGCGTGCTGCGGGCCAGCGCCACGTCGCGCGCGTGGATCCGCGGCGGTCCGGGCGGCTTGTGCAGCGGCTCGTGCTCGTCGACGACCGTGACGACGGCGCCGGGGGGCAGCGGCGCCAGCAGCGCCGAGCGCGTACCGACCGCGAATCGGAGCGCACCGCCGGCCAGGCCACGCCACGCCGCCGCCCGGTCGCGCTCGGAGACACCGGAGTCGAAGCGGCCGACGCCGTCGATCTTCGCCAGCCGTTGCGCCCACCGCGCCGCGCTGTCGCCGTCGGGCACGATGACGAGCGCCGGCGCCGATCCGCGTGCGAGTCGCTCGAGCGCCCGGCTCTCGCGGCCGGCGCCGGTCAGCAGCAGCGGGCGCGACTCGATCGCACGCTCCGCGCCGGCCACCGTGGCCGTTTCGGCGCCGGCGGCGTTCGCATCACGCTGGCGCGCGGGGTTGGCCAGGTCCGCGTCGTTGGGGTCGGTGTCGGCGTCCGTGGCGCCGCCCGGCGGCGCTCCGCTTCCGTGGGCCGCCACCGGCGGTGGCAGCAATGACAACGCCGTGGACCCCGGGCTGGAGAGACTCTCCGCCGCGATCCAGCTGGCGAGCTCGAGCGCCGCCGGCGAGACGAGTGGCCGGGGCTCCGCCACCCGCTGCAGTGGCTTGAGGCCTGCCTCGTCGCCGTCCCTGACCGCGACCACCATGCCGAGCCGGGCCGCCCCGCGGAGTGGCGCGTAGACACGCTGCCCCGGCGCGACGGTCAGCTCGGCGGGGACGCGGTACGAGAACGGGTGATCGACGGGCACGTCGAACACGACGTCGGCGATCACGCTCGAGGGCTCATGCGTGCCCGCGGGCGCGTGGACTTCGCCACACCGCTCAGCGGGTTCGGCGGGCGTCGTACTCGCGACGGGCGAGCTTCAAATCGTCCCAGGCCATGCGCTTGTACTCCGGGCCGGGGTTGCGGAGCAGGAACGCCGGATGGAACGTCGGGATGAGCACGCCGCCCCGGTACGGATGGATCTTGCCTCGAAGGGCGCCGATCGGCTCCTTGGTGGCGAGCAGCGCCTGGGCGGCGACGCGCCCGAGCGCGAGGACGACCTTGGGCTGCAGCGTGGCGAGCTGCGCGTTGAGGAACGGCGCGCACGCGGCGAGTTCCTCCGGCTCGGGATTCCGATTCCCGGGTGGGCGGCACTTCACGGCATTTGTAATGAACACTTCGTCACGGGAGAGCTCTACGCCGCGGGCGGCCAGCATCCTGGTGAGCAGCTCACCGGCGCGGCCCACGAACGGCTTGCCCTGCGCGTCCTCGTCGGCGCCCGGGCCTTCGCCGATGACGACCAGCTCCGCCTGCGGATTGCCGGTGCCGAACACGATCGTGTTGCGCGCCTCGCACAGCTTGCAGCGCCGGCAGCCCTGCAGCGCGGCTTCCTGGGCGCGGAGCGCGGCCGCTGGTCCGAGGAGGTAATCGCCACCGAGCGCCACTTCGGCGAGTCCGAGATCGCGGTAGGTTCGCAGCGTCGCGCTGAGGGCCCCGAGGGTGTCGGCCAGCTCCGCGCGTGGATCGTTCGTCAGCGCGCCACCCGGTCGGCGGCGCGCGCCGCGCGGAGCGAGACGACGTGGGAGAGGATCGCGTCGGCCACCGCGGTCTTGACCATGCGCGGCAGGGGCTGCCGTCCGCCCCAGCGATCGAGGAGCAGGACCTCGTTGTCGTCCGCCTCCATGCCGATGTCGTGCCGGCTCACGTCGTTGACGACGAGCAGGTCGACGCCCTTGTCGGCGAGCTTGGCGTGCGCGTTGGCCTCGACGTCGTGCGTCTCGGCGGCGAACCCGACGATGAACGCCCCGGTCCGGCGCCCCGCCGCTTCCTTGAGAATGTCGGGATTCGGGGTGAGCTCGAGCGTGAGCTCCCGTTTGCCCTTGATCTTCGTCGCGGAGACGTGCTTCACGCGATAGTCGGCGACGGCGGCCGCCTTCACGAGGATGGTCGCCGCCGACAGGTGCTGGAGCACCGCCTCGCGCATGTCCTCCGCCGTCTGCACCGGGACGAAGACCACCCCCGCCGGCGGCGCGATGGCGGTGGGACCCGACACGAGGGTGACGGCGGCGCCGCGGCGGTGCGCGGCCGCGGCCAGCCCGTAGCCCATCTTTCCCGACGAGCGATTGGAGATGTAGCGCACGGGATCGATCGGCTCGCGCGTCGGCCCCGCGGTGACGAGCACGCGGTCGCCGGCGAGATCGCGCTCGGGAGTGAGCAACCCGAGCAGCGCGGCGACGATCGCGTCGACCTCCGGCAGCCGACCCTTGCCACTCAGCCCCGAGGCGAGGGCTCCCCTATCCGGCTCCAGCACCGTGACACCACGCTGACGGAGCATCGCAACGTTCGCGACCACGGCGGGGTGGTCCCACATGCCGCCGTCCATGGCCGGCGCCACCAGCACACGCCCGCGCGCGGCCAGCAGGAGCGTGCCCAGGAAATCATCGGCAAGTCCGTGCGCGGCCTTGGCGAGGACGTTCGCCGTGGCCGGGGCGACGATGACGGCGTCCGCGCGCTCGGCGAGCGCGACGTGCTCGACCGCGTCCGGACTCTGCGGGTCGAAGAGATTCTCCAGCACGGGCCGGCCCGACAGCGTGCGGAAGGTGAGGGGCGCGACGAACTCGCGGGCGTGCGCGGTGAGGCAAACGGTGACGCCCGCCCCCAGACGCGTGAGCTCGCGCAGCAGGTACACCGCCTTGTAAGCGGCGATGGACCCGCTGACGCCGAGGATGAGCTCCCGACCCGCGAGCGTCGTCATCACGCCTTGGTGGCCTCGGGGTCCTCCTTCACGCGGAACTCGACCTTGCCGGCGCCGACTTCTTCCAGCGCCGTGCTCGTCGGCTTCTTGTGCTTGGTCTCCACCCGCGGCACCGCCCCGCGGTTGATTTGCCGGGAACGCTTGGCGGCGAGCACGACGAGCATGTAACGGTTGGATACCTTGTTGAGCGCGTCTTCGAGCGAGGGGAATGCCATCAGCCGTCTGCCTCCGGTTCTGAAATGTCGAGATCGGGGATGTTGAGGGTCAGGCGGCGGGTGCGGCAGCGCTCGGCCTGGATGATCGCCGTGAGCTGCTCCACCGCCTCTTTGAGGTCGCGATTCACCACGAGATAGTCGTACTGCCGCCACCGCCGCACTTCTTCCCGGGCCCGCGCGAGCCGCCGGTCGATGTCGGCGGCGGCATCCGAGCGCCGCTCGCGCAGCCGCTGGGTCAGCTCGGCCATCGAGGGCGGCATGATGAAGATCAGCACCGCGTGCGGATAGCGGCGGCGGAGCTGGGCCGCGCCCTGGGTGTCGATGTCGAGCAGCACGTCGTTGCCACCGGCGAGCGCGGCCTCCAGGAGGCGCGCGCGCGTACCGTACAGATTGCCGTGGACGACCGCCCACTCCGCGAACTCGTCGCGCTCGCGCAGGGCGCGGAACTCCGCTTCGGTCACGAAATGGAAATCGGTGCCATCGATCTCGCCCATGCGCGGCGGGCGCGTCGTGCACGAGACCGAGTAGGCGAGGTCGGGGACCAGGCCGCGCGCCTCCCGGCAGAGCGTGGTCTTGCCGGCGCCCGATGGCGCGGACACCACGAACAGCGTGCCCCGCCGATTAATCACCGGCGGCTTCGCCACGGCCGTTGCCCAGGCGCTGGGCCAGGGTGGCCGGTTCGAGCGACGACAGGATCAAGTGGTCACTCTCCGTCACGATGACCGCGCGGGTGCGGCGGCCGTTCGTCGCGTCCACCAGCTTCATGCTCGCCTTGGCCCTGTTGATGAGTCGCTTCACGGGCAGCGAGTCGAGTCCCACGATCGCCACGATTTGACTGGCCACGACCACGTTGCCGTGGCCGACGTTGACCAGATGCGTCGTGGATCGGCTCACGGAATGGTCTCCACTATTCGAGGTTCTGGATCTGCTCGCGGATCTTCTCCAGCACACCTTTGGCGGCGAGGGCGGCCTGACTCAGCTCGAGGTCGTCGGCCTTGGCCCCGATTGTGTTCACCTCGCGGTGCATCTCCTGGATCAGGAAGTCCAGCGGTCGGCCCATTGGTCCCCCCTTGTCGAGCTTGAGACCGAACTCCTCCAGGTGGGCACGCAGCCGCGCCAGCTCTTCGGTCACGTCCGTCTTCGTCGCCCACGCCGCGACCTCGGCGACGATCCGCGCCTCGTCGATGCCGGCCTCGCCGAGCATCGAGCGCATGCGCTCGCGCAGCCGCTCGGTCCGTCGCGCCGCCGTCAGCGGGGCGCGCGCGGCCATCGCGGGCAGCAGCGCACCCAGCTCCGCGCCCAGCGCCCGGAGCTCGGCGCCGAGCATGGCGCCTTCCGCCGCGCGTCGGCCGGTCAGCTCATCGAGGGCGCGAGCGAGCGCCTCGCGCACGAGCGGCCACGTCGTGTCCGCGTCGGGCGCCGCCGTTTCTTCCGTCACCATGACGCCCGGACGTCCCAGAATCCATCCGACACCGACGTCGTCAACCAGGCCGAGGTCCGCGGCCAGCGCCCGTGCCTCGTCGACGTAGCGACGCGCGAGCTCCGTGTCGACCCGCACGCTTGCCGGTCCGGGAGCCGTCACCGGCTCGACTTGAACCGCGACGTCGATCCGACCGCGTTCGATGCGCGACTGGACGAGCCGGCGCGCTTCCGCTTCCAGACCGGCGAGCGCGGCGGGCAGGCGCAGCGCCAGATCGAGGTGGCGATGGTTCACCGAGCGCGCTTCCACGGTGACGGTGAACCCCTCGTCGGCGATCTCGGCGTGGCCGAAACCCGTCATGCTCCGGATCATGGACGGACTCCGGCGGAGACACGGGGGCCACGGGGGGGAAAACCGGACACGACCATCTCCGGATGATAGGCCAAAATTCTCAATGCTGTCAATGTGTTGCGATTGACAGGCTGGAGTCCGCCCCCTACACTCGGCACACTGCTCATGGGAGGATCAAGATGACCTGGACCCGTCACCAATTTCTGCGCGCCGCCGGTTCGGCCGGGGCCGCTGTCCTCGTGACTGGCAACCGTGGGCCGGCATTCGCTCAAGCCGCAACACCCATCACCGTCTCGCACAGCGTGTCCACCGTCGTGGATGCGCGGCATCTCGCCGCGAAGGAGAAGGACGACGACAACGGCATGAAGGTGTGGCTCCCGCTGGCGGTGGAGCAACCCATCCCGTATGCAGGGCGGTCGACATGTCGTTCGTGAAGAAGGCGCGCGCGAAGCACAAGAGCTGACGTCGCATGCTGCTCACGCGTCGCCATTTCTGCGCCGGCGTGGCGGCGCTCGCCGCCGTCCGGCCCGCGCTCGCCGCCGACGCCGGATCGGCCGCCGGCCTGTGGTCGCAGCTGATGGAGGGTAACCGGCGATTCATGGCCGGCAAGCTCCGCGTGCGGTCTCTCCCGGCCACCCGGCAGAAGCTCGTCCAGGGTCAACAGCCAAACGTCATCGTGCTCGGCTGCTCGGACAGCCGGGTGAGCCCGACGCTCGTCTTCGACCAGGGACTCGGCGATCTGTTCGTGATCCGGACCGCGGGCAACGTCGCCGACGCCGTCGCTCTCGGCAGCATCGAGTACGCGGTGGAGCACCTGCCCACGCGGCTCCTCGTCGTCCTCGGCCACGATCGCTGCGGCGCGGTGTCCGCCGCCGCCGCCGGCGGACCGATGCACAGTCCGAATCTCGACGCGATCGTACGGCGCATCGCGCCCGCGGTGGAAAAGGCTCAGGCGCGCGCGCCCGGTGACGACCTGGTGGCCACCGCGGTCGAGGAGAACGCCCGCGAGAGCGCGGACAACCTTTCCGGGCAGAGCGATATCATCCGGAAGGCCGTCACGACGGGGTCGCTGGTGGTGGTCCCGGCCGTGTACCGGCTTGCCACCGGCCAGGTCGTCAGGGTCCGCTGAGCCCGTGTGACGCCGTCGATCTCGTTCGCGCTCATCGGCGTGGTCGTCGGCGAGTTCCTTGGCGGTGAGTCGGGCGGCGGGCTCGGCTACCTGATCCTCCAGTCGCTGGGCACGCTCAACGCGGCCGACATGATGGTCGCGCTGCTCGCCCTCGGGGTCATCGGCATCGTGCTCGCGGTGGGGATCAAGCAGATCGAGATGCGGCTGCTGCGCGGGCGGCCGGAGTATCGGACGCGGACGTGACCCGCTGGGGCGTCCTCGGCCTGCTCGCGATCCTGGCTGCCGGCGCCGTCGCCGTGGGGATCGCGCGCCTGCTCGGGCGCTCGGACTCGCGCGGCTCCGTGCTGGTGTCGGTGATCGCTCACTGGCTCGGCGCCTGGTCGCTCTGGAACTTCGCCGCTGGCCTCGCGCATCACTTCGGGTGGCTGGCCGTGTACGACGGCCCGCTCTTCCTCGTGCTCGCGTTGGTGCTCGGGGGCTGGCACTACCGTGCCCGCCTGGCAAGTCCCGAGCGCGGCCGGGTCGTCTTCGTCGGCGGGCAGCTCGCCTGGCTCTTGATCGTCCTCGTCCGGAACGGACTGCTTTAGATGGGGGGCCCCGATATGGCCCCCCATACCCCCCCCGGCGCTCGGAGCGCCCCGGCGGAGCCGTGGCGCTCCTCGAATTCCCTCACATTCCCTGAGATCATCGGGGGGCCGACATGGTCCCCGATACTCCCACCGCTCGGAGCGCCGCGGCGGAGCCGTGGCGCGCCCCGAATTCCCTCACAGCCTCTGAGTCGGTGGGGAGCTTCGCCGGGCTTTCGATGTCGGCGCTGGCGGAGCCCGCGCTGGAAGCGTCCTTGCACGAGGTCGTCGCGGCGTGCCTGCTCGTCTCCCCGTGCGGGGTCTCCCTCGGAGGGGTGACATACTGGCGTGACGGGGCGCAGGAGGCGGACACAGGAGGTGGGAATGGAGGTGGAGGATGTCTTCCGGTATCGCGGGCGGTTCTTTCACGTGCTCCAGGAGACGGAGCGGAGCCAGACCGCGGTGATGACGGTCGCGCCGGGTGCCGACGCGGGACCGGCCGAGGAGCACGCCGGCGATCAGATCCTCTACGTGGTGGAGGGCGAAGCGATCGTGCGGATGGGCGACGCCGAGCACCCCGCGCGCGCCGGGTCGCTCATGATCATTCCGGCCAAGACCCCGCACCACGTCCGCAACCCCGGCCCCACGCCGCTGTTCTTCCTCACCGTGTACGCGCCCCCGGAGTACTGACCGACGACCATGCCGAGCGCCATCGATCGGATCCGACGGCTGGAAGACAACGTCGCTCGCTGCATCGTGGGCAAGCCCGAGGCCGTGCGGCTCGCCGTGGTCGGCCTGCTCGCCCGCGGTCACCTCCTGATCGAAGACGTCCCGGGCGTCGGCAAGACGACGCTCGCCGCCGCGCTCGCGCGGTCCATCGGCGGCCAGTTTCAGCGCATCCAGTTCACCTCCGACATGCTGCCGTCCGACATCCTCGGCGTGTCGGTGTGGGAGCCCGCGCGCGCGGCGTTCGCCTTCAAGCCCGGCCCGCTCTTCGCCAACGTCGTGCTCGCCGACGAGATCAACCGCACCACGCCGAAGACCCAGTCGAGCCTGCTGGAGGCGATGAACGAGGCGCAAGTCTCGCTCGATCACTCGACCTACCCGCTGCCACGGCCCTTCATGGTGCTCGCCACCCAGAACCCGCGCGAGTACGAGGGCACCTATCCGCTGCCGGAGTCCCAGCTCGACCGCTTCCTGCTCCGCGTCCGCATCGGCTATCCGGACGCCGTCGACGAGAAGGCCATCCTGCGCGGCGGCGCGTCGTTACCCGACACGATCGATCCCGTGCTGGACGCCAGCGAGGTGCTCGACCTGCAGGCCGAGTGCGAAGGCGTGAAGGTCGAGGACTCCGTGCTCGATTACCTGATGGCGCTGGTGAGCGGGACCCGCACGTCGCCGCTGGTGAGCCTCGGCGCGAGCCCGCGCGGCTCGCTCGCGCTGCTCCGTGCCGCCCAGGCGCTGGCCCTCGCGAACGGGCGCGACTATCTCGTGCCCGACGACGTGAAGCGGCTGGCCGCTCCCGTGCTCGGTCACCGCGTCTTCGCCCGCGGTGGCGCCGGCGCCGTCGGCGCGGCCGTGGACGGCGAGGCGATCGTGCGGGCGCTCGTGCAGGAGCTTGCCGTCCCGCGCTGAGCGGCGCATTTCGCGAGGGCACGTCATGGAGTGGCCACCCCGCTTTTTCCACCCGCGCCGGACGCTGAGGCCGACCCGCGAAGGCTGGTGGTGCCTGCTCGCCGCCATGGGGCTCGGCTTCGCCGCGATCAATACCGGTAACAACCTGCTCTACCTGCTCGAGTCGATGCTGCTCGGGTTGATCGTCGTGTCCGGCATACTTTCCGAGCAATCGCTCCGCGGCATCCGCCTCGTGCCGGTGCTGCCGGCGGCGATCCACGCGGGAACGCCGGTGCGTCTCGGCGCGCGCGTCGTGAACGCCAAGCGACGGCTGTCGTCGTACTCGCTGGCCCTCCTGGCCGCGGCCGGCGCGGTGCGCCTCGCGTACGTCCCACGCCTGCTCGCGGGCGACGAGCGGCTCGTGACGTGGGAAGTGACGCTGCCCCGGCGCGGGCGGCAGCGGCTGCCCGGCGTGCGCCTCAGCACGCGGTTTCCCTTCGGGCTCTTCACCAAGTCCGGACGGCCGACGGCCGACGACGAAGTCATCGTGTACCCGGCCGTCCGGCCGCTCGATGCCGAGACGCTCCGGTATCTCGGCGGTGGTGGGAGCGCGCCGACCCGGCGCGCGGGTCGTGGCCACGACCTCCACAACCTGCGCGAATACCGGGCCGGCGACGATCCCCGACTGATCCACTGGCGCACCAGCGCCCGCCGCGGCGCCCTCGTCGTGCGCGAGCTGCAAGCCGAGACCACGGAGGACGTGCGGCTCCGCCTGCACGGCACCGGCGCGGTCGACCCGGCGCGGCTGGAGGACGCCCTGTCCGAAGCCGCGTCGCTGGCCTGTGCCCTTCTCAGGCGGGGCGCCGGGGTCGAGATCGTCGGACCCGGGCTGCTGGTCCGGCTCGGTCACGGGCGGGGGCACGAGCGGCGGGTGCTGACCGCGCTCGCGTTGTACGAGCCCGGAACGGCCGCGCCGGCGGCGGGCGCGGCAACGAACGAGGCGCCGGGCATCGGCCGCGGTTGGGGCGGCGATCTCAGGGAGATCGTGGTTGGCCTCGATTAGCCCGCGTTCATCGCGCCACGCCGAGCCCTTCTTTGCCCGAAGGTCGACCGGTGCGCTGACCGTGGCCACCGCCGTGCTCGTCGCCGACGGGATCGTCGCGCTCTATCTCGGCGGCTTGCTCGGCGAGTATGGCGCGCTCCTGGCCATCTCCGGGCTCGCCATTGCGCTGGCCCGCCGGGAGCTGCGGGAGCGGTCCGGTGGCCCGCTGGCGCTCGACCGCGCGCTCGTGGTGGCCGCGGCGGCCGCCGCCGTACTCGACCTCATGTACGTCGCGGCCTCCATCCTCGACGGGTTCGTTCATCTCCTGCTGGCCCTGGTCCTGCTGCGTCTGTTCACGGGGCTGGCGGCGCGCGACCTGCGCGATGCGGGACTCATGTCGTTTTTCATGCTGGTGGCCGCCGCCGCCGTCGGCTTCAGCGTCGCCTTCCTCTTCGTGTTTTCCGTCTTCCTGGGCGTCGGCACCTGGATGCTGATGCTGTACCACGTGGAAGCCGAGGTGGCGGCGACCCCCGACGCGCGCCCCGTCGGTCTCGGCGCCGGTCTCGTCGGGCTCGCCCTGGCCGCGGCCGCGACGACCATTCTGATCACCGCGACGTTCTTCGTCGTGATCCCGCGCGTCGGTCAGGCCGCGCTGCCGTTGCGGGCGCAGCTCCGGCGCATGGTCACGGGGTTCACCGACCGCGTCGACCTCGGCGCCATCGGCGAGATCGAGACGGACGGCACCGTCGTCATGCGCGTGCGCATCGTGGCGGGGGCACCGGAGCCGGAACGGGTGCCGATCCTCCGGTGGCGCGGGCTGACGCTCGATCACTTCAACGGCCGCACCTGGACGGCCACCCGCGGCCCGCGCGTGGCGTTGCATCCCTCGCCCACTGGCGATGTGTGGGTCGGGCGGCCGCGCACCGCGGAGCCGCTGGTGACCCAGGAGATCTTCCTGGAGCCCATCGCGACCGACGTGATCTTCGCCGCGCCGCGCGTGATCCGCCTGCGCGTGCGTAGCGGCCCCGTCATCGTCGACGATGCAGGCGGGCTGTCCCTGCCCACGCCGGGGGCACGACTCCAGTACACGGTCGAGTCGGAGCTGGAGCCCATCGTCCTCGGCGTCCCGCGCGGCGCGGTGGACACGCCGTCACCGGTCCAGCTCGCGCGGGCCTTGCAACTGCCGCCGATGGCCGGCCGCATCGGCGATCTGGCGCGTCAGGTCACCGCGGGCAGCCGCAGCGAGGTCGAACGGGCGGCCCGGCTCACCGAGTTTTTGTCGCGCGAGTTCCGTTACACCCTCGATCTGAAGCGTCGCGGCACCGGCGATCCGCTCGAGGAGTTCCTCTTCGAGCACCGTGCCGGCAACTGCGAGTACTTCGCGTCCGCCCTCGCCATCATGCTCCGCACGCTGGGCATCCCCGCCCGCGTGGTGAACGGATTCCAGCGCGGCGAGTGGAATCCGTACGGCGAGTACTTCGTCGTCCGCCTGAGCGACGCCCACTCGTGGGTCGAAGTCTGGCTCGGCGGTTTTGGCTGGGTGGCGCTCGACCCGTCGCCCCGCGGCGACGCGCCACCGCCGGCCGCGTACGGCCGTGCCGGCCTCTACCTCGACGCGCTGCGCATGCGCTGGTACCGCTGGGTGGTGAATTGGAGCCTTCAAGATCAGATCGCGCTGGGCGCCACCGCGCGCCGGGCCGGGGGTTGGCCGGCGCGGTTGCCCGGATCGTTCGATGGCGGCGTGGTGCTCGCGGTGGCCGCCGGCGTCGTGCTGGTCGCCGGGGCTTACCTCTGGACGCGGCGCCTCGGAGCGTCCGGCCCCCGCGCCGCCGGCGCCCGGGCGCGCGTGCCCGACTTCTATCGCCGGGCGCTGCGCCGGCTCGCTCGGGCGGGGCTTCGGCCACAGCCGAGCGAGACGGCCGCAGAGTTCGCGGTTCGCGTCGCGGCGGCCCGGCCGGAGTGCGGCACGACGTTCGGGGCGATCACTCAGGTGTACGAGCGGGTACGCTTCGGTGGTACGGCGCTCACTCCGGGGGAAGCGTCGGACATCGCCGCGGCCGCGGCCGAGCTCGGTCGACGATCGTAGCGACGCCGCCGGCGAGGCGTCGACCGGGGGCACGGCCGGAGATGGGGGGACGGAGTCCTCTGACCACAGCCGACGGCGTACCGATCACCGGCGAGCCGTTCCCATTCCATACGGCGATGTCGTGGTCTCGCGTGGCGGTAAATGGGTCACCCGGACCCCATCCCCCCATCTCCGGCCGTGCCCCCCGGTCGTTCGCGGTGTGCGCGTTCACGAATAATCCAAGCTAGGCGGAGGCTAGGCGCGACTGCCCGGCTTGATGGCGACGCTGCCGGAGGCGCAGAGCGGGCAGTCGGCGGGGTCCCACGTCGTCGCCTTCACCGTCGCCAGCGCGACGTAGGGGGCGGAGAACTTTGCGGCGCCGCCGCTACGGTCGACGAGGGAGCCGACGCCCACCACCACACCGCCGTTGGCGTCCACGCACTGGATGACTTCGCGCGTCGAGCCGCCGGTGGTCACCACGTCTTCGACCACGAGACACCGCTCGCCGGCTGAGATCGTGAAGCCTCGACGGAGGCGCATCGCGCCCCCTTCGCGCTCGGTGAAGAGCGCGCGGACGCCGAGGGCGCGCGCGACCTCGTGCGAGACGGGGATGCCACCGATCGCGGGCGCGACGACGGTGGTGGCGCGAGCGTCGCGGTAGGAGTCGGCGAGGGCGGTCCCCAGGGCCGCGGCGAACTGGGGGTACTGGAGCACGAGCGCCGACTGAAGGTAGACGTCGGAATGCAGGCCGGACGTCAGGCGGAAGTGGCCGTGAAGGAGCGCGCCGGTTTTCTCGTAGAGCTCGAGCGTCTCACGTTCCGTCACGGCGCTTGCCCTCCAATCGTTCGGTGTCGCCATGCCGCCCCTTTCGGTGTCGTGATCGCTCATCCGACTTTCAGCTCGTCGAGGATCGCCCGCGCCGCCGTCACCGGATCGGGAGCCGCGGTGATGGGCCGCCCGATCACCAGGTAGTCCGCGCCGGCGCGAAGCGCGGCCGCCGGCGTCGCCACGCGCACCTGGTCGTCATTGGATCGGGGGGCCCTGACATGGCCCCCCGAACCCCCCGGGCTCGCCGAATCGCCCGGGCTCGCCGAATCGCCCGGGCCCGCCGAATCGCCCGGGCCCGCCGAGCGCCCCGGGTCCGCCGACCCCCCCGGGCCCGCCGAGCGCTCCGGGTCTCCCAAGGCCTGATTGCTGCGCCCGCGAATCCCCGGCGTCACGATGACCCAGGTCGATCCGAGCGCGCGCCGTAGCACGCCGATCTCCTGCGGCGACGCGACGCAGCCGTCGAGGCCCGCCTCGCGCGCCCGATCGGCGAGGTGCAGCACGTGCGCTTCCACCGACCTTGCCACTCCGACTTCGTGATCGAGCGCCCGGCGGTCCAGGCTCGTCAGCACCGTCACGCCGATGCAGACCGGCCGCACAATCTTGAATTCCGCCGCGGCCTTCGTCGCGGACTCGGCGGCCGCGCGCATCATGGCGAGACCGCCGGAGGCGTGGACGTTGAGCATGAACACGCCGCTGCGGGTGGCCTCGCGCACGGCGCCGGCGACGGTGTTCGGGATGTCGTGGAACTTGAGATCGAGGAAGACGCGGAAGCCGCGCCGGAGGGCGAGCTCGATCGCGGCGGGGCCGGCCGCGGTGAAGAGCTGGCTGCCGATCTTGCAGCCGGTGACGACGCCCTGGAGCCGATCCAGCAACGAGGCCGCGGCATCGATGCTTTCGACGTCGAGCGCGACGAAGACGCGATCAGCCGGCGCTCGCTCAGTCGCCAGCGTGGTACTCCTGCAGCGACAGCACGACGTGCTCGCCCTTGAGCAGCGCCTCGATGGCGCCGATCGCGGCCTGGATACCGTCGACGGTCAGGTGGTACGGGATGCCCTGCGTGATCGCGGTACGGCGGATCACGTAGGAATCCTTCCGCGACCGTCCGTCCTCCGGCGTGTTGAACACCAGGGCAATATCGCCGCGCTTCATGAGGTCGATGACGTTCGGGCGGTAGCCGTCGCCGACCTTGTGAATCACCTCCACCTGCATGCCGTGGCGCTCCAGCACCCGGGCCGTGCCCGCGGTGGCCACCAGCGTGAACCCCATCTCGGTGAGGCGCTTGGCGAGCGTGGTGACCGTGCGCTTGTCCCGATTCTTGACGCTCACGAAGACCTTCCCGGACGTCGGCAGCGGCGAGCCCGATGCGATCTGGGATTTCAGATAGGCCTTCCGGAAATCTCGGTCGATGCCCATCACCTCGCCGGTGGACTTCATCTCGGGCCCGAGCACCATGTCCACGCCCGGGAACTTGATGAAGGGGAAGACCGACTCCTTGACCGCGATGTAGCCGGCCTCGCGCTCCTCGATGGCCGCGATGGCGGCGATCGAATGGCCCAGCATGGCCCGCGTCGCGACCTTGGCCAGCGGCACGCCGACGGCTTTGGACACGAACGGCACCGTCCGCGAAGCGCGGGGGTTCACCTCGAGCACGTGGATCGTCTCGTTGCGGATCGCGAACTGGACGTTGATGAGTCCGACCACGCCGAGGGCCTGGGCCAGCGCCCTCGTCTGCGCGCGGAGGGCCCGGACCTGCTCCTCGCCGAGCGAGTAGGGCGGCAGCGCGCAGGCGGCGTCGCCGGAGTGGATGCCGGCTTTCTCGATGTGCTCCATCACGCCGCCCACGACGACTCGCTCCCCGTCGCTCACGGCGTCCACGTCGATCTCGATCGAGTCTTCCAGGAACTTGTCGACGAGGATCGGGTGCTCGGGCGAGACCCGGACCGCCTCGGTCATGTAGCGGGTGAGGTCCTGATCGTCGTACACGATCTGCATCGCACGGCCGCCCAGCACGTACGACGGGCGCACGAGCACCGGGTAGCCGATCTGGTGCGCGATGCGTTGCGCTTCCTCCAGCGAGCGCGCGGTGGCGCCCGCGGCCTGCACCAGCCCAAGCTCGGTGAGGAGTGCGGAGAAACGCTGGCGATCCTCGGCGCGGTCGATGGCGTCGGGCGACGTGCCCAGGATCGGCACCCCGGCCTGCTGCAGCGGCACGGCGAGGTTGAGCGGCGTCTGGCCACCGAACTGCACGATGACCCCAAGCGGCCGCTCCTTCTCGACGACGTTGAGCACGTCCTCGAGGGTGAGCGGCTCGAAGTAGAGGCGGTCCGACGTGTCGTAGTCGGTGGAGACCGTTTCCGGGTTGCAGTTGATCATGATCGCTTCGATGCCGAGCTCGCGCAGGGCGAAGGCAGCGTGCACACAGCAGTAGTCGAACTCGATGCCCTGGCCGATCCGGTTGGGACCGGAGCCCAGGATCACCACCTTGGGGCGATCGGTCGGCGGGGCCTCGTCTTCCTCTTCGTAGGTCGAGTACAGGTACGGCGTGTGCGCCACGAACTCCGCGGCACAGGTGTCCACGGTCTTGAACGTCGCGACGATACCGCGCTCGATCCGCTGGCGCCGCACCTCGGCCTCGGTGGAGCGGGTGAGGCGCGCGATCCGGCGGTCGGCGAAGCCGAGCTGCTTGGCCCGGCGCAGCGCCGCGGGATCATCGAGGCCGGCCGCGGTCAGTACGTCCTCGAACTCGACGATCTCGCGGACGTTCTCGAGGAACCACGGGTCGATCTTGGTGAGATCGTGGATCTCCGTGGTGGCCAGGCCGGCGCGATACGCTTCGCCGATCGCGAAGAGCCGCTCGGGCGTTGGCACCTGGAGGAGCCGGCGCAGCTCCTGATCGTCCAGGCCACGGTCGAGGTTCAGGCCCCACCGATCCTGCTCGAGCGACCGCACGGCCTTGTTGAGCGCTTCCTTAAACGTGCGCCCGATGGCCATGACCTCGCCCACGGATTTCATCTGCGTGGTCAAGGTGGGATCGGCCTCGGGGAACTTCTCGAAGGCCCAGCGGGGAATCTTCACCACGCAATAGTCGAGCACCGGCTCGAACGACGCCGGCGTCTCCCGCGTGATGTCGTTCTTGATCTCGTCGAGCGTGTAGCCGACGGCCAGCTTCGCCGCGATCTTCGCGATGGGAAAGCCGGTCGCCTTCGAGGCGAGCGCGGACGACCGCGACACGCGCGGGTTCATCTCGATGACGACGAGGCGGCCGTTGTCCGGATTGACGGCGAACTGGATGTTGGAGCCGCCCGTTTCCACCCCGATCTCGCGGATGATGGCGACGGCGGCGTCGCGCATCACCTGGTACTCCTTGTCGGAGAGCGTCTGGGCGGGCGCGACCGTGATGGAATCGCCGGTGTGCACGCCCATCGGGTCGAAGTTCTCGATGGAGCAGATCACGACGACGTTGTCGGCGAGGTCCCGCATGACCTCGAGCTCGAACTCCTTCCAGCCGATCACCGACTCCTCGACGAGCACGGTGCCGACCGGCGAAGCCTGCAACCCCCACCGGATCGCCTCGTCGAGCTCGTCCGGGTTGTAGGCCACCGAGCCGCCGGTGCCGCCGAGCGTGAACGACGGCCGGATGATCACCGGATAGCCGAGCGTGCTCACGGCCTGGCGCGCGGCTTCCACGCTCGAGACCTGCGCGGATCGCGGGAGGTCGAGGCCGATCCGCTCCATCGCGGTCTTGAACTGCTCGCGATCCTCGGCCTTCTTGATCGCCGGCAGCTTGGCGCCGATCAGCTCGACCCCGAAGCGGTCGAGCACGCCATCTTCGGCGAGCGCGACCGCAAGGTTGAGTCCGGTCTGCCCGCCGAGGGTGGGCAACAGCGCCTGCGGCCGCTCGCGCTCGATGATCTTGGCCAGGAACTCCGAGGTGAGCGGCTCGACGTAGGTCCGGTCCGCCATCTCGGGATCGGTCATGATGGTCGCGGGGTTGGAGTTGACCAGGACGACCTCGAAGCCCTCCTCGCGCAGCGCCTTGCACGCCTGCGTCCCCGAATAGTCGAACTCGCACGCCTGGCCGATGACGATCGGCCCCGAGCCGATGAGGAGGATCTTGCGGATGTCCGTGCGCTTCGGCATCTATCCGTGACCGGCCACGCGTTTTCGCGCATTCATGATGGTCACGCCGACGAGCCGGTCTCCGCGATAGCGCATCAGTACGCCGTCCTCGTTCAACTCGCTGTCAGTCGCGCCCTGCGGGCGCTCGAAGCTGACGTACAAGACGTCTGCTTCGGCGTCGAAGTCGAACCATATCTGCTTCGACGGCAGCCGGAGAAGGTGCGGTAAGCTTTCGAGGAGGTCTACGACGACGCTCTTTTCCATATCAGTCGTCTCCTCTCGATCTGCCGGATACGAGTGGTGAAGAATGCGGTAATGACGAAGCCATCGCCGGGCGAAACTTCACGATACGCAACGATGAGATACCTAGCCTCGAAACTGGTCGCGGCGAGAAGTTCGCCGGTGCCGCCATCATAGATGGCGTCTGGATTTCGGACCGCTTCAAGCACGTCATGATAGTGCCCAGCGAGGTCGTCATGATGCTCGACGATGTGGACCCATCGCTCACTGGGCAGGCGGATCGGAACGCCGTTGATCGAAGCAACAACATCAGCCAATGCGCCGGCCGACTGTTATTGCTTGTGCCGACAAGTGTTCGGACCCCAGCCTAGTCCTCCACCAGCCCGTACACGATGGAGATCTCGGGCGCGGCTTCCTCGCGGCGGAACATCACGTCGTCGAGGCGTCCGCTGCCGACCCAGACGGCTTCGCCGCTGCCCCAGAGCTGCTCGCCGATCACGCTGATGCGCTTGTCCACGCGCTGGCGCACGGCGGCGGCCTCCAGTGACGTGTCGCTCTGGGTCGTGAAAGAGGCCCACTCCGGCTTGTGCCCCACACCCTCGGTCTTCCGATACGAGATCAGGTACAGCGGCATGCGCGCGTCAACCTCCTTTGGGGGCCATCAGCCCTGCGAACCGATGGAACAGATAGCTCGAGTCGTGAGGACCGGGCGAGGCTTCCGGGTGGTACTGCACGCTGAAGGCGCGCAGCCCGGGATGGGCGAGCCCCTCGCACGTTCCGTCGTTGAGGTTCACGTGCGTCGGCTGCCAGCCGGCGCCGGCCAGCGCCTCGGGATCGACGGCGAAGCCGTGGTTCTGCGCGGTGATCTCCACCCGGCCGGTCGCGACGTCCTTCACCGGATGGTTCGCGCCGTGGTGGCCGAACGGAAGCTTGTACGTTCGCCCCCCGGCGGCCAGCCCGAGGATCTGGTGGCCGAGGCAGATGCCGAACACCGGCACGCGGCCGAGCAGACCGCGGACCGCCTCGATGAGGTACGGCACGCCTTCGGGATCGCCGGGACCATTGGAGATGAAGACGCCGTCGGGCTCGCGCGCCAGCACGTTCGCGGCCGCCGTTCGCGCGGGAACAACGGTCACGTCGCAGCCGGCGCCGGCGAGCTGGCGGAGGATGTTGTCCTTGATGCCGGCGTCGAAGGCGACGACCCGGTGCTGCGCCGCCGGCGCCGGGCCGTAACCGCGTCCCAGGTCCCAGGGGCCGCCGTTCGTCCAGGCGTACGGCGCCTCCACCGCGACTTCGTCGACGAGGTCGCGGCCCACGAGGCTGGGCAGCTTTCGCGCCCGCCCGCGTAGCGTCTCGAGGTCGAGGCCGGCCGCCGCGATGATCCCATCCTGCGCGCCGTGGTCGCGGAGGTGGCGCGTGAGGGCTCGGGTGTCGATCCCTTCGATGCCGACGATCCCGTGCTGGGTGAGGTAGTCGGCGAGGCTCACGCGCCCCCGCCACGACGACGGGTACGGCGACGCTTCCTTGACCACGAAGCCGTTGACCCACGGCCGGCGCGATTCCGCGTCTTCCGGGTTGAGCCCGTAGTTGCCGATCATGGGATACGTCATGACGACGATCTGACCGCGGTAGGACGGATCCGTCAGGATCTCTTGATACCCCTGCATCGCCGTGTTGAAGATCACCTCGCCCCACGCTTCGCCCCGCGCACCCAGCGCGCGGCCACGGAACACCCGTCCGTCGCGCAGGACGAGCAGGGCCTCGCCGCCGGAAGCGCTCACGACCGGACGACTTTTCCGCCGACGATCGTCGTCACCGGCGCGCCGCGGAGCTTCCAGCCCGCGAACGGCGTGTTGCGGCTGCGTGATTGAAACCGCGCGGGCTCGACCGTGAGTTCCCGTTCGGTGTCGATGATCGTCACGTCACCGGGCGCGCCCGGCGAGAGACTGCCGCCGGGCAGCCGGAAGATCCGGGCGGGGTCGGTGGAGAGTCGCGCCACCAGCGTGGGGAGGCTCAGCGCGCCGGTCCGGACCAGCCGGTCGTGCAGTACCGCGACCGCCGTCTCCAGCCCGACGATGCCGAACGCCGCCTGGTCGAACTCGCCTTCCTTCTCGCTGAGCGCGTGGGGCGCATGGTCGGTCGCGATGCAGTCGATGGTCCCGTCGATGAGACCCTCGAGCAGCGCCTCCGTATCACGCTTGGTCCGGAGAGGCGGCGCCATTTTCGTATTGGCGTCGAAGCTCCGGACCACCTCTTCGGTCAGCACCAGGTGGTGAGGCGTGACCTCGGCCGTCACGCGGATGCCGCGGGCCTTGGCGTCGCGGATCAGGCGAACGGATCCGGCCGTCGACGTGTGGGCGATGTGGACGTGCGCCCCGGTGAGCTCGGCGAGCAGCAGATCCCGGGCGACCATGATCTCCTCGGCCGCGGCGGGCGCGGCCGGCAGCCCGAGCTCGGTCGAGACCACGCCCTCGTTCATGCACCACCCGTTGGCGAGGTGGGCGTCCTCGGCGTGACTGATGAGCGCGGTACCGAAAGGCAGCGTGTACTCCATGGCGCGCCGGTAGAGCCTGGCGTTCATCACGCACTTGCCGTCGTCCGAGAAGGCCACGCAGCCGGCCTCGGCCAGCTCCGCCAGCTCGGCGAGCTCTTCGCCCCGCAGGCCGCGAGTCACCGCGCCGATCGCGTAGACGCGGACCACGCCTTCGGTCGCGGCCTTGGCCAGGATGTAGTCGGTGATCGAGCGGTTGTCGTTGACCGGATTCGTGTTGGCCATGCAGCAGACGGCGGTGAACCCGCCGGCCGCGGCCGCCCGCGTGCCCGTCGCCACCGTCTCCTTGTACTCGTAGCCGGGCTCGCGCAGGTGGACGTGGACGTCGATCAGCCCCGGACACACGACCTTCCCGCTGGCGTCGACCACGGCGACGCCCTCGGGCGCGGCCACCCTGATCCCGACCCGCCGGATCACGCCGGCCTCGATCAACACGTCCTGAACGCCGTCGAGCCCGTTGACGGGGTCGATCACCCGCCCGCCGCGGATGAGGAGCGGGGACCCGGCCCCGCTCATGTCGCGTCTCCGCCCTTGGCGCCGGCGAGGAGGAAGAGGACCCCCATCCGGACCGCGACGCCCTTGGACACCTGGTCGAGGATGACGGAGTAGGGGCCGTCGGCGACTTCGGGGGCGAGCTCGACTCCGCGGTTGACCGGCCCCGGATGCATGATCAGCACGTCCTCCCGTGCGTGGGCGCGCAGCTTGTCCAGGGAGAGCCCCCAGTACCGAGCGTACTCCCGGAGGGAGGGGATGAGCCCGCCCGTCATCCGTTCCTGCTGTAACCGCAGCATCATGATGACGTCCACGTCGCGGATCGCGTCCTCCATCCGGTAGGAGACCTTGACGCCGAGCTCCTGCACGAAGGGCGGGATGAGCGTGGGCGGTCCCGCCACCGTGATGCTCATGCCGAGCTTGCGCATGGCGTGAATGTTCGAGCGCGCGACGCGGCTGTGAGCGATGTCGCCGACGATGGCGACGTGTAGCCCCTCGAAGTTGCCCTTGTGCTCACGGATGGTGAGCAGGTCGAGCAGGGCCTGGGTCGGGTGCTCGTGGGCGCCGTCGCCGGCGTTCACGATGCCGCAGGGCAGCTCGCGCGCGAGCAGCGCCGCCGCGCCCGCCGACGAGTGCCGCACGACGATCACGTCGGGGCTCATGGCGGCGATGTTCTTCGCGGTGTCGATGAAGCTCTCACCCTTGGCCGCGCTCGAGCCGCCCGCGGAGAAGTTGACGACGTCGGCCGACAGCCACTTGCCCGCGATCTCGAAGGAGGTCCGCGTGCGCGTGGAGGCCTCGTAGAAGAGGTTGACCACCGTCTTGCCCCGCAGCGCGGGCACCTTCTTGATGTCGCGGCTCGCGATCTCCTGGAGCGACGCGGCCGTGTCCAGAAGCGTCGTGATCTCGGCCGCCTCCAGCTCGCTCATCGCCAACAGGTCCTTGCGCGTCCACGCCATGCTCAGGCCTCCTCGGGTTCTTCGATGACGACCCGATCTTCGCCGTCGTGTTCACGGAGCCGCACGGCCACCGTCTCCCGTCGCGACGTGGGCAGGTTCTTGCCGATGTAGTCCGGCCGGATCGGCAGCTCGCGATGCCCGCGGTCGACGAGGATGGCGAGCTGGATCATCCGCGGGCGCCCGAGGTCGATGAGCGCATCGAGCGCGGCCCGGATGGTGCGGCCGGTGAAGAGCACGTCGTCCACGAGGACGACGGTCTTGTCCTTGATGGAGAAGGGGATGTCCGTCCCGCGCACGACCGGGGCGCCGCGCATGTCGAGGTCGTCGCGGTAGAGCGTGATGTCGAGCGCGCCGACGGGCAGCGTCGCGCCGTCGATCTGCGCGATCCGCTGCGCCAGCCGCTGGGCGAGGGTGACGCCGCGGGTCCGCAGGCCGACGAACGTCAGGTCGGCCGCGCCGCCGTTGTGTTCGAGGATCTCGTGAGCGATGCGAGTGAGTGCACGGTCGAGGGCGGCGTCGTCGAGGACCTGAGCCTTCTCACGGAACCGCCGGGGCGGGGTGTTACTCATCTTTTCTCTCCTTACGAGCCTCGCTGGGCCCACTTAAAGGAAAGGCACGATTTCGTTTCGACTCTACATGGCGGTTGCCGCGCTGTCAACGAATACCAAATGTGGTGGCGCTCTATGCCAACCGCGCCAGCAGCTCGTCCAGGTTCACGGGCTTGGTGAGGTGCGTCTCGAAGCCGGCGTCGAGCGCTTGCTGCACGTCTTCGGTGCGGCCGTAGCCGGTGAGGGCGATGAGGCGGGTGTTCTCCAGTCCTGCTTCGCGGCGAATCCGGCGCGCGACCTCGAAGCCGTCGATGTCGGGCAGGCCGATGTCGCAGAGCACGACGTCGGGTCGCAGCGTCTCCAGCGAGCGCACCGCGTCGTGACCGGACTCGGCGGTGGCGACGGTGGCGCCTTCCAGCTCGAGCATCACCCTTAGCACCTCGCGGGTGTCGAGGTTGTCCTCGACGACGAGGATCGAGCGCTGCTCGAGACGGCGCGTCCCGCGGGCCGGCTCCAACGCGGGCGCCAACGGCGCGGCCAGCGGCAGACGCAGCCGGAAGCGCGCGCCGAGGCCGGCGCCGGCCGAGAACGCCTCCACCGTGCCGCCGTGCATCTCGGTGAGCTGCTTCACGAGGGCGAGGCCCAGGCCCATTCCGCCCTTGGCGCGGCTACGCGCGGCCTGGCGGAACACGTCGAAGATCACGCCCAGATCGTCGGCCGCGATGCCGTCGCCGGTGTCCTCGACCTCCACGAGCACGCCCGGCGCCTCGGCGGCGACACGGACGTGCACCACACCGCCCTCCGGCGTGAACTTCAGGGCGTTGGATACGAGATTCCCGACGACCTGCTGGATGCGACTGCCGTCGCCCCACATCAGGAGCGGCGCCGGCGGCAGCTCGACGCTCAGACGCACGCGCTTGAGGCTGGCCGCCTCCTCGAACGGCTCGACGCCGGCGCGCACCGGCTCGCGGAGGTCGAAGCGCTCGTGGCGCAGATGCAGGTTCCGGTTGACCAGCCGCGAGAAGTCGAGGAGGTCGTCGACGAGCCTGACTTGCTGGCGGATGTTGCGCCGAATGGCCTCGACCGCGCGCGTGGTGACCTCGTCGAGCCGCCCGTGACGGCGAAGCACCTCGGTCCACCCGAGAATAGGCTGGAGCGGCGCGCGCAGCTCGTGCGAGAGCGTGTTGATGAACTGATCTTTCAGACGGTTCGCGTCCTCGGCGGTCCGGCGCGCCGCCTCGATCGCCTCGCGCGCGTGGGTCTCGTCGCGCACGGCGGCGGTGACGTCGTGGAACACCGACGCGGTGCCGGCGAGGCGATCGCCGTCGAACACCGGCGAGGTATTGATGACGTACCAGCGCCGCTCGCCGCGGCCGTCGAGCATCACGCGTCCGCTGCCCGCGGGCATCCGGATGGAGAGCGCGCGCACGACCGGGTCCTCGCCGGGCGGGAGCGGGGTGCCGTCGGGCCGGAAGATCGGCATCTCGGCCAGCCGCTTCTCGAGCGGCATGCCCTGGTAGCGATCGAGGTCGAAGCGCGCGCGGGCGGCGGCGTTGGCGAACACGAGCGTTCCCGTCTGGTCGGTGAGGAGCACGGCCTCGGTGAGAACGTCGAGCAGGGGAGTGACTACCGCGCGCTCGAGGATCGCGTTCATCGTGTCGTCCCCGATCCCGCGACCGTCGCGGGCGCCTGGCGCCACGGCTGTCTCACCGTGTGCGTGTGCTCGATGGTGATCCGGCCGGCTTTGCACACGAAGGCCCGATCGGGCAGCGTGGCCACGATCTCTTCCACTCGCGTGCACTCCCAGCCTACGAGGTCGGCCCGGTGGCCGGGCGCGAGCCCGTAGTTGGTCAGGCCGATCACTCGGGCCGCGTCGGTCGTGAGCATGCGGAGGATCGCACGGAGGTCGCCCGGCGTGCCGAGATGGGCGGCGGCGGCCGCCACGAAGCCGACGTGCGTGAGGTCGGCGGTACCGATCGGCGTGAACGGGTTGCAGACGTTGTTCGAGGCCAGCGCGACCGGCACGCCGGCGGCCAGCAGCTTCCGGATCGGGGTGAGACCACGACGGACGTTGCTCTCGTCGCGGCGGCCCATCAGATAGAGATCGGTGATGGGCAGGCTGATGACGGCCACGCCGGCCTCCGCGATGGCGGCGACGACGTCATCCTGCTCGTATCCCGGCAGCGCGGCCAGCTCGGTCAGATGGCCGACGGCGACGCGTCCCTGCCAGCCCGCGCGCACGGTTTCCGCCACGACGTCCTTGACGTGGAGGTGCTCGGGCTCGTCGGCGAAGTCGACGTGGAAGTCGGCGTCGACCCCGAAGCTTTCGGCGAGACGGAACACGATCTCGATGTGCTTCCGGGCGTCGGTGTCGTTGTACGGGCAGCCGCCCACGAGATCGGCGCCGAGCTGGAGCGCGCGCCGCAGCAGCGCCTCCGTGCCCGGCGATTTCAAGATCCCCTCCTGGGCGAACGCGCAGAGCTGCAGGTCAATGGCCGGCGCGTACTCCTCCTTGAGCGGCAGCAGGGCCTCCAGCCCCATCAGGCCCACGATGGGATCGACCTCGACGTGACTGCGCATGGCCGTGGTGCCGGCCGCGATGGCGAGATCGAGAACGCGGCGGGCGCGCCCGCGCACGTCGTCCACGGTGAACCGGCGCTTGGCTTCACCGGTGAGCCGGATCGCCTCCTCCACCGTGCCGGCGCTGGCGCTGACCCGGTCGGTGAGGAAGGCCTTGTCGAGATGCATGTGGGCCTCGACGAGCCCCGGCGTGACGACACGGCCGGCGAGGTCGACCACGCGCGCGGCCGGGCGCGGCACCGGCCCGGTGGCGGCCACCTCCGCGATGCGGTCACCGGCGATGGCGATGTCCACGAGGCCGTCGCCCTCGGGGACGCGCGCGCCTCTCAGCAGCAGATCCAGCATGCTCAGCGGCGACGGGCCATTCTCGCCTGGACCGCGTGCAGGCTGCCGTCCGGCTCGGCGTGGCCGTTGCGCGAGTAGCCGCTCATCATGTCTTGCCGTGCTCTTACACGACGTCGAGCGCGAGGTCGGTCACGCGGAAGCCGCTGATGGGATTGAGGTCCATCGGGCAGGCGCTCACCGCCGCCACCACGTCCATGAGCGCCCGCAATTCCACGACGTCGCCCGCCTTGGCGACGGATTCGCCGAACTCGACCCGGCCGTCCGGGTAGCGCATGTTCTGGAAGAGGTTCACCGGATGCGGGAGCTGGTGGCGTTCGATGCGCCAGGGCTGGAGCGCCTCCAGGAAATTGTCCGAGCAGTTTCGGTGACCGGTGACGCCGAAGTCGACCTCGTAGCGCCAGGGATCGCAGGCGGCGATCAGCAGGTCGTGACGACCGGTGTCGTCCCGCGTGAACTCGAGCATCGGTCGCCGGCGATTGCTGCGGAGCGCATCGCCGGTGGTGGGGAACAGGCGGCCGATCGAGACGATCGTGTGCACCGTGCTCATCGCTTCGGTGAGGTCGGTGGCGCTGAAGGCGAGGAAGTCGGCGACCTGCTTGCCCTCGACGTTGACGATGCGGAGGCGTTGCTCCGCCCGCAGCGTCACCGCGCGGGCGGTCCCGGCGGGCACGTGGATACGACCGTTCATGGACGATGCCACCATGCCGAACTTCCCGTCAGCAGTAGCTGTCGAGCGGTTGGGGCGGTCCCGCGAACTTGACCGCGACGGCAACAAGGCTGTTGGAATTGATCACGAGGATTTTCACGCGGACCTCCACACGAACCGGCGGCCCATTCTTACCGTCATCACGACGGCGACGTCAAGCGCGAACGCGCAGGGAGATCCGGGTGAAGTTACGGCATGATCTCGCCGCCGTTCGGATGGAGGGTCTGGCCGCAGAAGTAGCGGCTCTCGTCGGAGGCGAGGAAGACGAAGGCGCCGACGAGGTCGTCGGGCATGCCGAGGCGCTTGAGCGGCAGCGACGCCGCGTGGGCGCGCTTCACGTCGTCGGGTAGCGGGTCGAAGCCGGTGTCGATGAGACCGGGCGCGATGGAGTTCACGAGGATGCCGTGGGGCGCGAGCTCCTGGGCCAGCGCGCGGGTGAACGTGAGCAGTCCGCCCTTGGCCGCCGAGTACGCGGTGTAGCGCGGGCGGCCGATGTAGGCGAGCTGCGAGGTGAGCACGATGATGCGTCCGCTCTTCTGCTCGATCATGGGCCGCGCCACCTCGCGGCAGCAGAGGAACGCCCCGCGCATGTGGACGGCGATCATGCGGTCCCAATCGTCCAGCGTCGTCTCGGTGATCGCCTGCGCCTTCTGGATGCCGGCGTTGTTGACCAGCACGTCGATGCGACCGAAGCGCTCGATCACCTGGGCCACCAGCCGGCCGACGTCGGCCTCCACCGTCACGTCGGTCTTCACGGCGAGCGCCCGGCGGCCCTTCCGCTCGACGTCGGTCACGAGGGAGCGCGCGTCGTCCTCGCGCGCGATCCAGGCGATGGCGACGTCGGCCCCTTCGGCCGCATAGGCCAGCGCCACCGCGCGTCCGATCCCGGTGTTGCCGCCGGTGACGAGCGCGACCTTGCCGGCCAGTCGGTTCATGCGTCCTCGGTGACGGCGAGCGCGGCCAGCGCCTGCTCGAAGCACGCCAGCGGCGCGCGCACGACGCCGGCACCGACCTGGCCCGTACCGGCCACGCGGCCCGCGATGCCGGTGTTGATGAGCGGCGTGATCCCGGTCTCGATCACGCGACGCACGTCGATGCCGACGGGCGTCCCCCGCTCGTCGAGCATCGGGATGCGGAAGTGCGGATGCTCGCCCGCGCAGATCTCGCGCATCTCGGCGGTGGCGGCGAGCGCCGCGGCCACGCCGCCGGCGCCGACGAAGCGCGCGACGGCCGGCGAGGCCGCCATCGCCACCGCGCCGAGGCCGATCGTCTCGACGATGGCACTGTCGCCCAGGTCCGGGTTGGCGTCGTCGGGACCGTAGCCGGGGAAGTACAGGCCGACCGGCGTGAGCACGGGCGCCGTGAACCAGCGTGCGCCGAGGCCGGCCACGCGCACGCCGAAATCCGTTCCGTTGCGCGCCATCGTGACGACCAGGGTGGACGGGGAGACGCCGAGCGCCGGATCGGCCAGCGCTTTGCCGGCGGCCATGGCGAGATTGAGGAAGAACTGATCGTTGGCGCCGATGAATTCGGCCACGCGGGCCACGGCGCCGTGCTTGCCGCCGGCGCGGGCCAGGTGCGGCATCAGCGCGCGGGCGAGCAGCGCCGATGCCGCGACGTTGCGCTGGTGCATCTCGTCGCCCATCCGCACGGCCTGGGCCATGAGCGGGCGGAGCGGAATGCCGCCGGACGCGCGCAACGCCGCGCCGAGCAGGGGGCCGGCCTCCTGCATGAGCCAGCGCAGGCGCGCGAGGACACTGTCGTCGTTGGCGCCGAAGCGGAGCACCTTGCCGAGGCCTTCGTTGATGGTGGCGTGCGCGCGATTCCCGTACGCGCGGTTCTCGACGACGAAGACCGGCATCGTCGCGGTCACCATTCCGGTCATCGGGCCGACCGCGCCCCAGTCGTGGCACGGGGCCAGCCGCACCGCGCCGTCCGCGACGAGACGCGCGGCGGCATCGTCGTTGGCCGCCCAGCCCTCGTACCGGATCGCGCAGAGCACGGCCGCCCGCATCGGAGCGCAGGCGCCCGCCCAGTCGAGCGGCGGCCCGGCGTGCAGCACCGTGCGATCGGGAAGGTCCAGGGCCTCGCGCGCAGGACGGCAATCGACCAGGACCGGCTCTCCCTCGGTGAGCCGGGTCAACGCCTCCCGATTGGCGCGCTCGATCGTCTCGCGTTGCGCTTCGAGCCGTCCCAGGAGCGCCGCCAACGCCGGATCGGCGTTCGCGGGCGGCCGCCAGGCGACGTGCGTCACCGCCACGCCGAGGTCGGCCAGCGTCTCGGCGAACGTTTCTATCCCGAGCGAGATCACCCGCGGCGGGCCGGCGAGCAAGCGGGACGCCGTGGGCTTCACGCCTGGCGTCCGGCCGCGACAGCTTCCAGCGCCTGGATGAAGCAGTCCATCGGCGCGGCGCTGAGGCCGGCGCCGATCTGCCCGACGCCGGCCTGCTTGTGGGCGATCCCCGTGTCGATCACGGGCACGAGGCCGGTCTCCACCACCTTGCGGACGTCGATGCCGACCGGCGTGCCGCGGAAGTCGAGCGCGGGGATCTTGAACGTCTCGTGCTCACCGAGCGTGATCTCGTACATCTCGAGCGTGGTGTCGAACGCCAGCTTCGGCGAGCCGCCCACGAACTGCACGATCGCGGGCGCGGCCGCCATCGCGAATGCGCCCAGTCCGGCCGTTTCGGTGATGGCCGAATCGCCGATGTCCGGATTGGCGTCGTCCGGCCCGTAGCCGGCGAAGTACAGTCCCTGTACCTTCGGCGCCGGGGCCGTGAACCAGCGGTCGCCGGTGCCGCTGACCCGGATGCCGAACTCGGTGCCGTTGCGCGCCATCGCGGTCAGCATGGTGGCGCCGGCCACGCCGTGGGCGGCGTCGAGCGCGACCTTGCAGGCGGCCATCCCGATGTTGAGGAAGAACGAATCGCCGGCGCCCATGAACGCGAGCGCGCGCTCCCCGGCCGCGCCGGCGGTGGCCGCGACGTGCGGCGCGAGCTGGCGCACCAGCAGCGACGTTGCCGCGCGCGCGCGGTTGTGGACCTCGTCGCCCATCGCGAGCGCCTGCGAGATGAGGCTCTTGACGTCGACACCGCCGGCCCGACCGAGCGCGGCGTCGAGCCGGGCCGCGAGATCGCCGTTCATCCAGCGCAAGCGCTCCAGCACGGAGTCGTCGTAGGCACCCATGCGGAGCACCTTGCCCAGGCCCATGTTGATGGTCGCGTACGCCTCGGAGGCGAACGCCTCGTTGCGCACGACGTAGACCGCCATCGACGGTGTGATGATGCCGGCCATGGGTCCGACGGCCCGATGGTGATGGCACGGGTCGAACGTGAGCTCGCCGGCCGCGGCCATCGCCATCACGTCGTCGGGCGTCTTGGCCCAGCCCTCGAAGAGCGCGGCGCCGATGACCGCGCCCCGCATGGGTCCGCACATGCGCTCCCACGCCACCGGCGGCCCCGCGTGGAGGACCACGCGCCCCGCGTCGAGACCGGGCACGACCTCGCGCGCCGGACGCAGCCCCACCAGCATGGCCGTGCTCGCCTGCAGGCGGCGCAGACACTTCCGGTTGGCGGCGGCGATGTCGGTCACCGGGGAATTCCGTACGAATGCCGCGGCAGCGGCGCGCGCTCCAGCCGCCGGGCGGCCTGCCCTTCGAGGTCATCTCCCCCCAGCACGTGCAGCCGGCCGCCGGCGTCCTGCACGCGAGCGCCGCCGGCATCGGCGCGTGACGCCACCGCCGCGATGCGCCCGGCGTCGAGCCCGACGTCCCGGAGGCCGTCGCGTCCGGGCCGCCGGCACCCGCGCACGAGGAGCCGGGCGACTTCGCTCATGGGTTGCCATAACCTCCGCGGGTGCCCATACCGGCCGACACTACCCGAAACCAGCGGCGTTTTCGACAGGCGGG
>JBGPXN010000207.1:0-7648 GCA_041492755.1 Methylomirabilia bacterium | reverse complement strand
GCTGTCCGCCGATCAGCTCCAGCGGCTCGCCCTCGAACGCGCCGCGGTCCACGAGCCGGTCATACTCCGCCCGTGTCCAGCGTCGAACCGTCAGCGGCGCCTGCGTCATGGCCGTACGCTAGCAACCACGCACCGCCGTGGTCAACGCCACGGATTCGATACGGCCTCGGCGGTGGCCCCCAGGTAGCTGACATAGGCGCGGCCCGACATGAACGGCTGCATCGCTGGCAGACCGATCCGACGCGCTGCCAGAGCGGCTTTCGAGCCGGATCGTGCGAGCACATTGGATGTCGACGCCGCGACGCCGAGACGTCGTCCCGCCTTCCGCCCGTCGAGCACGAGGGGGCCACAAGAAACTCAAAGGCGCGTCGGCCGCGACCCGGGCGGCCAGGATGAGGTCTTCCCGGCCGCCGGGCGGGCAGCGGGGTGCGGCGCCGGCTGTCGGGGGCAGCGTCGAGAGCGGAGCTGAGGTGGGGGCTACGTGATTGCGGCGGGCGGGGGAGGGGCGGGGCCGGGTGGCGCGGGGGCGCCGGAGCGGGCAAGGTAGGCGAGGAAGGCGTGGAGCACGGAGTGAGGTTGAGCACGCGCACCCCGTCGAGCGCGCCCTCGGCGGCGGCCATCGTCAGCGGCGCTTCCTGCGCATCGCCGGAGGCGCGTTCATGTCGCGCTCGTAGCCGTCGAGATACTCGGCCAGGACCTTCTGATCGCGCTTCCGAAACTTGTTGAAATTCGGCGCCCGCCCGGCGAGGAACGCGTTCATCCCTTCCTTGGCTTCATCCGAGCCCCACACGTGCGCGAGCAGCTCCATGCCGTGCTGCCAGGACGCGTACATCAGATCGGACTCGAAGTTGAACGACTTCTTCGTCATCCTCAAGCTCAGGGCGCTGTGGCCCTTGATCGTCTCGCACCACTTGAGCGTCTCGGCGAGCAGGTCCGTCTGCGGCACGCACTTGTTTATGAGGCCGATCTCGGCGGCCTCTTTGGCGGTGAAGCGCCGGGCGCAGAAGATCATCTCGCGTGCGAGCCGCTCGCCGATGATGCGCGGCAGGTACTGGGTGGCCCCCACGGTGGGGCAGGCGCCGACCTTGGCGCCGGTCTGGCCGAGCACGGCGTTCTCCGAGGCGATGACGAGGTCGCACCAGAGGGCCAGCTCGTGGCCGCCGCCCATGCACCAGCCGTTGACCATCGCGATCACCGGGATCGGCACCCCGCGGATCGCCATGGCCAGGCCCTGCATGCGGTCGTTCCACATGGAGGCATTCGTGAAGTTGAGGCGCTTCATGGCGAAGAAATCGCCGCCGGCGGAGAACGCCTTGTCACCGGCGCCGGTGAACACGGCGCACGCGATGGTGGGGTCCTCGCGCGTGGACTTCACCGCGTCGATCATCTGATCGAGGGTCTGCTCGCGAAACGCGTTCAGCGCGCGCGGGCGGTTGATGGTGATCCAGGCGACCTGGTCCTTCACCTCGAACAGGATGTCGGTGTAGTTCTTGTCGGCGGCGACGTTGCGCGCTCTGGGCTTCGCAGGCATGGCGCTCCTCGAGGGACTGCGGGCTTGACACCAACGGCGGAGTCGGCAAGCTTTAGCGCACGCCGACGATCTCGTTCCGCGGACGAGACCATAGCGCCGCGTCGTAGACCGGTCAAGGCGGCGAGACTTCCGTCGGGCGAGACTTCCGTCGAAGGGCGAGGGCCATGAAGATCGAACGGGTCGAAGCGATCCCGGTGTCACTGCCGCTGGCGAAGCCCGTGCGCATGGCGGGTTCCGAGGTGGCGACGGCCGAGAACGTCGTGGTCCGGATCGAGACCGACGCCGGCCTCACCGGGTGGGGCGAGTGCGCCTCCTCGCCGACCTTTTCGGGCGAGACGCAGGGCTCGCTCCTGGCGGCCATCGAGGGATTCCTGGCCCCGGCCATCCTGGGCGAGGACCCGATGCGGCGGGAGGCGCTCTGCGCGGCGATGGAGCGACGGCTGCACGGAAACCACGGGGCGAAGGCGGCCGTGGACATCGCCCTGTTCGACCTCGCCGCGAAGGCGCTGCACGCGCCGGTCTACGAGCTGCTGGGCGGCCGCTCGCGAGATACCGCGCGCGTCTTCTGGCACCTTGGCAACGCCGATCCCGAGGCCGACGCGCGGGAGGCGGCGGCGCGCGCGCGGGACGGCTTCGACTTCTTCAAGCTCAAGGTCGGCACCACGACCGTCGAACGCGACATCGCCGCCACGCTCGCCGTGCGCCAGGCCGTCGGCCCGGAATGCGATCTGAGCGCCGACGCCAACCAGGCGTGGAGCGTGGTCGAGGCCGTCCGCTTTGCGCGCGGCGTCGAGCGGGCCGGACTGTGCTTCTTCGAGCAGCCGGTGTCGGCCGCGGACCTTGCCGGGATGGCTGCGGTCGGTCGCGCCTGCACCGTCCCGATCCTGGCCGACGAAGGAATTTTCACCGCGTCGGACGTTCTCGCCCACGCGCGAGAGGGAGCGGCCCAGATCGTGAGCGTGAAGCTGCTGAAGGCGGGCGGCTTCACGGGGGCGTTGCGCGCGATCCACGCCGCGGAGACGGTGCGTCTGCCCTTGCACCTGACGGGGAAGGTCGCGGAGTCCAGCATCGCGACGGCGGCCCTCGTCCACCTGGCCGTGGCCGTGCGCGACCTCCAGTACGGCGTCGGCATCACGAACCACTACCTTCGGGAAGACGTAGTCGCGGAACCGATCCGGTCCGCCGGCAGTCAGGTGCGTCCGCCGGAAGGGCCGGGGCTCGGTATCACCGTCGACGAAGATCGGCTCCGGCACTTCCGCAGCCGATCGACCTGACCGGCTCCGGGAGGCCATCATCACCACTCGCGACTTCATGGTGATCGCCCATCGGGGTGCCTCGTCCTACGCGCCCGAGAACACGCTGGCCGCGTTCGACCTGGCGATCAGGATGGGGGTCGGCCATCTCGAGCTGGACGTCCACGCCACCAGCGACGGCCAGCTCGTGGTGATTCACGACGATACCGTGGACCGCACGACCAATGGACGCGGGCCGGTGGCGAGTCATACGCTCGCGGCGCTGGGGGAGCTCGATGCGGGCTCCTGGTTCGGCAGCGAGTTTTCCGGTGAGCGAATCCCCACGTTCGACGGGGTGCTGGAACGATACCGGGGGCGAGCGCACATCCACACCGAGATCAAGGGCCGCTCCGCCGATCTGTCCCGGCGAACGGTGGACCTGCTGCGCAGGCACGGGATGATCGAACAGGTCACGATCACCTCGTTCCAGGCGGCGCGCCTGGAGGAGACGCGCGCGTATGCGCCGGAAGTCCCCACGGGGTGGCTGGTCGCGGAGGTCACGGATGAGATCGTCGCGCGGGCGCGGGTGATGGGCCTGACCCAGCTCTGTCCGAGAGCATCCGTCCTGACACCGGAGCTGACCCGCCGTCTCCATGCCGAAGGGTTCGTCGTGCGGGCGTGGGGTGTGGCCACCGAAGAGCTCATGCGTCGCGTGGTGACGGCGGGCGCTGACGGGATGACGGTGAACTTTCCCGACACGCTCATCGCATATCTGGAAAGCTGTAAGCCCCAGCGGGGGCGATAGGCTCGCTGGCCAACGCTGGCGCGCCGCGAGTTTTCCGGGGCCGGCCGATCTTCAAGAGCGATACTGGCCGGCACCAAGTGATCCTCACGCAGGAGGGCTCGTATGAGACTCACGGGAAAGGTGGCGCTCGTCACCGGTGGCGCGAGCGGGATGGGGCAGAGCGAGGCGACGATTTTCGCCCGGGAAGGCGCGAAGGTCGTCGTGGGCGACATCAACGAGGCGGAAGGCCGTCAGGTCGTCGACAAGATCGGGGCCGCGGGCGGACAGGCGCGCTTCATCAAGCTCGACGTCACCAACGAGGGCGAATGGGTGGCGGCGGTGGCGGACACCGTGAAGGCGTTCGGCAAGCTCGACGTCCTCGTGAACAACGCCGGGATCAGCGGCACCTTCGATGCGGACACCACCAGCACCGCCGCGTGGGACACCGTCATGGCCGTCAACGCCAAGGGCGTGTTCCTGGGGATGAAGCACGCGGTCCCCGCCATGCGCGAGGCCGGCGGCGGGTCGATCGTCAACATCTCGTCCATTTCCGGTTTCGTGGGGCAGGACGGGATCCACATGGCGTACAACGCGTCCAAGGGCGCGGTGCGAATCATGACGAAATCGGCGGCCGTGCAACAGGCGCGGCACGGCATCCGGGTCAACTCCGTTCACCCGGGAATGCTGCCGCCGATGCGCTCGTCCCGCCTGTCGGCCGACCCGACGTGGCGCGACAAGATGATCCGCGCGGTCCCCATGAAGCGCGAGGGACGCGTGGAGGAGGTCGCCTACGCGGTGCTGTTCCTGGCCTCCGACGAGGCGTCCTACATCACGGGGACGGAGCTCGTCGTCGACGGCGGCTACCTGGCCATCTGAGTGTGAAGCCGCTCGACGGCATCGTCGTCCTCGACCTCAGCCGCTTCCTGGCCGGACCGTACTGCACCCTGCTCCTGGCCGGGCTCGGCGCGGAGGTGATCCGGATCGAATCGCCGGCGGGTGATATCTACCGCGATCGCCCGCCGTTCGGCGGGCCCAAGGGCGCGGGGATCACGCGCCAGACCGACGACGACGTCGCCCTGGCCATCCTGAACCGCGCGCGCAACAAGAAGAGCGTGACGCTGAACTTGCGCAAGCCGGCCGGTACCGAGATCTTCCGCCGTCTCTGCGCGCACGCCGACGTCGTCGTCGAGAACTTCCTGCCCGGCACGATCGAGAAGATGGGCCTCGGCTTTCCCGTGCTCCAGGCCGCCAATCCGCGCGTGGTCCTGTGCTCGATCTCGGGCTTCGGCCAGCAGGGTCCCTACCGTGATTGGCGGGCGTTCGACCCCATCGTGCAGGCGATGAGCGGGCTCAGCAGCGTGACGGGCTTCAACGATCGTCCGCCCACGCGGGCCGGCGCCTCCATCAGCGACACCTCCGCGTCGCTCTATGGCGTCATCGGCATCCTGTCCGCACTGCGCGCGCGCGAGCGCACCGGGCAGGGGGACTGGGTCGACGTCGCGATGCTCGACGGCACGTTCTTCCTGATGGGTGAGGTGCTCGAGTACGCGATGGGCGGGCTCGACCTCCAGCGCCGCGGCAACGGCCACGCGGGCACGGTGCCGTTCAACGTCTACCGCGCGCGCGACGGCTGGGTCAGCGTCTGCGCGGTGACGGCGGACGAGTGGCTCCACGTCCTGCGCGCGATGGGCCGCGAAGAGCTCGCCGCCGATCCCACCTTCGATCCCGACGTGGCCAGTCGCGCCGCCCACCGCGAGGACATCGACGCGCTCGTCGGCGCCTGGATCGGCCGGCTCACCACGGCCGACGCCGTCGAAACGCTCCAGAAGCATCACGTGCCGGCCGGGCCCGTCCGCGACCTGCGCGACGCGTTCGACGACGAGCACTTCAAGGCCCGGGAGATGGTCGTCCCGCTCGAGCACCCGCGCCACGGCCCGGTGCCGGGCGTGCTGGCGCCGGGCATGCCGATCAAGTTCCGCCATCACCCGGCGGCGTTCGACGCACCCGCGCCCGTCACCGGCGCGCACAACGCCGACGTGTACGGCCGCCTCCTCGGCCTCGGCGCCGCCGACCTCGAGAAGCTGCGCGCGGACGGTGTCATCTCGTGACGGCGCCACCCGAGTGATGGCGACGCCGGCGGTTGTCGAGTTGCCCTCCACCGCGGGGCCACGGCGAAGCCGTCACCGCGGGGATCCCTCGGGACCCCGGGGCGGAAACGCTGACAGGACGCGATCGGCAACGGCCCAGCCGCGGTCCAGCGTGGTCATCGTGAGCACTTTGATCACCAGCTCGCTGATCCGCCACCTCCCGGCCTCGTGGCGGAACGTCCAGTCGTACGTGCCCCAGCCGATGACCGAGCGATCGCCGTCGTCCTGGGTGACGAACCAGTAGGTGAACGCCGTCGCGGCATCGCCGTCGGCGGTGATCGCCTCGTTCGCGTAGTAGCGCCGGGGATTAGCAAAGCGTTGCCAGTACCGCTCGAACATGCGCACCATCTTCGCCTTGCTGCGGGTGTCCCCGCCCCAGGGCTCCGTCACCACGTGGCAGTCGTCGGTGAAGATGCGATCGAGCAGCTCCGGACGGCGCTCGTCGAGGGCGCGGGCGTAGTCGCTCAGCGTGTGGCGGATGCCCTCGGTCGCTTCCAGGGTGGCGACCCGGCGCTCGAGCGCCGCGAGACGCGCGTCCACGTCCGTCATGTCGTTCTCCTTTTCGAAGCCGCGTCGGGGTCAGAGCCGGTGGACCGCGGGGACCAGCCGTTCGCCGGCGAGGGTGATCGCGCGGGCGACGTGCGCGTGCGGCATGCCCAGCCACTGCATCCGGAAGATGAGACACCCGACGGGCACACGTTCTCTCAATGCGCCGATCTGTTCGAGACAGTCCTCGGGCCCACCGACGATCAGCCGGCCATGGAGCAGGTCGGCGCCGCGGAGCTGCCGGCGTCCGCTGCGCAGGACGTCTTCGAAGAGCCCCCACTCGCCGAAGACCTGATAGCTCGCTTCCATGAACGGGCGCGCGTCGGCGAGCGCGGTGTCCATGTCCGGACCCACGAACGCGTTGCGCAGCATCGGCAGCTCGGAGGGAAACGGCTTGCCGTACTCGACGAGCGCCTGGCGGTAGGTGTCCAGATGCCGCTCGACGGCATCGACATCCGGATGCGCCGAGACGATCCAGGCGTCGGCGAGGCGCGCGGCCCGGCGCACGGCGGCCTCCGCGGCATTCGCGCCCATCCAGATCGGTGGCCGCGGCCGCTGCTTGGGCTTCAGCGTGAGTCGCGCGTCGGTGAGATTGAAGTGCCGGCCGTGGAACGTCACGCTGTCGTCGGCCCACAGCCGTTCGATGATGGCGAGCCCCTCCTCGAGCCGCCCCGCCCGCTCGCTCATTGGAACCCCCAGCGCCTTGAACTCGCCGGGTTGCCAGCCCGCGCCGACGCCGAACACGAACCGCCCGCCGGTGAGGTGGTCGAGCATGGCGACGTGCTCGGCGACGTCGACGGGATGCTGCAACGGCAGCAGGAGCACCGTGGTGGCCAGGCGCATCGGCGCGGCTTCGGCCGCGAGCGCGGCGGCGGTCAGCAGCGGCGGCAGCCACTGCGACGGCCCGCGCGAGGCGTGATGCGGGATGCCGATCAGGTCGAAGCCCGCCTCGCGGGCGAGCCGGACCTGCTCGCGATGCTCGGCGAAGCGCCGGCCCGGGTCGTCGGTAGCCGGGTACTCGGGATTGAGCATCAGGCCGAAGTTCACGGCCGCGGTGTCGAGGAGCGCCCCGGCGTCGCCGCGGCGCTGCCGAACGTGTGGGGGTTGTGGGGGGCCGAGGTGTGCCACAGGTTCCCCGGGGCGCACCGAGGGTGGGGGGTGTGCGGGGCCGTCGAGGAGCGCCACGGGTTCCCCGGGGCGCTCGGAGCGTGGGGGGCATGGGGGGTCGAGGAGCGCCACGGGTTCCCCGGGGCGCTGCCGAGCGTATGGGGGGCATGGGGGGCCATGTCGGGGCCCCCCATTCAGATGAAGGCCCGGTGGCCGACCAGCTCGCGCCCGATGATGAGCTGGTGGATCTGGGTGGTGCCGTCGGGAATCGTCATCATGCGCGCGTCGCGCGCCCAGCTCT
>JBGPXN010000042.1:0-31304 GCA_041492755.1 Methylomirabilia bacterium | reverse complement strand
TGGGCCTTTTTCATCGGCCTGCGCGTCCCCGATTTGACACTCCCGGACGCGACTCCTATGATTCCCCCACTCAATTCGGGGCGAGGCGTCGACCCGCCCGGTCAACGGAGGCGACCATGAACCGCCGCACATTCCTCGCGACCACCGCCGTCGGTACCGCCAGTCTGGCTTTTCCCGCCGTGCTGCGCGCGCAGGGCGGCCCCATTCGCATCGGCTTTCCGCTGCCGCTGACCGGCACCTTCGCCGCCATCGCCGCCGACTTGCAGAAGGGCGCCCAGCTCGCCCTGGAAGAGATCAACGCCAAGGGTGGCGTCATGGGGCGACGGGTCGAGGTCCTCTTCCGTGACGACGAGCTCAAGACTGCCGTCGGCGCCCAGCGCACGAAGGAGCTCATCGAGAACCAGAAGGTGGATTTCGTCGTGGGCGGTCTCTCGGCGAGCGTGCAGATGGCCATCAACGAGCAGACCAAGGCGGCCAAGAAGTTCTACATCTCGCTGAGCCAGTCCGACGAGATCAGCGCCAAGCCGGACACGAGCCCGCTGACCTTCCACGAGGCGCTGAACCCGACGATCACCAGCCGGGCCATGGCCACCTTCGGCGTGCAGAACATCGGCAAGAAGTGGTGGATCGTCTACGCCGACTACGCGTTCGGCAAGCAGAACACCGCCGTGTTCAGCGCGCTCGTCCCCAAGCTCGGCGGCGCCATTCTCGGGAGCACGCCGTATCCGCTCGGCAAGCCAGAGTTCTCGGCCCACCTGCCGAAGATCCAGGCGGCCAAACCCGACGCGATCTACGCGATCACCCCGGGCGCCGACAGCGTCCCGTTCATGAAGCAGGCGATCAGCTTCGGGCTCAAGAAGGACGCGAGGATTGCCCAGCCCCTGCACTTCCTCGACTACGCGAAGGAGGCTGGCGCCGAGACCTTCCAGGACGTCTACGGGGCGACCCACTTCTGCCACGAGCTGGCCGAGACCATGCCCCAGGCCAAGCGCTACGTCGACGCCTTCACGAAGAAGTTCAACCGACCCCCCGACGCGTACTCCGGCTACGGCTACAGCGGCATCCTGGAGGTGGCCCGCGGCGTCGAGCTGGCCAAGTCCACCGACTCCGACGCGGTGGCCAACGCGCTCCGGAAGAACCGTGAGTACGACCACTACAAGGGCAAGCAGTACTGGCGCGCCTGCGACAACAAATCGTTCCAGGACCTGTGGATCGTCAAGGTGCGCGCGCCCAAGCAGGTGAAGGGCGAGTGGGGCTTCTTCGACGTCGTCGGCAAGGTGCCGGCCAACGAGGAGCTGGACCGGACCTGCGCGGAAAAGGGACACGCCTAGCCGCGTGCTCGACATCTCGCTGCAGGCACTCGCCGCTCAGGTCTTCACCGGCCTCGTCATGGGCGGGATTCTCGTCCTGATGGCCATCGGCCTCAGCCTGATCTTCGGGCTGATGACGGTGGTGAACTTCGCCCACGGGTCTTTCTACATGCTCGGGGCCTACGTCGCTTTCTCTCTGATGGGGCTGACGAAGAGCTTCTGGGCGACGCTGGTCCTGGCGCCGCTGGTGGTGGGGGCGCTCGGCCTCCTGGTCGAGCGCCTCCTCATCCGGCGGCTCTACGGTCGCAGTCCGGACGACCCCCTGTTGCTGACGTTCGGGCTGTCGCTCGCCATGGTCGAGGGAGCGAAGCTCGTGTGGGGGAAGATCGGCCTCACCGTCGATCCGCCGAAGCAGCTCGCTGCCGCCGTCGACCTGGGCTTCATGAATTTCCCCGTCTACCGGCTCTTCGTCATCGCGGTGACCGCCGCCGTCCTGCTCGCGCTCTGGCTGTTCCTCGAGAAGACCAACGTCGGGCTCATCATCCGCGCGGGCTCGCGCGACGCCTTGATGGTCCGCGCTCTCGGCCTGGACCTCAACCGCATCTGGCTCCTCGTTTTTGGAATCGGGATCGGCATGGCGGGTCTCGCCGGCGTTCTCGCGGGACCGATGCGCGGCGTCTACGCGGAAATGGGCGTGGAGATCATCATCGAGTGCTTCGTGGTGGTGGTGGTCGGGGGTATGGGCAGCCTGGCCGGGGCCATCGTGGCGGGCCTGCTCATGGGCGAGATCGTCAGCCTCACGACGTTCTTCGCCCCCAAGCTCGCCGAGATCGTGGTCTTCGTCGTGATGGCGGTAGTGTTGCTAATCCGGCCGAGCGGGCTCTTCGGCGAGGCCGGCCTGGCCGAATGATCCGGGGAGCGTTCCGCCGGCTGACGGCCTGGGTGGCGGCGCACCCTGTCGCCTCCTTCATCGTCTTCTTCGCCGTTTTCCCGTTTCTCGCCCCGTACCAGTCGCTCGCGACGCAGGTGTTGATCTTCGGCCTCTTCGCCCTCGGCTTCAACCTCCTCTACGGCTACACCGGGCTCCTCTCCTTCGGTCACGCCGCCTACTACGGGCTCGGCGCCTACGGGACCGGCATCGCCCTGGCCAAGCTCAAGGTGGCGTCACTGTGGGTCGGCCTCGGCATCGGGCTCGGGACGGCGGTGGTGGGCGGCGCCGTGGTGGGGTTCTTCTGCCTGCGCCGGCGTGGCATTTACTTCGCCATGCTCACGCTCGCCTTCGCGCAGATGCTCTACTTCATCGCGTTCCACGCCGCCGACCTGACGGGCGGCGACGACGGGCTGCGCGGCATCCCGCTGCACCCGATCGGCCTGCCCGGCGGGTCCCTGTCGCTCCGCGATCCGCTGGCCTTCTACTTCTTCGCCTACGTGCTGGTCGTGCTCGCGGTGGCCGGCCTCAAGCGCATCCTGGACTCCCCCTTCGGCGCCGTGCTCCAGGCGATCCGCGAGAACAGCGACCGCGCCGTGGCCTGCGGCTACGACATCAATCGCGTGAAGCTGCTGTCGTTCGTCTTCTCCGCGCTCTTCGCGGGCCTGGCCGGCGGGCTCGACGCGCTCCGACTCACGGTCGTGCCCGTCGACTCGCTCTACTGGTCGACCTCGGGCCAGGTGGTGATCATGACCCTGCTCGGGGGGGCGGGGACGTTCTTCGGGCCCTTCGTCGGCGCCGCCACCTACCTCATGCTGGCCGACCGCCTCAGCATCTTCATCGAGGCCTGGCCGCTGGTGATCGGCGTCATCTTCATGGCCTTCGTCCTGTTCCTCCCCCGGGGGATCTGGGGGACGCTCACGGCAGGACTCCATGGCCGTTGACGTCAGGTCCACCGGATGGCGTCATCGGCCGCTGAGCGATGGCCATGGCGCTATCCGACGCTGACGGTCAGCTCGTCGAGCGGGTGGCCCGCCTCACGCGGGAGAAGATCGGCCCGCGCGCCGCGCAGTACGACCGTGACGCGGTCAACCCCCTCGAGAGCTGGCGCGACCTGTGGGAGGCGGGCTTCCTCGCCATGGCGGTGCCGCGGCGATACGGTGGCCTCGAGGTCGCGATGCCCGTCTACGCCGAGATCCTCCGCGCGATCGCGCAGGGCTGCGCCAGTACCTCGATGACCTTGCACATGCATTCGACGGTCATGCGCTTCCTCGACGCCCTCGCGACCGAGGACCAGAAGCGGCGCTACTACGCCGAGGTCACGGAGCGTGGCCGCCTCTTCGGGAGCTGGGGCAGCGAGCCGGCCGTGAGCCTCTCGCGCGCGCTCCAGTTCGAGACCTCGATCCGCCGCAAGGACGGCAGCTGGGTCATCGACGGCACCAAGCACTTCTGCACGATGGCGCGCGGCGCCGCCTACTACCTGGTCTGGGGCGCGCTCGACGGCCTGACCGACATGGCCAAGGCGCTGATGGTCTGTCTGGTGCCGGCGGACACGCCCGGCATCGCGATCGACGACCGGTGGGACACCCTGGGCATGCGAGCGACCTACAGTCCGAGCGTCACCTTCACGGGCTGCGCTGTCGCCGGCGACAGCGCCATCGGCGAGCCGGGTGGGGCGCTGCGCGCCGGCGTCATCGAGGGATTCGCCCTCGGCTACGCCGCCATCTATCTCGGCATCGCCCAGAGCGCGCTCGACTTCGCCGTCGAGTACGCGAAGAAGCGCGTCATGAAGCCCGACCCCCTGCCCATCGCCCACGAGCCGGCCACGCAGCGCCACGTCGGAGAGCTGACCATCCAGCTCGAAGCGGCCGGCCTGGTCCTCGCGCGGGCGGCCGAGGAGTGGGCTTCCGCCGGCGCGGTCCAGCGCGGCGTGCTCGCCGCCAAAGCCAAATACGTCACCACCGAATCCGGCCTCCTGGTGACGTCGAAGGTCATCCAGCTCGTGGGCGGGCGCGGCGCCTATCGCGACCATCCGGTCGAGCGTGCCTTCCGCGACCTCCGCACGTGCACCTTGATGGTGCCCTCGGTCGACCGCATGGCCGAGACGATCGGCAAGAGCGTGCTCGGCCTCGACGGCGCCATGTTCAACGTCGCCGCCGGCACGCCGCCGGCGTCGTGACCAGACTTGTGGGGGGCCCCGACATGGCCCCCCACACCCCCCCACCGCTCGGCAGCGCCCCGGCGGAGCCGTGGCGCTCCTCGATTTCGGTTACTCCGGATGGGTTCCTAGCCGTTCGCTCCATGCCCGACGTCGGCTCACTCCCGAACCAGCGGTAGACTCCCCTCCATGCCGCACGTCGGCTCACCGCTCCGACGCCCGGACGACCCGCGGCTCCTCACCGGTCGTGGCCGTTACGTCGACGACATCACCCTTCCCCGCATGGTCCACGTCGCGTTCGTGCGCAGCGTCCATCCTCACGCGCGGCTGGTGGCCGTCGACGTGGAAGCGGCCCGGCGCGCGCCGGGCGTCGTCGGCGTCCTGACCGGCCCGGAGGCCGCGCGCCTCTGCACGCCCTACCGTGGGATCCTGCAGCACTACAAAGGCATGAAGACGGGCGCGATGCTGCCGCTCGCCGTCGAGCGCGTGCGCTGCGTCGGCGAGCCAGTGGTCGCCGTCGCCGCCGGCGACCGGGCATCGGCTGACGACGCCGTGGCGCTCGTGCGCGTCGAATACGAGCCGTTGCCCGCCGTGCTCGATCCGGAATCGGCGGTGGCGCCGGGCGCGCCGCTCATCCATCTCGAGCTCGGCGACAACGTGCTGTACGACACGCACCTGGCCGGCGGCGATCCCGACGCCGCCTTCGCCACCGCCCATCGCGTGTGGAGCCGAACGTTCACCACCGGCCGCCACACCGGTGTGCCGATGGAGCCGCGCGGCCTCGTCGCCGACTACGAGCCGGCCACCCGCGCGCTCACCGTGTGGATGTCGACGCAAGTCCCGCACATGATGCAGGCGGTCTTCGCGGAACTGTTCGGTCTGCCCGAGCACCGCGTGCGGGTGATCGCGCCCGACGTCGGTGGCTCGTTCGGGATCAAGATCCACGTGTATCAGGACGACGTGGCCGCCTGCGCGCTCGCGCTCGTGCTCGGCCGGCCGGTGAAGTGGATCGCCGCCCGCCGCGAGTCGTTCCTCTCCGACATCCACGCCCGCGAGCAGACGATCGCCGTCGAGGTCGCCGCCGACGCGGATGGCGTCGTGACCGCGATGCGCGCGCGCATCACGGCCGCCGTCGGGCCGTACTCCGCGTATCCACGCTCCAGCGTGGTGGAGGGCGGGCAAGTGCTGCGGCTCTTGCCGGGCCCCTACCGGATCAGGAATTACGACGGCGCGCTGCGCGTGGTGGCACAGAACAAGGTCATCACGTCGCAGTACCGCGCCGTGGGCCATCCGATCGCGGCCGCGGTGACGGAGAGCATGCTCGATCTGATCGCGCGTGACCTCGGCCTCGATCCCGCCGAGATCCGCCGCCGCAACCTGATCCGCCCCGACGAGCTGCCGTGGACGTCGGTGACCGGCAACGTCTACGACAGCGGCTCCTACCAGGCCGCGCTCGCACGGTTGCTCGAGGTCGCGCGCTACGACGAGCTGCGACGCGAGCAGGCCGCGGCGCGGCGCCAAGGACGGTGCGTCGGCATCGGGCTGTCCTGCTTCGTCGAGCTCACCGGACCCGGCGCCCAGTTCTACGGCATCGGTGGTGCACCGATCTCCGGGCAGGACTCCGCGACGGTGCGGCTCGAGCCTTCGGGCGGCGTCACCGCGCTGGTCGGCGTCACCGAGCAGGGCCAGGGCATGCCGACGGCGATCGCGCAGATCGTCGCCGACGAGCTCGGCGTGGCCCACGAGGCGGTGACGGTGCGCTCGGGCGACACCGCAATGGTTCCGTACGGCGGCGGCACCTGGGCCAGCCGTGGCATGCCGATCGGCGGCAGCGCGGCGCTGCTCGCGTCGCAAGCGCTGGCGGCCAAGATCCGCGTCCTGGCCGGCGCGCTGCTCGAAGCCCATCCCGACGACGTCGTGCTGGCCGACGGCCGGGCTTCGGTGAAGGGCGCTCCCGATCGCGCGCTCGGGCTGGCCCAGCTCGCGCGCATCGTGCACTTCCGCTCCAACGAGCTGCGCGGCCTCGAGCCCAGCCTCGACGCCACCGCCCATTACACCAATCCGCACCCGTGGACCTTCACCAACGGCGCCCACCTCGCGATGGTCGAGGTCGACGTGGAGACCGGTCGGGTCCGCCTGCTGCGCTACGTGACGGTCGACGACTGCGGGCGCGTGGTGAACCCGGCGCTCGTCGCCGGCCAGATCGCCGGCGGCGTCGCCCAGGGTGTCGGCGGCGCGCTGTGGGAGCACTGCGTGTACGACGACGCCGGGCAGCTGCTGACCACGACGCTGATGGACTACACGGTGCCGACCGCGGCCGATCTACCGGCGATCGAGGTGCATCACCTGGAGACGCCGGCGCCCGCGATCGCGGGAGGGTTCAAGGGCGCCGGGGAGGCAGGCACCACCGGCGCGCCGGCCGCGGTGCTCAACGCCATCAACGACGCGCTGGCGCCGCTCGGGACGATGATCACGGCGCAGCCGGTCACACCCGCCTGCGTCCTTCGCGCACTCCGTCCCTCCCGCTGACACTCGCCGTCTCGCTGTCAGTGTTCGCAGGCCCTCCGATCACGCCGGGGTCGTGGCCGAGATCAAGCTGCGGGCGCGGTGGGCCGGTCTTCGAGTCGATGAAGAGTCGGTTCGGGCGGAACACGAGACGAGGACCGAGACGGTTCGGCCGTCGCTATCGAAGCCCCGGCATCGTGAACTTCTTCTGATCGAGCTCCGCCACCAACGCCTTCGCCTGCTCCGACGTCAGCTCGACCAGTGGCGGACGCACGGTCGACCACTCGGCGGTGCCGCCGTAGTGCGCGATCGCGGCCTTGAGGGCCGGGATCATGGGGAACTTCGCGAAGATGCCGCGGATCTCGTCGAGCCGCGCCTGCTGGGCGTCGGCCTCGCTGCCCGGCCAGGTGTCGTAGAGCTTCGCGATCGCTCCCGGGTTCACGTTGGCGGTCGCGCTGATGCAGCCGGTGCCGCCGTTCCGCATGTTGCGAAGCAGGAACGTTTCGGAGCCGGCGAAGACGTCGAAGCCGGACCTGGCGAACGCGTCGAGGAACGACTTGGTGTTGTTCCAGTCGCCGGACGAGTCCTTCATGCCGGCGGTCTGGGTCGGATAGGTCTTCAGCAAGCGCTCGACGAGGCCGAGGGTGATCGGGACCTGGGCCACCGGCGGGATGTGATAGAGGTACACGCGCAGGCGCGCTTCCCCCACCCGCTCGATGACCTCGGCGAAGTTCCGGAACAGGCCGTCGTCGGGCACGCCCTTGTAGTAGAAGGGCGGCAGCATCAGCACGCCGCCGCAACCGAGCTTCACGGCGTGCGCGGTGAGCCGCACCGAGTCGGGGATGGCGCAGCAGCCGGTGCCCGGCATCATCCGCCCGGGATCGAGGCCGGCGCCGACCAGGCGATCCAGCAGCTCGATCTTCTCTTCCGCCGAGAGCGAGTTCGCCTCCGAGTTCGTGCCGAAAACGGCGAGGCCGACGTTCTGGCTGAGCAGCCAGCGGCACTGGCGGACGAAGCGCTCGGGGTCGGGAGAGTAATCGCTCTTGAACGGGGTCACGACCGGGGAGAGCACGCCGGTGATCCGCTGGGGGTCGTTCACGCTGTCCGCTCCTGTCCGCGGCGGGGCGCGCGCGCGCCGCTCACGCCGTCGGAAAAGCTCACGCCTTCCTCAAGAAATCGAAATCGCAGCCGTGCTCGGCCTGGAGCACGTGGTCCATGTAGAGCTTCGCATACCCGCGCGGCGGTGTGGTCACCGGCGGTGTCCACGCCGTCCGTCGTCGGCCCAGCTCCGTCTCGTCCACCCGCAGATCGAGCCGGCGCTGCGCCACGCTGATCCGGATACGATCACCGGTGCGGACCACGCCGAGCGGACCTCCGACGGCCGCCTCGGGGGAGACGTGGAGCACGATCGTCCCGTACGCGGTGCCGCTCATGCGCGCGTCGGAGATGCGCACCATGTCCTTCACGCCGGCGCGGGCGAGCTTGGCCGGGATCGGCAGATAGCCGGCCTCCGGCATCGCGTACCCGCTCTTCGGGCCCGCGTTCTGCAGCACGAGGAAGTCGTCGGGCGTCACCTCGAGATCGGGCGTGTCGATCCGCGCGGCGAGATCGTCGAGCGAGCTGAACACGACCGCGCGCCCTTCGCGCTCGAACAGCGCCGGGTCGGCCGCCGAGCGCTTGATGATGGCGCCGCTGGGCGCCAGTGAGCCGAAGAGCGCGGCGAGGCCCCCGACCTTCTGGTACGGATCACCGAGCGGGCGGACCACGTCGCGGTCCACCCACGCGTCGTCGGTTTCAAGACGCCGGCCGAGCGTCTCGCCGGTCACCGTCAGGCCGTCGAGATGCAGCAGCGGCTTGAGCTCGCGCAGCACGGCGCCGAGGCCGCCGGCGGCGTTCAGATCCGACATGTAGTGCTGGCCGGTGGGCTTGAGGTCCACGAGCACGGGCGTGGAGTCGCTCAGCTCGTTCAAGCGCCGCAGCGAGATCGCCACGCCAACCCTGCCGGCGATCGCCGTCAGGTGCACGATCGCGTTGGTCGAGCCGCCGATGGCGAGCAGCACGCGCAGCGCGTTCTCCACCGACTTGTCGGTGATGATGTGGCTCGGCCGGAGTCCCGCCTGGGCCAGCGCCACCGCCTGGCGCCCGCTCGCTTCCGCCGCGCGCAGCCGATCGGCGTGGACGGCGGGAATCGCCGCGGTCCCGGGCAGCGCCATGCCGAGCGCTTCGGCGAGCAAGGCCATCGTGCTGGCCGTGCCCATGACGGCGCACGTCCCGGCGGTCGTGGCCAGGTTGCCCTCGATCTGCTCGATCTCGGTCGCCGTCAGCCCACCCGCGCGGTACTTCGCCCAGAAGCGGCGGCAGTCGGTGCAGGCACCCAGCCGCTCGCCGTGGTACGGCATCGGCAGCATCGGCCCGGCCAGGAGCTGCACGGCCGGCACGTCGGCCGACGCCGCGCCCATGAGCTGCGCGGGCACGGTCTTGTCGCAGCCGCCGACCAGGACGACCGCGTCCATGGGCTGGGCGCGGACCATCTCCTCCACGTCCATCGCCATGAGGTTGCGGAACATCATGCTGGTCGGCGAGAGGAAGACCTCGCCGAGCGAGATGGTCGGGAAGTCGAGCGGCAGGCCGCCGGCGGCGAGGACGCCGCGCTTGACGGCATCCACCAGCTCGGGAAAGTGGCGGTGGCAGTTGTTGAAGCCGCTCCCGGACTGGGCGATGCCGACGACCGGGCGGGCCAGCATCTCGTTGGAGTAGCCCATGGAGCGCGCGAACGAGCGACGCAGGTACAGCGAGAAGTCCGCGTCGCCGTAGTTGGTGAGACCGCGCGCGAGCCCGTGGGGTGGCTTGCTCATCGAGCCGATCCTACCCGAACTTCACGTCGGCGACGGCGCCGGGCCGCCCGCCAGGGTCAGACCTTGCCCATCAGCGACGCGGCGCGCTTGACGGCGGCGAGGATGCGCTGGTGAGTCCCGCAGCGACACAGGTTGTTCTACGCCGCGAACTCACGGAGGAGCCGTCCGGGCCGGCGACCGTCTCGGATCGGCCCGCGCTCGTCGACGACGCGCATGCCGTTGACCCACACCCCGTGCAGTCCCACCGCCGGCGTGTCGAGCCGGCTCGCGCCCGTGGGCAGATCGTTCACCCGTCGCTTGGGGCCGCGGGCCACCGTCGCCGGATCGAACAGCATGAGATCGGCCCACGCGCCGGGGGCGAGACGGCCGCGATTCGGAATGCGATAGGCCGCGGCCACGTCGCTGGTCACGCGGCGCACGGCCACCTCGAGGGTGAGATCGCCGCGCTCGCGCACCCAGTGGCCGAACAGGTGCAGGCCGAAGCCCGCGTCGCACAGGAACGACAGGTGCGCGCCGGCGTCGGACAGCGCCACCGCCGAGCACGCATGCCGCAGGAGATGCCGGACCTCGTCCTCGTCGGTGTTGAAGAGCCGGCAGTCGAACATGGCGTCGAGCTCGCCGTCGAGCCCGAAGTCGAGGAAGACGTCGACGGGATGCCGGCCCGTTTCGCGCGCGAGATCCGCAATCGTTCGGCCCACGAGCTTCTGGTGCTCGGACCGCCTCACCTCCATGACGGCCATATGAGGCCACGTCTTGTCGCTGAACCGGTTCGGCACGCCGGGCACGCCGAGCTCCGCCTTGATCGCGGTGCGGAACGAGGGATCGGCCAGGGTGTGCCGGTAGTCTTCTTCGGTCTTCGCCTCGATGGCCGGTCGCCACGCCAGCAGCGCCTCGAGCGGATACGGATGGCGCAGGGTGAACTCCATGCCGAGCGGGAAGCAGCCGACCTGGGCCCACAGCTCACGGTCCCGCATGCGCGCCACTTCGATCTCGCCCAGCTCCCGGAAGACGCGCTTGGGATCGCCGGGGTCGACGAACATCGCGGCGATCATGACCGGGCGCCGGTTCGCGGCCGCGACCTGCTCGAGCCAGGGAATCGTCGTCTTCGACCCCTTGGTCAGCATGAACACGCCGCGGCCAACTTCGCCGAGCGCGCCCGTGAGCGCCAACAGCTCGCGCTCGTCGGCCAGCCGCGACGGCATGGGGATGCCGTTCTCGCCGTTGTGCTGCTCGAGCGTCGTCGTGGCCAGGCCGATGGCGCCGGCGCGGAGGGCGTCGATGAGGATGCGGCGCATCTCCGCGATCTCAGCGTCGGTCGCCGCGCGCCGGCTGGCGTCATCGCCGAGGACGTAGGTCCGGATCGACGAGTGGCCGGCGAAGGAGGCGACGTTGGGGACTATGCCGCGTCGCTCGAGCATGTCGAGGTACTCGGGATACGTCTCGAAATCCCAGACGACGCCGGCGCGCAACGCGTCCAGCGACATGCCTTCGACGTGGGTCAGGTTGCGAAGATTGAGGTCGCGGTCGCGCGGCCGGCACGGCGCGATCGTGAAGCCACAGTTGCCCATCACGACCGTGGTCACACCCAGCGCCGGCGACGGCGTGGCGAACGGGTCCCAGGTCAGCTGCGCGTCGTAGTGCGTGTGGATGTCGACGATCCCGGGAGCGAGGACGAGCCCTCCGGCGTCCAGCCGATCCCTGGCCGGGCCAAGGTCCCGGCCGATCGCCGCGATGCGTCCGTCGCTGACGGCGAGCGCGCCCTCGCGCGCCGGCGTGCCCAGGCCGTCGACGATGCGCGCGTTGTCGATGATCAGGTCGTGCATTGGCTTTTTCGTAGGGGGCCCCGAAATGGCCCCCTACACCCCCACGCTCGGCGGCGCCCCGGGGAACCCGGGGCGCCCCTCGAATCCCGGGGCGCCCCTCGATGTCCCGGGGTGCCCCTCGACGTCCCGAGGAGGCGCCTGTCGCGCAACCCGGCCCTATCGCGTGCTGCGCTGGAACTCGAGCGTGTTGCCGTCGGGGTCGTTGCAGAGCATCTGCCACCGCCCGCCCGGCTGCTGGTTCTCGACGTAGCGAATGCCCTCGCGCTCGAAGAGCGCCTTGAGCGCGTCGTAGTCGGCGACCTCGAAGGCCGTGTGACGCCCGCGCGGGCTGATCACCGCGTCCGGTCCCGGCGGTGTCTGGTCACCCTGGATGATGTGGATCTGCGGGTAGATGCCGGGCCGGCCGAGCCAGTATCCAGGCGCCGAGAGCGCGGGCCGCGGGAGCACCTCGAGTCCAAGCACTTTCATGTAGAAGTCACGCGACCGGTCCGCGTCGCGGACCGCGATGCCTTCGTGCTGCACGAGAATGATCTGGCTGCCGACGACCGGCTCCACCGCCGCTGAAGACGTCTGCGTGCTCATAGGACCTCCTTACAACTTCAGCTCGAACGTGTAGAGCCCGCCGGTGAACCGGTCGACGGAATACACGATGCCGCGCTCGTCGACGAAGACGTCGTTGAGCTGGATCGCCCCCCGCGTCGAATTCCGGGGCGTCGGCGGCACGTGGTAGGCGACCTCCTGGGGTCGGAACGGATCGGAGACGTCGAAGGCGCGGACACCGCCGTTGAAGAACGTCCCCACCACCACGGTCTCCGAGATCCATGAGCCCGGCGCGGGGCGGTTCTCGTGCAGGTTGTGGGCGCCGTACCGTCCGCCGCGGTGCGCGAAATCCTCGGGCGGCGGCAGCGGGCAGGTGCTGATGGGCACCAGGTTGCTTTCTTCGCGCGCGTCGACGATCCACACCAGCTTCGGCCAGTCGGCCGCCGCATCCTGGGTCGACTCGTCGGAGACGACGAGGAGGTTTTTTTCGAACAGCGGCAGCACGGTGTGCGTGAACCCGGGGAACGGCGGATGATAGTCCCACCGCCCCAGCAGCTTCGGATGGGCCTTGTCGGCGACGTCGAGCACGAGCGCGCCGCCGTCGAGGTAGCCGACGTACGCCCGATCGGGTCGGCGCGGGTACACGTTGGTGTTGTGGGCGCGGAAGCCGGCGTCGAGCTTGGTATGGCGGACGGGCGGTGGCTCGGGGTCACCGTCGCGGGTCCCCGGCAGCCACCAGCGCCCGACTTCCTCCGGCTTGGAGGGGTTGCGGACGTCGACGATCCGGTAGAACTGGTCGTCCTTCTGGTTGCGTGGCTTGAAATCGCCGGCGCCGCTGGCGCAGTGCACGTACTCGCCGTCGACGAACCAGAGATGGTGCACGCCGCGGGAGTACGGGCCGGACGCGTCGAAGAAGCCGATCGACTTGGGGTTGGTCGGATCGGCGACGTCGAAGAGCTCGAACCCGGCCGGGGTGGCGCCCGGCTTCTGCGTCTGATACGCGACGACGAGCGTGTCGCCCACGAGGTCGAGCGAATTCGACCGCATCTCGCGGTGCGGCAGCTCGGTCTGGGCGATGACGACGGGCTTGCGCGGGTCGCTCACCTCCACCGCCGTCACGTTCTTCGGGGCCGTCTCGTGGGCCAGCCACATGACCCGGCGATTGTCGCGGGCGAGCTGGATCGCCATGCCCTCCCCGCAGTTGCCGAATCCGTTGAGGTCGTTGTGGCCGAGCAAACGCATGTTGCGCGATGGGCGTGGGGTACTCATGGCCCCAGATCCTAGCGCAGAAGCGCCCTCGTCGGCTTGACAAAGCTTCGCCCCGCTGGCTAGATTCCGGCCACACTCACGGCGCGCGACCGTGGAGAAAATCGCCGCTCATCGTGGTCAACGGTCCCGTGCGGGCGCGCATCGGGCTCAACGCCGGCTTCGGCGTCTTCGGCCCCGGCTAATTTCCCTCGCCCGACGAGATCCACGTCATCGGCGCCGGCGGAACCGCGGGCCGCTTCTCGGTGGCGATTCCCGGCTGGCTGGGCACGAAGAACGGCTCGCCGCCCGTCACCCGCGCCGTCCAGGAGCCGAAGTGAAGCGGCACCGGCGCTCACCCGGCGCCACGAATCGGGGAAAATTCGATTGACTCCGGCGGGGCACCATGTCACCATCATGCAGGTTCTGGTTCAGACCGGGTCGTCTCAGCACAGTATTGAAGACCGAGACAAACGCCGCGCGAAGATCCAGTTCGCGCGGCGTTTTTGTTTGTCCTCCGATCGAGGAGGGCAACCCCGCCACCACGGCGGGAGCACTCAGGGGCGGATAAGCCCGAAGCGAGGTAAGTCGGTATGGCCAATGGACAAGTGAAGTGGTTCAACGATGCAAAAGGGTACGGGTTCATCACCCAGGACGGCGGAGAGGACGTGTTCGTCCACTACTCCGCCATCAGCGGCCAGGGGTTCCGCAGCCTGGCCGAGGGTGACAAAGTCGAGTTTGAAGTGACGCGCGGCCCCAAGGGTCTGCAAGCCTCCAACGTCCGGAAGGTCTAAGAGACGAAGAGTCCCCCCCTGATCGCTCCCACCCGGGCCCGCGCCCCGGGCCCGGGTGATCTCCGTTTTTTGAACCCAGAAAGGTTTTCGATCATGGTTCGTGCATTCACCGATCTTCTCCTCTCCCCCTCTATGCAGGCCGCGATTGCCGCCGCCGGTTACACCACGCCGACGCCGATCCAGGCTCGCGCCATCCCGCCGATCCTCGACGGTCGCGACGTCATCGGCTGCGCGCAGACCGGCACCGGCAAGACCGCCGCCTTCGCCATTCCGGTAATCGAGCGCCTCACCGCCGGCGGTGCGAAGCCCCGGCCCGGCAGTCCGCGCGTGCTGGTCCTCGCCCCGACCCGCGAGCTCGCCGTGCAGACGGCGGCCACGTTCGCCGCGCTCGGCGGCGCGCAGGGCATCCGCGCCGTCACCCTCATCGGCGGCGAGCCGCTCGGCCCGCAAGTCAGCGCGTTGGCCGCCCGGCCCGACGTGCTCGTCGCCACGCCCGGCCGCCTCAACGATCATCTCGAGCGTCGCTCCGTGAGCCTCGGGAGTCTCAGAGTCGTCGTGCTGGACGAAGCCGACCGCATGCTCGACATGGGCTTCGCGCCCCAGGTCGAGCGGATCCTCGCCGTGGTGCCGCTCGATCGCCAAACGCTGTGCTTTTCGGCCACGATGCCGACCGAGGTCGAGCGGCTGGTGCGCCAGCATCTGGTCCGGCCGCTCCGGATCGAAGTCGGCGTGTTCGCGCGCCCGGTCGAGCGGGTACGGCAAGTGGTCTACACGTCGCGCAGCGAGGACAAGACGCGGCTGCTCCTCGCTCTGCTACGCGCGGAGGCGGGGCCGACGCTCGTCTTCACTCGCACGCGGCACCGCGCCGAGCGCCTCGCCCGCGCCGTCGCGGCCGCCGGCCACCGCTCGGCCCGCCTGCACGCGGACCGCAGCATGGCCCAGCGCCGTGACGCCCTCGAGGGCTTCCGCGCCGGGCGATACCGGGTGCTGGTGGCGACCGACATCGCGGCGCGCGGCATCGACGTCGTCGGCATCAGCCACGTCGTCAACTTCGACCTGCCGCAGACACCGGAGGACTACGTGCATCGCATCGGGCGCACGGCCCGGGCGGAGGCCAGTGGGCTCGCCTCGAGCTTCGCGGCGCCTGAAGAAGCGGACCAGCTCCGCGCGATCGAGCGCCATCTCGGTGAGCGGGTGCCGCGGGGGACGCAGCTCAAGAATCCCGCTTGACAGCAATTTTTTCATCGTTGTAAAGTCTCCGCGGTTTGTGATGGTTGGTTGGACCGGCGTTGCACGTGATGTAGGCGTCGCTCGGGTCTGAGGGACGACACCGCGAGGACCACCGGGTCCCGCGGTGTTTTTTTTGCCCGAACGGGCATCGGAGGGCCCGGCCATCGGGGCCGGGAGCACCGGAGCGGGGCGAGCGCTCCAGGTAACCAGCACGCGGGGGAGCCCGCCGAACGCCGGGTACGGACACGGCGACGAACAAGAGGAAGGGGAGTATGGCAAACGGCACTGTGAAGTGGTTCAACGACGCGAAGGGTTATGGCTTCATCCAGGTCGAGGGCGGCGAAGACGTCTTCGTCCACTACAGCGCCATCTCGGCCCAGGGCTTCAAGAGCCTGAGCGAAGGCGACAAGGTGGAATTCGAAGTCACCAAGGGGCCGAAGGGCCTCCAGGCTTCCAACGTTCGAAAGGTCTAACGTCCGCCCAGATCATTTAGTCGCGGACCACTTCGCGCGGCCCGCCGGGGAATCCCCGGCGGGCCGTCGTGTCTCTGCAGAAAAAAGAACCCCGACGATCTTTAACGACGCCTCGATTCGTTTGCTGGCGCCGCCCCGCTGGTGAGACGGGATCGTCGGGGTCGGTGGTGCCTGGTCTCCCAGGCCGTCCACCCGAGCTAGCGTGGAGCTTGCCTAGGAGGCAACCACCTCACAGATCACCGTAGGTCTACACATCGGCTGGATCACCTCCTATTCTCGGCAAGGGCACCACGCGGGCCCAGTCCCACTGACCCAGAACCGGATGCCGACTCCCGGCCCGAGGCTCGGTCACGTCAGCCGCCGGCGGAATTGTCGGCGGGGACGCTGAAGAAGCGCTGTGACGCTCCGACCGATTTGCACCAATCCTACCGCAGCCCTGGCGCCGTCCCCAAAAAAAGTGTGATCGTGACCTGCTGTCTTCGGCGGGCTACTCCACGGCGACGCGCTCGCGGTTCTTGTCCCACAGACCGCCGCCGAAGCCCTCCACCTTGCGGATGTCCGTTGCCTTCTTGAAGTGCCCGTGAGCATCGCGGTACTCGACGATCTTCTCGGCGAGCTTGCGGTTCACACCCTCGAGCTTCATGAGCTCCTTCACCGACGCCGTGTTGATGTTCACTTTGCCGTCCACCGCCACCGTCGCCTTCATCTCGTGCGGGCGGGCCGGCGCCGGCTCGTGGGCCGACGCCGGCTTCGGCGCCGGTGGCGCCGCCTCCGCCCATGCGATGCTCCCCACCACCGCCACCACCCAAACGATTCTCACGATTCCCTGCACCATCGCGCTCCTCCTCCTCCGTTCAGAAGTGAACCGCCTCGCGCGTGACTGCGCGCGAGGCCATTGCAGCGGCGATGGCGGCACGCGTCAACGTGCAACGTTCGATACGCTGCCCCGTCGGCTTTCGCAGACACCACAGTGTCGCTGGGTGACGACAGTGGCGAACGGATCGCACGATCGAGAGATGGGAGCGGCGGAACAGATCGGTGATGGCAGCCATCGAAGCGCAGGAACGAACGCTCAGAGGGTGTGAGGGAATTCGAGGAGAGCCCCGGCTCCGCCGGGGCGCCCCGAGCGGTGGGGATGTCGAGGCGCGCCCCGGGAAACCCGGGGCGCGTCCGAGCGATGGGGACCTCCTATGGGCTCGTCAAGCATTTTTCGGGGTCTCTCATGCCGTCTGTCGCAGATGCTGCCGCGCCATGGTCGCCAGATGGTGGGTTTCGTCATAGGCGACCTGGCGGCTCCAGAGCACGAAGATGATTTTGAGCCATTTCGCGGCGAGGGCGCGGAGGGCATGGTGATGCCGGTGGCCGCGGCGTCGGCACCGGTCGTAGTACGCCCGGGCCCACTCGCTGTGTTGAAGCGACTGCAGCGCGAACTGGTGCACCGCGTCGCGCAGATGCGTATTGCAGGCGAACCGGAACATCACGATGACCTGCTTGCCACTGCGGGCGGTGACGGGCACGGCACCGGCGTGGCCCTGGAGATGCCGGAACGTCTGCCAGCGCCCGGCGGCGTCCCCGAGTTCGGCGTACAGCCGGGGCACGGTCGTCCCGCTCCGCCCGCCCGGCAGGGACGCCGCCCACTCAGCCGCCGGCATGCGCCCGAAAAAATCGGCGATCGCTTCCCGATACGCGTCGACCGCCGCCACGGTGACATTCAGTGGCTCGAGCCGCGCGCCCACGAGCCGGGCGTGGACCCGCACGACATGCGCCGGCACCGCCAACTGCGGGCGCTCGACGATCGCCCACAGCTCCGTGGCGCGCGCGGCGCGGAGCCGATGGTCGCGGGCCCACCGCTGCCACGGTCGCTCGGTCAGCGCCGCCAGCGCGGTCGGCGTGGGATAGTCCCGCAGGAAGTCCCGGCCCCATCGGCTCTTGAGGTCGTCCACGACCTCGAGCGCGCGCGGGTAGTACGCCTTGAGCGCGGCCGTGAGCTGGTTGAGCAGGCGCGTCTGCTGCCGCACCTGCCGGGTGTAGTCGCGGGTCAGTCCCTTCAGTTCCTGGGCGGCCTCGGAGCTCGGCCGCAGCGGCGACAGATGCCCGTGGTCGGTGCGCAGGAAGGTGGCCTGGACCCGGGCATCGAAGGGGTCGCTCTTCGCCCCACTCATCCGGAAGCGATCGCGGGCGCGGTCGACGGCTTTCGGGTTGATGGCAAACACCAGGACCCCGTGATCCAGCAGGAAATCGACGATCCGGCCCTCCGGCTTCTCGATCGCCGCCCACAGCTCGCGCCCGGCCGCGCGCCGTTCGTCGAGCCACCGGCCAAACTCCGCCAGGCCCTCGACCGTCTGCGGCACCGTGCGGCTCATCACCTTCGTCCCCGCCTCGTCCTCCACCCACACGGCGTGTTCGGCATCCGCCCAATCCACACCAAGTTTGTCGCGCATCGCCCCCCCCCCCCCCCAGACTCCCAGCGACGTGCACGGCGCGCGTCAGCGAGCGGGAACGGCCGGCTCCCCCTATATCGGCCCTCACCGGGGCAACCTCCTATGGAACCTTTCGCCGTTCACTCACGAGGTGGGACAGTCCCCATCGGATCCTCAGAGCAGGATGGGTATGGGATGGTCCTCGTCCCCGCGAGCTCGGTGACACTGAGACTACGCGAGGATCATATAGGGGTATGGGGGGCCATGTCGGGGCCCCCCATGTACTCAAAAGAGATTCGGCCGGCCCGCGATCCCGGCGGCCCGGCCACGGCGCGGAGCGAACAGTTAGCGCCGCACCCTGCCCCGAGGCCGCCGTTTCAGCGCGCGATCGACCGAAATCACTCCTCCCGCGGGTCAGAGAACCGCGCGAGATACTCCTCCCACTCGATGGGCAGAAGCGAGTGCTTGCGAGTGTTGCAGTCCTTGCACGCGGGCACGACGTTCCCGCGCACGCTGCGACCGCCGCGGCCGAGCGCCACGACGTGATCCATGGTCAGGTGGCGCGCCCCGACCTGGCGGCGGCAATAGTGGCAGACGCCGGTGGAGGTCCGACGTTTCCACCACGCCGAGGCCCGCAGCTCACGCCCCTTCTCGCGAGCGCGACGCAGCTCGTCGGGATCGATCGGCGCGTAGAACTCACGCATGCTGGGCCAGCTCGGCCGACAGCGTCTCCCATTCGTGGAGCAGCCCCGCCACCCGCGCTTCGGCCGCCTTCCGCTCCGCCGTCACCGCGCGCACGCGCTCCCCATCGGTGTAGAGCGTCGGATCACCCAGCGCCTCGCCGATCTCACCCAGGCGTGCTTCGAGGCCATCGATCTGCTGCTCGAGCTCCTCCAGCCGTCGCTGCATTCGCCGTACTTCCGCGCTCGGGCGCGCGCGCTTCGCCGGCGTCGACACCACCCGCGCGACCGGCGCGGCCGCGGGTCGCGGCGCGGCCGGCTCCTGGCCCGGCGGTTCCGCCACCTCCGGCCCTGCCGCGCCGGCGCGACGCGTGGCCTCGAGGTAGTCGTCGTACGTGCCGAGGTGCTCGGTGATGCGGCCCCCGGCGATCTCGAACACGCGCGTGGCGATCCGGTTGATGAAGTACCGATCGTGCGAGATGAAGACGATGGTACCGGGGAACTGCGCCAGCGCCGCCTCGAGCACCTCGCGGGAAGCGAGATCGAGGTGGTTGGTCGGCTCGTCGAGGCACAGCAGCGCCGCCGGCCGCACCAGCATCCGGGCCAGCGCGACCCGCGCCTTCTCGCCACCGGACAGCACGGCGATCTTCTTGTCCACGGCGTCGCCCGAGAACAGGAAGGCGCCGAGCAGCGTGCGCAACCGTGTGTGCTGCGCCTCCGGTGCCGCGGCCTCCAACTCCTCCCGCACGGTGCGCGCGGGATCGAGCGCGTCGAGCTGGTGCTGCGCGTAGTAGTGCACGGTCACGTGCGTCCCGAGCGTCCGTTCGCCGCGGTCGAAGGGCAGCACGCCGGCCACGATCCGGAGCAGCGTCGACTTGCCGGCGCCGTTCACGCCGACGAGCGCGACACGATCGCCCCGCTCCACGGTCATGTCGATCCCGTCGTACACGACGTTGTCGCCATAGCTCTTGCGCATGTCCTTGAGATTGGCGACCCGTCGTCCGGTGCGCGGCGGCTCCGGGAAGGTGAACCGCACGCCACGCCGGTCGGCATCCACGTCGATCCGTTCGATGCGCCCCAGCATCTTGACGCGGCTCTGGACCTGCCGGGCCTTGGTGGCCTGGTAGCGAAAGCGTTCGATGAACCGCTCGATCTCGGCGATCCGCTTCGCCTGGTTCCGCGCCTGCGCTTCACGGAGCGCGCGACGGGCCTCGCGCTCGACCAGGTAATCGTCGTAGTCGCCGGAATAGACCGTCAGCCCGTCGGCCGACACCTCCGCGATGGAGGTGACCATCCGGTTCAGGAAATAGCGGTCGTGGGAGACGATGACGACGGTCCCGTCGTACGCGGCCAGGAATTCCTCCAGCCACTCCAACGATGCCAGATCGAGGTGGTTCGTCGGCTCGTCGAGCAGGAGGAACGTCGGGTGGAGCAACAACAGGCGGGCCAGCGCCGCCCGCATCCGCCAGCCGCCGGAGAACTCGACCAGCGACCGCGTGAGGTCCTCCGAACGGAAGCCGAGCCCGCTCAGGATCGCGCGGGCGCGCGTTTCCAGGGAATAGCCGCCGAGCGCTTCGAAGCGATGCTGCAGATCGCCGTAGCGGTCGGTGAGCGCGCTCGTGTCGGCCGGCACCGCCGCGAGCGCGGCGGCGACTTCTTCCATCTCGCGCTCGAGGCGCCACACCTCTTCGAACCCGCTCAATGCTTCCGCGAGCACCGAGCCCGCCTCGACGGACGCGGCTTCCTGCGCAAGGTAGCCGACGCTGGCGTCGCGCGCGCGACTGACCGTCCCGGCATCCGGCTCTTCGATCCCGACCACGATGCGGCACAACGTAGTCTTGCCGACGCCGTTCGGGCCAACGAGACCGATCCGCTCGCCCGGCACGAGCCGCCACGACAGCCCGTTGAAGATGGGCTGCCCGCCGTACGCCTTCGCGACGTCGCTGAGCTGGATCAAGGCGCCGGCGTCGATCCTCGCATGCGGTCTAGCCCATGCCCTGCACGCGGTCCGGCTGGATCTTCACCATCACCCGCACTTCACCGGGTTGCCGGTTCGGGTAGCGATCCTTGCCGATGTACTTCTTGGCGAGCGCGTCGATGTGAGCGTCCGCCCCGCTCTCCGTCATCTCCGTCACCCGCCCGCGGATCTGCACGTAGCGGTACGGATTCTCGGGGTCCTGGACGGAGAGCGCCACCCGGGGGTTGCGCCGGAGGTTCCCCTCCTTCACGCGACCGCGGGCGGTGTTGACCCGGATGTGCGTCCCGTCGAAATCGACCCACACCGGCGTCACGTGAGGACTGCCGTCGGCGCCGACGGTGGCCAGGTGCGCAAAGCCCTTCTTGTCGAGGATGTCGCGATACGTGCCGAGGCCAGTGGTGCTCATCGCTTGTCCCTCTTCATCCGGTCTGCGTTGTGAGCTCGGTGGCGCGCGCCTCCGCCAGTCCGCGGACGGCGAACAGGAGGCGTACCATGCACTGCTGGACGAGGAGCGCGTCCTGCGCGAAGGGATCGGCGAGCCACTCGCGCGACCAATCCCCGCGCTCGTTGGCGAACCCCAGCGTGGGCGAGACCCTCTGCAGTCGGAGGAGCAGGTCGTCCGGCGGGAGCCCGGCGGCGCGGAGTTTCGCCACCACCGCCGCCCGCACCGCCGCGTTCCAGACGCCGGTCAACCCTTCGACCAGCGCCTGGTAACAGGTCAGGTCCGCCTTGTCCTGAAATTGCTTCAGCACCGCGGGGACCAGCGGGTTGACCACGGTCTCGCCGTCCTCGTTTTCGCCGAACAGCGGGCCGATGACGGGGTCCGACTGCGGCTTGGCCAGCCGCGCGAGGAGTCCCACCGCGGCCGAAGCCGGAACCGCCGGCAGTTGCGCGAGACGCTCGAAGAGCGGAACGTCACCCGGCATGGCTCAGCCTCCCGCCTGCGTCGGCTCGCCGCGCATGTCGGCGCGAGCGAGCTCCCGGGCGCGGCCCCCCGGCACGATCAGCGCCGACGCGACCGCAGCAAGGCAGACGACGAGTCCGAGCTTGAAGGCGCCGTGCAGGGCCACCTCCATGGGCAAGCCTGCGCGCAAGTGCTGGGCCATGACGGCACCCATGAGCGACAGACCGATGGCGCCGCCCACCGCGCGAAAGAATTGCGTCACCGACGTCGCCACGCCGAGCTCGCTTCGCGGCACCGCGCTCTGCACGCCGATCAGCATCGGAACGAACGTCATCCCCATGCCGACACCGGCGATGAACACGTCGCGCATCGCGGCGAGCGATGTGAGCCCCTCGCCCCACCGCGAGAACAGCATGAACGCGACCGTGAGCAGCACCATGCCCGTGAGCACCAGCGTCCGGTACCCCGTCCGCAGCACCATGCGCGCGCTCACGATGGACAGCAGCACCCAGCCGAGAATGAACGGGATCAGGACGATCCCGGCGCCGGTCGCGGTGGTGCCGGTCACGGCTTGCAGGAACAACGGGACGAAGGAGATCGCGCCGAACATCGCCATCCCCGAGAAGAATCCCGTGAGCACGGCAGCCAGGACCATCCGGTTGGTGAAGAGGCCGAGCGGCACGATCGGCTCGCGGGCCCGCCGCTCCACCGCCACGAACGCCGCCAGCGCCACCACGCTGACGACGGCCGGACCGGTGACGTCGAGCCCCGTCCACGCACCGGCGCGGCCGGCCTCCACCGCCGCGAGCAACAACGTGGAGACGCCGATGGCGAAGAGGACGAGCCCCGCGTAGTCGATCACCGGCGTGCGCCGGCGGGCGGCATCCTCGTGCAGCGAGGTGCCGATGAGGAACATGGCGAGGGCACCGAACGGCACGTTGATGTAGAAGACCCACCGCCACGACACGTGGTCGGTGAGGAAGCCGCCCAGCAGCGGCCCCACCAGCGAGGCGATACCCCACACGCCCGACAGGTAGCCCTGGCTCTTGGCCCGCCGCTCGATCGTGAAGATGTCGCCGACGATCGTCATGCCGGTGGTCATGAGCGACCCGGCGCCCAGCCCCTGGAGCATGCGGAACGCGATGAGCTCGACCATGTTGCGCGACAGCCCCGACAACGCGGAGCCCACCAGGAAAATGCCGAGCCCGAGCAGGAACATGGGACGACGGCCGAAGAGATCGGACAGCCGCCCCCAGAGCGGCATCGTGACGGTGGACGTGAGGAGGAAGCCCGAGAACACCCACGAGTAGATCTGCAGCCCGCCGAGGCTCGTCACCACCTTCGGCATCGCGGTGGCCACCACCGTCGATTCCATGGCGGCCAGGAAGATCGACAGCATGACCCCGGCGAGGACGCGGCGCTTGTCCCGTTCCTCCATCAATGCCCGCCCGTACAGCCGGCGCACTTACACCCGGCACGCAGCTCGGGATACGGATAGAGGCTCTCGTGATTGTCCGTCCACTCCACGCGCAGGCCCCCCGGTGTGCGGTTGATCGCGCGCGGCCAGATCATTTGCGGGGTCATGCTCACGAGACCCTCGCAGAGTCCGCACGGGCAATCCGTGCGCAGCCGATCGAACGGATAGATGCTCCCGTGATTGTCGGCCCACGTCACGCCGACCGCGTAGCGTCCGACGAGATGGACATCGGACGGCACGTTCGGATCGGGCTGACCAACGATGGGGAGCGTCAGCTTCTTGTTCATGTGCCTCCCCCGGCTGCCGACCGTCCCCGGCGCATGCCGGCGAGCAGGTAGTGGACTGCAAGGTTCTGATACGTGCCCCACGCGGCGGCGCGCCGCCGGATGGCGTCCTCGCTCAGTGGGCGTCTGCGTCCATAATAATGGTGGAAGGCCTTCCCGACGGCGAGATCGCCGGCGGCACAGACGTCGCCGCGGCCCAGACAGCGCGCGAGAAACCAGTCCGCCGTCCAGCGGCCCAGTCCGCGGAGCGCCGTCAGCCGCTCGATCGTCGCGGCGCTGTCGGCGGCGGCCATCGTCGTGAAGTCGAAGCCGCCCGCCGCCGCCGCCTGGGCCAGCCCGCGGACGTATTCCGCCTTGCGCTCGGAGAATTGCATCTCACGCAGCACCGCCACCGGCGCTTGCGCCAGCGCCGACGGCTCGGGAAAGGCGTAGACCAGGGCGCGGCCGATGGTCGCGGCCACACCGTAACGACGCACGAGCCGGGCGCGAAGCGTGAAGGCGAAGGTCAGGTTCACCTGCTGGGCGATGATGGCCCCGACCAGCATCTCGAAGGGATCGGGTGAGAGCGTCGGGCGCAGGCCATAGAGCGGCTCGACGAGGGGCCCGAGCGCGGGATCGGCCTTGGCCATGCGGTAGAAGCCCGGTAGGTCGAAGTCCAGACCGAAGATCCGCCGCACCTCGTGGTTCACGCTCGCCGCCATCCGATCGCCACGCCCACCCGGGATCGAGATCTGAAGTCGGGCGTCGTCGACGCCGCCCTCCCAGCGGACCTCGTAGGGCAGCCGCCGGCCGTCGATCCGTAGCACACGGCGGAAGACGCCCTCGTCCAGCCGGTTCGCGGGATCTTCACCCCAGATGCGGTACCGAGCGAGGGTGACGGCGACGTCGAGCGGACCATCGACTCCGAGGGTGAGGTTCACGGGCCATCAAGTGTACCAGACGGAGAACGATGCGCGCGCCGGGGCGGCGCCAAGCGTCGCGCGATGTCGAGGGGCACCCCGGCTTCGCCGGGGCGCCCCGAGCGTTGGGGGGTGTGGGGGGCCTTTTCGGGGCCCCCCACGTCCCTAATGCTTGAGGTGGTGAGGAACGTCCGTGACGACGACGTTACGGTGGAAGAGCAGCGCGCCCTTGATGAGCAGGGCCGTCTGGTTGTGCAGGAGCTGCTGCCACCAGCGGGCCGGGATGAACTCCGGCACCACGATCGTGACGATCTGGTTTTCGCCGCCCGTCTCTTGCAGATGGTCGATGTAGTCGACGAGCGGACCGAGCAGCGAGCGATACGGTGACGTCAGTACGATGAGGGGAACGCCCATTCCCCACTGCGACCAGCGGCTCTCGAGACGGTGCGTCCGCTCCGGATCCGTCTCCACGTAGACCGCCTTGGCGGCCGGCGACAGAGACTGCGCGTACTGCACGGCCTTCACCACCCCGCGGTGCAGATCCCCCACGAGGACGAGGACGCTATTGGTGATCGCCGCCGGCGGCGTGAAGCCCTCCAGCGAGAGCTGCTGGGCCACCTCTTCGTAGTGGCGGTGGATCATGATGAACACGGTCACGAAGACCGGAATCAGAACGATGACGATCCAGGCCCCCTCGGTGAACTTCGTGACGGCGAGGGTGAGCATCACGATCCCGGTCACGACGGCCCCCACCCCGTTGAGCGCCGCCCGCCAGTACCAGCCGCGCTCGCGAAGCGTCAGCCAGCGTCGCACCATGCTCGCCTGGGACAGCGTGAACGACAGGAAGACGCCGACGGCGTAGAGCGGCAGCAAGGCGTAGGTATCGCCCCGGAACACGACCAGCAGCGCGACGGCGAGGCCACCGAGGATCGCGATTCCGTTGGAGAAGACGAGCCGGTCGCCCTGGGTGGCGAACTGCCGCGGGATGAACCGGTCCCGGGCCAGGAAGAACGACAGGCGCGGAAAATCCGCGAACGACGTGTTGGCGGCGAGGAGGAGGATCAGCATCGTCACCGCCTGGATCTCGTAGTACAGGACGCCGCGGCCGAACACCCGTTGCGCGAGCTGGGAGAGCACGCTTTCCTCGGGGCGGGGGACGATTCCGAAATCGTAGGCGAGATAGGTGATGCCGACGAACAGCGTGATCAGGATGACCCCGAGCCAGGCCAGGACGATGCGCGCGTTCTGCGATTCCGGCGGCGTGAACGCGGGAACCCCGTCCGAGACCGCCTCCACGCCGGTCAGTGCGGTACACCCGTTGGCGAACGCCTTGAGCAACAGGAAGAGGCTGATGCCCTCGAGACCGGGCGCGTGCTGCTGATACGGCGCTTCCGGCAGGAAGTCGAAGATGGCCCCGGCGGCGCCATACAGGATCAGGACGCCGAGGCTGCCGATGAAGAGATAGGTGGGCAGCGCGAACAGCTTCCCCGATTCCCGGATTCCGCGCAGGTTGGCGGTCCCGATCGCGGCCACCGCCGCCACGCACAAGATCACCCGATACGGGATGAGCGCGGGCACGGCCGAGGTCATCGCCACCACGCCCGCGGCCACGCTGACGGCGACGGTCAGGACGTAGTCGATGAGCAGGGCGGCGCCGGCGACGAGGCCGGGCAGCACGCCGAGATTGTCCTTGGTGACGATGTAGGCGCCGCCACCCTGGGGATAGGCGCGAATCGTCTGCTGGTACGAGCTGACGACGATGGCGATGAGCACCGCGATGGCGAATCCGATGGGCAGCGAGTAACTGAGGGCCATCGTGCCCGCGTGGATGAGTTGCAGCAGGATCGCCTCCGTCGCGTACGCCACCGAAGACAGCGCATCGGAGGCGAACACGGCGAGCGCGGTCGCTTTGCCCAGCCGCTCATGACGGGACTGCGCAGTCGGCAGCGGCGAGCCGACGAAGAGCCGCTTCAGCCGGTGCAGGCGCACGGGGCCAATGATACCCGGCCACCCCCGGGGAAAAAACAACTGCCGCGGTCGCGCCGTATCGGCACACCAGCGCCGATGTCGGCCACGGGCCCGGCCAGGGCAATCCGCCGCCTGGGAAGGGTCCCAAACGCGCGACGGCGCCGAAAACGCGCGCGTCAGGAGGGGCAGCGCGTCAAGCGCGCCGGGCGGCGGCCGGGCAGACCGGCGGCGCCGCCCCGGCGATGCTCACCTCAGGCGCGGTCGGCGTCGTGCGAGTCGTCGATCCGACGCTCGGACGTCGGCGTCATGACTTCCGTCAATGCAGATCGAACGGCTCGTTCGCCGGCACGTTGGCCGCGCCGAGCAGGGTCCTCGCGCAGGACGCGCAGCTCACCGACTCCAGAGCGACCGCGCATTCGGGACAGCACGGCTTGCCGCAATCGACGCCGCCGAGCTCAACGCGTGCCGCGACCAGCTCGCGCATCCGCAAGCCCCACTCATCCACGTCCCTCCCCGCGTCGACCGCGGAACTGCCGCGGTGCCGCCGGCCCGCGGTTTCTCACGAGTAATCCACCGCGCGTCCCACCGACTTCGTGTACCCGCGGCTTCTTGCAGACACCCGCTTACCGGCGCGGATTGGGACGGAAGGCCGTTGGTGCCCACACGGCAACGCACGGCCAACATCGCAGCGCGATTGCTAGAAGGGCTGGTACTCGCGGTCGCCGGCGAGGTTCTCGAAGCGGGCGTACTGGGAGAGGAATGAAACCTCGAGCCTGCCGGTGGGGCCGTTCCGCTGCTTACCGATATGCACCTCGGCCGTCTTCCGCGTCTCCTCCGGCGGGTCCTTGGAATAGAAGGACGGCCGATGGAGGAACATGATCACGTCCGCGTCCTGCTCGAGGGCTCCACTTTCGCGAAGATCGGACAGACGCGGCGTGTTGTCACCCCGCGTTTCGATCGCGCGCGAAAGCTGCGACAGCGCGACGACCGGGACGTTGAGCTCCTTGGCCAGCGCCTTGAGCGAGCGCGAGATCTCCGAGATTTCCTGTTGCCGATTGTCGAGCGAGGCGCGTCCGCGCATGAGCTGGAGGTAGTCGATGACGACGAGGTCCAGGCCGTGCTCCGCCTTCATCCGGCGCGCCTTGGCGCGGACGTCGAGCACGGTGAGGCCGGGACTGTCGTCGATGAAGATCGGCGCGTCGCTGAGACGCCCGGCCGCGGCGGTCAGGCGGTGCCAGTCGGCGGCCTGCAGGCGACCGGTGCGGACGGCGAGCGAATCGACCTTCCCTTCGGACGACAGCATGCGCTGGACGAGCTGTTGGGACGACATTTCGAGGCTGAGGACGAGCACCTTCCCACGCAGCGTGATGCCCACGTGCTGCGCGATGGACAGCGCGAACGCGGTCTTGCCCATGCTGGGTCGGCCGGCGATGAGGATGAGATCGGAGGGCTGCAAGCCGGCGGTCATTTCATCGAGCTTCGTCAGACCGGTGGCTACACCAGTGACGTGCTCCTTCCGCTCGTAGAGCGTCTCGATGTACTTGAAGGTGTCGGTCAGGATGCTCTTGACCGGGATCGCATTGCCCTGGAGACGGCGCTCGGCGAGGCCGAAGATGCGTTGCTCGGCGCGGTCGACGATCGTCTGCACGTCGTCGCGGGCCTCGAACGCCTCCTCGATCATGTGCGTGCCGGCCTGGATGAGCTCGCGCAGCACGGCGTGGTCTCGCACCAGCGTGGAGTAGCTCGTCAGGTGCGCGGCGATCGAGGCCTGCTCCACGAGCAGGGCGAGCGCCCCCGGCCCACCCGCGAACTGCAAGCGCTCGCTGCGCCGCAACTCCTCGCTGAGGGTGATCAGGTCGACGGGCTGGCCCCGGTCGAACAGGGTCAGCATCGTGTCGTAGATGACGCGGTGGGCTTCCGTGTAGAAGTCGGTCGGCTGCAGAGCTTCGATGACCCGGGGGAGGGTCTCGCGACCCTCGAGCAGGATGGCCCCGAGGACGGCGCGCTCGGCGTCCAGGTTCTGCGGGGGAACCCTCGCCACGACTTCCAGACGGCTCATGAGCGCAAGTCCCCGCGAAGCATCCGCGATGATCCTTTCGCGCGGGCCCACGAATCGTCAATTAAATTCGTTCGTACGTCTGTTTTTGTGGACACCCCGTGGATATCACGTGGACAGCCCCCACAAATCGGTGGACGCAACGGGGATGAAGCGTGGATAAAAAATCGACCCCCGAGGACCAAGATCCTCGAGGGTCGAAGGTCGCGCGCGCCGCGCGCTACTCGCGGACGACGTTGACGCGAAGCTGAGCCGTGACGTCCTGGTGAAGTCGGATGGGAACGGAGGTTTCGCCGAGCGCCTTGATCGGCTCGTCGAGGACGATACGGCGGCGGTCGATCTTGAGACCTCGAGTTTCGAGGAACTCGGCGATCTGCTGGCTCGTCACCGAACCGAACAGCTTGCCCTCTTCCGATGCCTGGCGTCGCTCTTCGTACACGAGGCCCTCGAGGCGGCCCCGCAGACCTTCGGCGTCGCTCTTGACCCGGGATGCCTTCGCTTCCTGCTGCTTCTTGATCTGATCGAGGTTGGTCAGGTTACCGGCGGTCGCCACCAGCGCGAGCTTCCGGGGGATGAGGAAGTTCCGCGCGTAGCCGTCGGCCACGTCACGCACTTCACCACGCCGGCCCACCTTGGCGACGTCGTCGAGCAGGATGATCTTCATGGCGCGACCTAGTCGACCGCCATGTACGGCACGAGGGCCACCGTCCGCGCGCGCTTGATGGCGTGCGTGAGCTGCCGCTGATGCCGGGCGCAACTTCCGGAGATGCGGCGCGGGATGATCTTGCCGCGCTCGCTCACGAAGCTACGGAGCCGGCGGACATCCTTGTAATCGGCGGAAGCGACCTTGTCCGCGCAGAACTTGCAGATCTTCCGCCGGCCGAACCGGCGGCGCTTCATGGGCTTCTGAGGTGTCGGAATCGCTCGTCCTCCCCGCTAGTTGCTAGAACGGGACGTCGTCATCTGCCGGCGGGGCATCGTCCGAGAACGACTCACCCGCCGGCACCGCCGCCGGCGCGGCCGCCTTACCGCGGCCCATGAACTGCACGCGCTCGGCCACCACTTCGACGACCGACCGCTTCTGGCCGTCCTTGCCTTCCCACTCCCGCGTTTGCAGACGGCCCTCGATCATGATCGGACTGCCCTTGTCGAGATACTCCCCGCACGCCTCCGCCTGCTTGCCCCACACCACGACGTTCAAGAAGCACGCTTCCTCGCGTTTCTCGCCGCTCTGCGTGGTGTAGTTCCGATTCACGGCCAGCCGCAGGTCCGCGACGGCGGTACCGCTCGGCGTGTACCGAAGCTCCGGTGGCCGCGTCAGGTTGCCGATCAGGAAAACCTTGTTGAGGCTCGCCATCAACCGACCTCCTCGAGCTGCTGAGGTTCAGGGGTTTTCGCCGGCCGAGCCTTCTTGCGGACAGGGATGCGCGCGGACAGGAAGCGCAGCACGGTCTCGTTGAGCCGCAGCTGCCGCTCGAACTCCTTGATCGTGGACGGCTCGGCGGACACCTCGAAGACCGCGTACGTCCCCTCACGCTGCTTGCGTATGTCGTACGTCAGCCGGCGCTTCCCCCAGTTCTCGGACTTGGTGACCTCGGCGCCCAGCGCCTTGAGCTGCTCGCCCAGCTGCGTCAGCAGCGTGACGACTTCCTCATCGGACGGCCGGGGGTCGATGATCACGAGAATTTCGTATGGCCGCAGACCTCTCACCTCCTCAGGACCTCGGGGACTGAATTGAGCACCGTTACCCTACCAAACAACCCCACCACCGGCAACGTCAATGCCCAACAAAAGATACGGCCCGGGCCGTCTCCGACCCGAGCCGTCGCCCACGCATCGCGTGAGCAGAACTGCAGTTCAACCACGGTTGACTGCCGGGGGAGTCCGAGGGGGGTCGGCCCCCCTCGGCTCAATGGCAACGCCGTTCGCGCGCCGCCCCCCGATCAGTTACGTGCGCGGTTCCTAATACATATCGCCGTGCGGCATGGCCGGGGCCGCCGCGGACTTCTCCTCGGGAATATCGGTGATCAAGGCCTCGGTGGTCAGCAGGAGCGAGGCGATCGACGCCGCGTTCTGCAGGGCCACCCGCTCCACCTTGGTCGGATCGATGATGCCGGCCTGGACCAGGTCCACGAACTCCATGCTCTCCGCGTCGTAGCCGCGGCTGGGCGCGGTCTCCGCCTTCACCTTCTCGACGATCACGCTGCCTTCGACGCCCGCGTTCTCGACGATCTGGCGGATCGGCTCCTCGAGCGCCCGGCGCACGATCTGCGCGCCCACCTTCTCGTCACCCTCGAGCTTCAGCTTGTCGATGGCCTTGGCGGCGCGCAGCAACGCGACCCCGCCGCCGGGCACGATGCCCTCCTCGACCGCCGCCCGCGTGGCGTTGAGCGAGTCCTCCACGCGCGCCTTCTTCTCCTTCATGGCCGTCTCGGTGGCGGCCCCGACCTTGATCACGGCCACGCCGCCCGCCAGCTTGGCCAGGCGCTCCTGCAGCTTCTCGCGGTCGTAGTCGCTGGTGGTCTCCTCGATCTGGGCGCGGATCTGCTTGATGCGCCCCTGAATCTCCTTGGTGGTGCCGGCGCCCTCGACGAGCGTGGTGTTGTCCTTGTCCACGACCACCTTCTTGGCCTTCCCGAGGTCCTCGAGCTTGATGCCGAGGTCTTCGCTGATGAGCGTGCCGCCCGTCAGCACGGCGATATCGCCGAGCATGGCCTTGCGGCGATCACCGAAGCCCGGCGCCTTAACGGCGCAGCACTTCAGGACGCCGCGAATCT
>JBGPXN010000015.1:0-45993 GCA_041492755.1 Methylomirabilia bacterium | reverse complement strand
CGTGGCCGTGCACGACGAGCTCGCGCCGCGGGTCAAGACCGTGCTCGCGCGCCGCGCGGACACGCTGGGTCGCGCACATCTTCCACATGAAGACCGCCGCCGGCGCCAAGGGCATCGACAGCCTCGCCGGGAAACCGGGCATCCGCGCGGCCGTGAAGGACGAGCGCGGGCGGGCCGCCTACGCGGAGGCGGAGACGCGCTACCGCAAAGCCTGGATCGGATCGCCGCCGCGCCCGACGCGTTCTGACCGGGCGTCCGCGCGCGCGGCACGGGTCGTGCCTCGCGTGTTCCCGCGCGCCTGACGCACGTCAGGCCGGGTGGCGAAAGCGAAGCTGCGCGCCGTGGGCCAGCCGAGGATCGATCACGATCTCGTGTCCAACCTCGTGCATCGCGATCCCGGCCCCCATACATCGCTCCACGATCGTGCGCCGGTCGGGCACCTCGAAGCCGAGCGCGCTCAGGCCCTCGCCGCCGGCAACCTCCGGCGCGAGCACCTCCACGACGCTGGGCCCCGCGACGAGCTTCGTGCCGGTGGCCGTCAGCCCGAGGACGGACGCGAGCACCGCGACGCTGCCGTGGGGATCGCGGCTGCCGGCCACCACGCGCACGAGCCGGTACGGGCTGGCCGGGCCGTGATGCTCGGTGGCCAGCGGCGTTGCCAGCTCGACGAGCAGTCCGGCACACGCGCGGGGATGCAGGAAGGCGATCTGGCCGGCGAGCCCCGGGCGCGGCACCGCGTCGACCAGCTCCACCCGGCGCGCGGCGAGATCGGCGAGCGCCGCGGCCACGTCGGGCGTGTGGAAGCAGACGTGGTGCAGCCCCTCGCCGCGGCGCGCGAGGAAGCGGCCGACGCCCGTCTCCCCGTGCAATGGCTCGAGCAGCTCGATCTCGCTCGGGCCGGCGTCGAGCAGCGCCGCGCGCACGCCCTGATCGCGCACCTCGGCTTCCTCGAGCAGCGGGAACCCGAGCGTGTCCCGATAGAACCGATACGCCTCGTCGAGGCTCCGCACCACGATGCCCGCGTGATGCACGCGCGTGAGCATGGCGCTCAGCGGACGAACGGTGCGGCGCGGCGGGCGCGGGCGTCGCGGATGCGGACGCGGTGGTTGCGCAGGAGCGTGCGCGGGAACCGTCCCGGCGCGAAGTAGCGGAGATCGAGCGTCTCGTCACACGTCGTCAGCGTCCCGCCCCGGACGCGGCACTCGAAGCAGATGCTGACGTACTGCCACACGTTCCCGTCGGGATACCGGGCGACCTGCATCCGCGGATCGGAATAGATGCCGATGACGCGCCCGGGCGTCACGCGCAGACCCGTCTCCTCCTTCACTTCGCGCACGACGGCGGCGCGGACGGACTCGCCGATCTCCACGGATCCGCCCGGCAACCCCCACTGGCCACCGTCCGAGCGCTGCTGAAGGAGCACGCGGCCGCGGCGGTCGAAGATCACCGCCGACACGCTGGGGCGAACACCGAGCGCGTGGTCAGCGTTGGCCTCGAGGCGCATCATTCCATGGCGAACAGGCGCTTGAACTGATCCCACTCCATCGGCGCCACCTTGGCCACGCCGGCGTTCTCCTCGACGTGCGGCAGCGACTTCATGCCCACGAGCGCGGTCCCGATGCCCGGGGTGGAGCGCACGAACTGGAGCGCGCGCTGGGCGTCGGTGGTCAAGCCCGGCAGGTACTCCGCGATGAGGGGCGGCAGGTTCCGCGTGAGCTGGCCCTGGTACACCGACGCCGAGGCCATCACGTACACGCCCAGCCGCCGCGCCGCCTCCAGCGGCGACACGGTGTCCTTGCCGACCGGCTGATTCGCGCGCGTGACCGCTTCCGGCATCGCGAGGTTGTAGGGCAGCTGGATGACCTTGAAGTGGTGGCCGGCGCCCCCGACGTCCTTGGCGGCCGTGACCATCTCCTCGAGCGACAGGAGCCCCGGCGCCCCCGGCGGCTCGCGATAGCCGTTCCAGGTCGCGGTGCCGTAGCAGCCGATGTGACCGGCCGCCACCGCGCCTTCGAGCGCGCCGAAGGCGGCGCGGATACGGCGCATGAACTCGGCGCGCTCCACTTCTTCGAGCTGGGCCTCGGGATTGTGCAGGTAGTAGACGTCGATGGTGTCCAGCCCGAGGTTCGCGCGACTGCGACCGATTTGATTTTCCAGGTAGCGCGGCGTCATGCAATGCGCGCCGCCCACCACGTCCTCGGGCTGGACGATCCCCGGCTCGACGTACGTGTCCACGACGTACTGTCCGGGATCGGCGGGCATCGCACCGTCGAACGGAATGTAGCCGCCCTTCGTCGAGACGACGATCTCGTCGCGCGCGCTCGTCCCGCTCGCCACCACGTCGGCGATCGCGGCGCCGACGGCGCGCTCGCTTCGCTGATGGCGATAGTTCACGGCCGTGTCGACGACGTTGAATCCACGCGCCAGCGCCCGCGCCACCGCGCGACGGTAGAGGACGTCGGTCGCGTCGTCCTCGCGGCCGAGGTAGGTCCCCAGGCCAAGACTCGACGCGGCATGGCCGTCGAGAGCCCGGAAGTGTCCCGCGGGCAGGCCCTTCCCGACGCGGCCCGCGTATCGTCCCGTCCCCTCCGCCGTCGCCGCCCCCGCCAGCACCCTCACGCCTCCCGATAGACCAGCAGGATCACGCCCACGGTCACGAGGCAGGCGCGCCAGAGCCACGCCGGTGTTCCCCCCGCTTCGGGCAGTCGCACCTCGACCCAGCGCGCCCAGCCCGCGAACGCGCCGGCGATGCCCAGCGGCGCATGCGTGACCTCGGTGAGGAACTCGTCCTTGAGGTTGAACATCGCGTGCGAGTGCGTGAGCAGCATGCCGCCGCCGGCCGCGCACAGCAGCGGGAAGACGAGCGCCCAGGGCCGCGCGGGCAGACGCCCGACCCGCACCATCCACTCGAAGATTCCGAACACCACGATGAGCACGACGAAGGCGCGGTGCTGCAGGACGTCGGGCAGGGTCATGCTCTCCCAGAAGCCGGCGGGACCGAGCGGCCACGCGCGCGGATCGTTGCGGATGAAGAGGAAGGCGGCCAGCCCCAGGAAGACGAGCGGCCAATGGCGAGCGGCCCGCACGCCCGTGCGCTCCAGCACCGCAAGCAGCCCCATGGTCAGCACGAAGAAGCCCGCCCAGTGATGGTTGTACTCGGACCACGCACGCTCGACGGCGAGGCGCTCGCCCGGCGACGCCATCAGGGGCTCCGCCGTCCGGATGAGATCGGCGATCGGCGGGCTCGTGAGCCGCGGCGGCGCGGGCACGAAGCGTCCGGCCACCTCCGCCGGGGTCGCGCGGTCGGCGCGGACGTCGGTGGCCGGCGGCAGCGAGGTCAGCGACGCCGCCGCGAAGAGGATCGTGATGCCGAGTCCGAGCTCGACCTCCACGAACCGTGTGAGCCGCGCCGGCGGCTCGGCGCCGAACGCGCGACGGACGAGACGAAAGTTCACCGCGGCCAGCCCGAGCGCCGCGGCCAGCAGCGCGACCTTGCTCAGGATCATCACGCCGTAGGCGGTACCCACCATTCCGGCCAGGTCGCCGACGTAGAGCAGCGTGAGGGCCAGGCCGGTCGCCACGATCGTGCTCATGGCGACGAGCGCCACGGTCGAGAACCGGGGTGCGAGCACGCGCCGATACGGATCGTCCTCGCCGCGCGTTCGCGCGACGTGCAGGGTGAAGTGGGCGAGGCCGCCCACCCACACGGAAGCCGCGAGCTGATGGGCCGCGTCGAGGCCGAGCAGGAGCAGCCGACCGTCGACGCGCGCCGCCGCATGACTGAGACCGGCGGACGACGCGGACGTCGCGAGGGCGAGCACGGTCAGCAGGCCCCACGCCGCACCACCGGCCGCGCGTCCGGCCATTCGTCCGGCCAGCACCGCCAGCGCGGCGCCGAGCATCGCGCGCACGATCGCCGTCCGCGCGAACGAGGTGCCGAGATAGTCGCCGAGGGGCACGTGGCCGGCATTGCCGGACACGTCGGCGAGCACGAGCAGCACGATGGCGCCCTGGGCCGTCGCGGCGAGCCAGCCGCCCAGGCTGGCCGCGCGCAGGCAGCGGGCCACGGCGGCGGCGGGCTTGGCGTGCGGTTCGGCGCGCAGGACGAGCCGCGCCCAGGCCACCCCGCCGACCGCGAACGCGGCGGCCACGAGCAATGCACCACGCAGGAGGACGTCGATGAACCCGGTCATGCCGGTTGGATCAGGGGGCGATCCGAAGCTGGAAGCTGCCGCTCACCACGTGGCCGTCGGTGGAGAGCACGCGCCACTCCGCGCGGTAGGCGCCGGCCGGCAATGCGGGAGCGACGGCGGTCAGCTCGTCGCGCCGGCCTTCCTCCGTCACGGTCAAGGCGTGACCCACACCGCGACCGTCGACGAGCCGGATACCGGACAGGCGCTTTTCGAGGCGATTGTTGAAGCGCAACGTCACCCGGCCCGCGCCCGTGAGCGTGCCGCCCGCCGGCGGCGACGATTCGAGCAACAGGGAGTGAGCGGCCACGGGAACGGCGACGAGCAGCAACGCAGCCACGACGATCGCGGCGGGACCCCGACTCAACGCCAGTCGTCGAGCACCAGGTGCGAGGGGTCCTCGTAGTCCTCCTGCTTGCCGCGTTGCATCCGGATCATCGTGAAGTCGGTTTGATATCCGCATTTCAGCAGGGCGCTGTAGGCGGCCCAGTACCGAGTGTAGACGGGAAGGATGACCCGGGGCAGGCCAAGATCGTGGGCCAGGTCCTCGAGCGCAGCCACCGCGTGCTCGAGGGTCTCGACCTTCTTCTGCATCGGATCGATGATGAGCGCCTTCACGTAGAGCGCGCCCTGCGGCGCTTCGCTGACGCCCGGGACGTGGCAGACGGCGAACCCGACCACGTCGCGCCCGCGCTCGAACAGCACCGTGTCGCCAAGGGCCAGGCCGTCGACGATCTCGATTTCCTTGGCCAGATCCATCCCGCGGCACACGCCGTTGGTGATCCGGTGGAACCGGCCGAGCGCGGCCTTCTTCTTCGCCTCCTCGAGCGTGGAGTACCGCCGGACGGCGAGCCCGGCCCGGACGGTCCGCGTCCCGACGGCGCCGTCGCGGCGCTCCAGGGCGCGGCTCATGATCGCGGTCAGCGCCTTCGGGCGGTAGCCGAACTTGTGGTAGAGGTACAGGTGCTTCGGGCTCGCCGGGTACGTGACGACGCCCGTGAGCGTCGTCTTGTTCTCCTCGAAGAACCCCTCCACCGCCTGGATGAGTTGCTGGCCGATGGTCTGGTTCTGGTAGTTCGTCAGCACGGCCACGGGGCCGATGATGCCGAGCGTCCCCCACGTCACGCCGAGCGCCGCGCCGACCAGCTTGCCGCCGTCTTCCTCGGCCACGAAGCAGCCCCATGGCTCCATGAGCCAGCGATGGTGCACGTACTGCGCACCGGCGAAGGGCTGGCGCGGGCGCGTGCCGAGCTGCCGCTCCAGGAAATCGCTGAAGGTCTGCTCGATGACGTCGCGGACTTTGGAGAGATCGCCCTTGCGGACGCGACGGATCTGCACCTTGGTCGACCGGCCCTGGGAGTCGAGCCCGACGCGGTCGACGGTCGCCCTCACGCGGACACGCCCGCGAGGTCTTCGAGGAGCGTGATCACCGCCGAGTGATCGAGCTGGCCGCGGCCCTTGACCCGCAGTGCGTTGAAGAGCTCCTGCACCACCGCCGTCGCCGGCAACGGCACGCCGAGCTCCCGCGCCGATTCCATGATCAGCCCCAGGTCCTTGTAGTGCAGGTCGATCTTGAACCCGGGCTTGTAGCTGTTGCCGACGTAGTTCGGTGTCTTCTGCTCCAGGCACTTCGAGCCGGCGAGCCCGCCCGCGAGCGCCTTGAGCGTGAGCTCGCGGTCCAGACCCGCCTTCTTCGCGAGCGTGAGCGCCTCGCCGAGCGCGGTGAGGTTCACGGCCACGATGATCTGGTTGGCGAGCTTGGTGAAGCCCCCGAAACCGAGCGGACCGAGGTACGTGATCGTCTTGCCCATCGCCTGGAACACGGGCAGGACGTGATCGAACACGGCCTTGTCGCCGCCGACCATGATCGACAGCGCGGCGTTGATCGCGCCCTGCTCACCGCCCGACACCGGCCCGTCGAGCATGCGCACGCCCTTGGGCGCGAGCGCCTTGCCGATCTTCTGGCTGACGATCGGCGAGATCGTCGACATGTCGACGAGGATCAACCCCGTGCGCGCGCCCTCGATCATGCCGTCCTTGCCGAGCGCGACGAGCTCCACGTCCGGCGAGTTCGGCAGCATCGTGATGAGCAGGTCGCACTGTCCCGCGACTTCGCGCGGCGAGCTGGCGGCCTTGGCGCCGGCGCTGACGAGATCGTCGACGGCCGCGCGGCTCCGATTGTGGACGACGAGCGAGTGGCCGGCCTTGAGGAGGTTCTTGGCCATCGGTCGTCCCATGATCCCGAGGCCAATGAATCCGATTACTTGCGCCATGTTCCCCCCGTCGGATGCGCCTCGACCGAATGCATGACCGGGGCCACCCGAGCGCCGATGTGTAGCACGGCGCCCGGGAAGGGGTCAAGCAAGTTGACTTACTGGGGGGCTCCGGGCGCCCCCCAGACCCCCCAGACGCTCGGGGCGCCCCGGCGGAGCCGTGGCACCCCTCGAATTCCGCCCTCAGCTTTTTCGGCCCCAGAGATCCTTGGAGAGCCAGTCGAGGCCCAACGTCTTCAGCGTGGCGGGCAGCGGTTTGCCGGTTTTGCGGTCGTAGCCGACCTGCCGGTACCAGGTGTCCACCATCTTGTCCCACTGCTCGCCGACGGCCTGCCCCTTCGCTGGCCCGTCGTGCGGTACTGAGCCGTAGCGGACCGAGGGCTTCTCGCGATCCACGCCGATCCCGCAGCGCAGCCGAACGGCACGGAAGATCGCGGCCGTCCGGCGGCCCATCGTCATCGCTTCGTCGACGGTGTAGAACCAGCCCGTCGCCGCGGACAGCGCGCGGCAGAGATTCTCCAGCCGCGTGCGGCCGGTGAAAATGCAGATCCCCAGCGAGTCTTCGAAGTGCCGGCGGCCGCGGATGCCCGCGACCATGTTGGCCACCTCTTCGCCGTTGAACGGGTTGATACGGGCCGGCAGACCGAGCTCCGTCACGTGCACGGGCACGCCGCTCTCGAGCGTGCCGGTGGAGCCGGTGCACGTGTCGAGCATCTCGTCCCAGCGCGCGCGGTGGTCGTGGCCGCGCGGGGCGGAGCCCTGCATCGTGTAAATTCCGGCCGCCTCGGCGGCGCCGCCGAGACGCTCGGCCGCGCCCTTGACGCCTTCGGCCAGGATGTCGCCGAAGCCTTCGCGGCGGCTCAGCATCTGGAGCAGCCGATTCGCACCCGCGACGTCACCCCACTTCAGCTCGAAGCCGAGCTGCTCCCTGGTGATCCAGCCCTTTTCCTGGCCTTCCATCACCCAGCCGCAGAGCCAGCCGAACTCGTTGACGTCCACGCAGGCACGGTCGAGCTGGGTGTTGAGCCAGCTCACGCCTTCCCTGTCCGCGGTGACGCCGATGGCCCAGCCCGCGCCCGACCAGCCTTCGTACTCCGGCTCGTCGACGCGCGCGCCCTGGTACGGACCGCTGCGGATCACCTGCATGTGGCAGTGGTGCATCCCGCAGCCGTTGCACTGATGGCCGCGGTGATCGAAGCCCTCGCGGAGCTTGGGCGCCTCCCACTGCGTCATGTCGGCGTCGGTGACGTTGGTCGTGTAGTTCTTGATCGGCAGCACGCCCATCTTGTAGAGGTTCACCACGCCGGGCAGCGTGCCGTACTCGTAGAGCGAGCGCGCGGACGGATCGGTGCGCAGGTCGTGCGCGATGTCGTCGGCGACCTGCACGACCCCGCGATAGTCGGGCACGCGTAGCGCCTTCGTCCCCTTCACGATCGCCACGGCCTTGAGCTTCTTCTTGCCCATGACGGCGCCGACGCCGTTCTTGGACGCGACGTGGCCGTAGTCGCCCTGGATCGCGGCGAGCTTCACGAGATGCTCGCCGGCCGGCCCGATCGAGTAGACCGAGAGCTGGTGGCCGGACAGGCCCAGCTCCTTGTTGAGCGCGTTCTGCGTCTCCCACGTGTCCTTGCCGACGAGCGACCTGGCGTCGCGGACTTCGCCCACGTCGTCGTCGACGTAGAGGTAGCTCCACTCCTTGGCCTGGCCCTGGATCACGATCGCGTCGTAGCCGCAGTACTTGAGGTTGGCGCCGAAGAAGCCGTTGGCCTGGGTCGACGTCGGCCCGTTGGTGCCGGCGCCGATGGTGACGACGGTCAGCGCGCCCGTGCCCCACACCGGCAGGCCGGCCAGCGGGCCGGTGGCGAGGATCAGCCGGTTGTCCGGGTGATCCCAGCTCACGTTGGCTTTCCCGCCCCTGGTGCCGGTCTCCTTGTACAGGATCATCGCGCCGAGACCGGCGCCGCCCATGAGCGCGCGCATGTCCTCCGGGCTCCACGCCTCGGACCAGCACTTGCGCTTGGTCATGTCGACGCGCAGGAGCTGTCCCGTGAACGCGCCGGGCAGGGCGGGCTTTTCTTTCTTGCGAAGAATCGCGGGCAGGAGTGTCGCTGTCATACGGCCACCGGGGTGTCGCTGGGCGCGAGGGAGGGACGGCCCAGCACGGTTTCGGGGAGGAGCACGCCCGCCGTCCTCGCCGCGATGTACGCCGGCTTGAGGTCGAAGGGGTTCTGTCGCAGATGATCCTTCCAGCGCGCCAGGGACACGCCGCTCTGTACCAGGCCCTTGAGCATCCCGACGTCGTTGGTGGTCCAGATATCGCGCGACGGGCCGAGGATGATGGCGCCCGTGACCCGATCGCCGGTGAAGAGCAGCTTGCGGTACGCGGGGCGGTTGGCCATGACCGACGTGATCGCCTCGGCCTTGCCGTCGTCCCAGGCGCCGAAGGAGGCGACGTCGAGGTGGCAGACCTCGACGATGTTCATGAGCAGGCTGCCGCGATAGCGGACGTCCTTGCCCGCCATGTTCGCGCCGACCACGCGCCCATGCTCCTGGGCGGTGGGCTCGATGGCGTGGACGACGGCGGCGCCGGACACGAGGTCGCGGCCCTCGGCCACGTCGCCCGCGGCGTAGACGTTCGGCACGTTCGAGCGCAGGTGCTCGTCGACCACGATGCCACCGCGGACCGTCACGCCGGAGTCCTTGAGCCATTCGAGATTCGTGCGGATGCCGGTGGCCATGATGACCACGTCGGCGACCAGGTCGGGGCCGGACGCGAACGACAGGCGCTTGCGGCCTCTGGCGTCCTCGATCTTCTTGATCTTGGCGCCGGCGCGAATGGCCACCCCGTGCTTCTTCAGCCAGCCCTCCACCAGGCCGGCGCCGGTGGCGTCGATCATCCGCGGCAGGATGCGGTCGGCGATCTCGACGATCGTCAGCTTGGCGCCGAGGGCCAGGATCGAGTTCAGGATCGTGAAGGCGATGAAGCCCGCGCCCACCATGACGACGTGGCGGCCGGGCTTGATGTCCGCGATGAGCGCGCGGCACTGCTCGAGCGTCCAGAACGAGTGCACGCCCTTGCCATCGGCTCCCGGCACCGGCGCCCGGACCGCGGACGACCCGGTGGCCACGAGGCAATCGTCGAACTCGACCCTGGCGCCGTCGTCAAGCGTGCAGACGTTGCCCTTGGGATCGAGGTGGGCCGCGCGCCGCGGCGCCAGCACCTTGACGCCCCACTTCGCGAGCACCGCCGCGGTGGCCGTGAAGACGTGCGACTCGGCGATGGACTTGTCCAGGTAGTACGGCAGCACCATGCGCGAGTACGGCTTCTCGGCGCTGACGAGGGTGATCTCGGAGGGCTCGCGCTCTTCTTCCCGGATCGTCCGGATCGCGTTGATGCCGGCCGTGCCGCCGCCGATGACCAGGTGACGGGCCGCCATCACCGCGCCTCCGCCAGGACGTACGCGGTCCGCTCCACCGCGAAGTCACCGAGCCAGTCGCTCGGCGCGCCTTCCTCGAAGGTGATGGCCGCGGTCGGACACGCATGCGCGCACGCGGGATCGCCGCCGCACAGGTTGCACTTGAAGGCCTTGCGGGTGCCGGGATCGTAGAACATCGTCCCGAACGGGCAGGCGATCGTGCAGAGCTTGCAGCCGACGCAGAGGTCATCGACGACGTCCTTGGCGCCGGCGGCGTTGATGGTGATCGCGCCCACCGGGCAGGCCGTCATGCACCAGCCTTCCGCGCACTGCGGACACGTGTAGGGCGCGTAGGAGGTGTGGCCCTCGAAGGGCGAGACCCGGATGACGGACTTCGCGGGCTGGAACGTCCCCGTCTGCATGTACGAGCACGCCAGCTCGCAGCGCAGACAGCCCGTGCACTTCGTCGGATGGAGCGTGAGGACTTTCATCGTGGCTTCTTCCGCGCCTTCCCTTTGGTGCCGCTCCCCTCCAGCCGTTCGATGAACTCGTCCAGCGGCAGGGCGGCCATGGTCATCATCTGGACGGAGCCGCGCGCCCCGAGCTCGACCGACACGCGCCAGACGGCGGCGTTGTCGGCCGCTTCGATCACCGTCACGAAATCGTACGGGCCGAGCACGGCGTACTGGGCGACGACGCGCGCGCCCATCCGCTCGACGTCGGCGTTGACCTTCCGGATCCAGCCCGGACGCCCGCGGAGCACTTTCCGACCCGATTCGGACAGCGTGCTGAGCATGACGTAGAGGCTCACCGGCGAGGCTCCTTTCTCGACAAAGCGGCGGTCAGTATAGCACGCGGTTTTCGCACGGCCGCCGCGCGCGGCACGTCGGTTGCACTCGCCATGGCGCATGAATCACGGACACGGGGCCGGCGCGCACCTTCTCTTCGAGCGGCGGCTTTGGCGCCGCAACTTTCCCGGGGAAGGTCTCGGAGGAGGCTAGCCTGGATTATTCGTGAACGCGCGCCGCGTTCGCCGACCGGGGGGCACGGGCGGAGATGGGGGGACGGGGTCCTCTGACCACAGCCGACGGCGTACCGATCACCGGCGAGCCGTTCCCATTCCATCCGGCGATGTCGTCGTCTCGCGTGCCGGGAAATGGGTCACCCGGACCCCATCCCCCCATCTCCGCCCGTGCCCCCCGGTCGATCGCGGTGTGCGCGTTCACGAATAGTCCAGGCTAGCGAGGCCCCTCCGAGGATCAAACCGGAGCCTGGTCGCTGGATCGCTTGAGGAACGCGTAGACCACCGAGAAGTCCTTGCGACCGTAGCCGTGGGACGACGCCAGCCGCAGCAATTGCTGCGCGGCCGGCGCGACGAACACGGGAACCCGGAGCGCGCGCGCCGCCTCCACCGCGAGGCCGAGATCCTTCGCCATCAGGTCGGTCATGAAGCCCGGGGCGTAGTCCCGGTTGGCGGCGGACTTCGCCACCATGCCCGGGACCGGATGGCCGTGCTGCATCGCCCAGGTGGCGCCGGAAGACTTGGAGATCACGTCGGTGAGGACGCGCGGGTCCACGCCGAAGCCTTCGGCGATCCGGAACGCCTCGCTCACCGCGATCATCGCCACGCCCGCGATCAGGTTGTTGCAGATCTTCGCGACCTCGCCCGCGCCGACCGGCCCCACGTGGATGATGTTGGCCCCCATCGCCGCGAGCGCCGGGCGCGCCTCGTCCAGATCGCGGGCCTCGCCGCCGACCATGATCGCCAGCGTCGCCTCGGTGGCGCCGGGCACGCCGCCGGACACCGGCGCGTCGAGGAAGCGAATGCCGCGCTCGGCGAGCGTGGCGGCGAGCCGGCGCGACGTGTTCGGATCGATCGTCGACATGTCCACGCACAGCCGCCCCTTCGCCGCGCCCTCCGCGATCCCGCCGGCTCCGAGGTACGCCGTCTCCGCGTGGCCCGACGACGGCAGCATGGTGACGACGAGATCGCACTGGCGCGCGACTTCGGCCGGCGAGCCGCCACCCGTGGCCCCGAGCTTCACCGCCGCCTCGAGCGCGGCGGGGACGATGTCGTAGGCGATCACCGCGAAGCTCTTCTTGAGCAGATTGGCGACCATGGGCTGGCCCATGGTCCCGGTGCCGACGAATCCCACCTTCATGGCGCGTCTCCCTGCCGCGTCACCGCGGACGCGAGCCGTGTGATCGCGGTTCTCACGCAGCCGTGCGGCGTGCGCGCGTTTCGGACGGACCGAGTGATTGTGCGTGCACCATCGCCTTCATGCCAGCGCCTCCTCGCTCACGGCAGCGCGAGCGCGATCCGCGGCGCCCCGGACACCGCGAGCGCGACCGCGAGCGTCCTCGCGGTCGTGGCCCGCCGCAGCGAAACGGTCACGCCGGCAGGCGCAGCGGCCGGGACACGGCGCGACTGAAGCAGCAGTTCGGCACGACGGCGGAGTGCTTGCCGGGCCCGCCCGCGACCATCACGAAGACGTCGTCGGCCGAGGGAACCTGTGGCAGCAGCGCGTCGTCGTCCGTGACCGCCATCATCCACGGCGGCCAGTCCTGGATGCCCCACATGCTGCCGAGCTTGAGCGTGCGCAACGGCAGGCGCGCGTTCTCGTAGAGGAAGCGTTGCACGTCGGCGCGGGTGAACCCGTCGGCGGCGATCGTGTGCGCGTGCTCCGGGCCGAGCACGATCAAGAGCTGACTCTGAGCGAAGTACCAGCCGACGTTCGAGCCGAGGGCGACGCCGGTGTGGGCGATGGTGGTCAGGATGCCGGCGGCCGTCGTCGCCACGTGGTCGTTGACGTTGTGGGGCGGCTCCCCGCCGTACACGGTGACCGCGTCGCCGGCCACGAGCGGTCCCCACGGCGAGGCTTCTTCGTTCTCGCCGATGCAGAAGCTGAACTTCGCCGGGCTCCCCTGCGTTGCCATGTCGTGGCGACCCGGCCACGCGCCACCGACGTTGAGGAGAATCAGGCGAATCGCGCGCCCGATGGTGGCATTGGCGCGAAAGCCGGGGCCAAAGCATCCGCTGCCGGCATGGACGCCGATCGAGCGCGCGTAGGGGCCGTGGGCGATGACGAGCGGGGCCACCGGATGCGTCGTGGCTTGCACGCCGTACAGGTTGAACGTCGAGTCGAGCATCGCCTCGACGGCGGCCTCGACCAGCGGAAAGTACGCGGGCCGGCAACCCGCCATGACGGCGTTGACCGCCAGCTTCTCGAGCGTCGCCTCCCGCCACAGCGGCGGCATGGCACCCAGCGAACGCGCCGGATCGCGCCCGCCCAGCATGGCGACGACGCGCTCGGGCGTCGGCGGGACGATCGGCAGCCCGTCCGACCACTCGCGCTCGGCGAACGCCTCGATCAGCGCCTCGGGCGCGTCGTCGACTTCGATGGTGTCGGGCGCGACCGCGCGCCCTGTGAATTCACTCCTCATGGCCGGTGTCGGGCGCCCGGTCGGTCACGGTTTGGTGCCCAGGAGGCTGACGAGCTGCTCGAACGCCTGGTGGGCCCGTCGCACCACGCCCTCCGGCCGCTCCCCGCCGAGCGGGTGATCGATGACCAGCAGCGGCACGCCCGACACGCCGCGCGCGCGAAGCTGGCTCATCGCGAGGTTCTGAAACGTCGTCGTGGTGATCAATCCGGCCGGGGTGCCGATCTTCGCGATCTCGAGGGTGTCGTGGAGACTCCACGACGTGCACGAGCCTCAATCAGCGGAGCCGGCAAACACCACGTCGCACGTCTTCGCCATCTCGGCGATCAGCTCGGCCGGGGCAGGCGTCGACGCGTTCGCCTTCTTGCGGTGGACCACGGTCGCCACCCCGTGGCGCTCGCGAAGCAGCGCGCCGACCTCGGCGGTGAGGCGCTCGAAGTTCGCCTTGGTGTTGTCGAGGAAGCCGACGGTACGACCGGCCAGGCTCGTCGGCAGCGCAGGGATCGTGATGACCTCCTGCCGCTCGACGCCCACCGGGCTCAGCACGCGGATCCTGGGCATGGACATCTCCTTTGGCGTGACCGCATCAACGCGGGCGACGCCGGGCGGGCGTGGAACGGGCGAGCAGCCGGCTCACCGTGTCCCCGAGCTCGGTCAGGATCGAGCGCTTGACGCGAACGGTGATCGATTCCACCGGCTCCTTGGAGCCGACGCGATGGATGACGAGGGTGCCGACGAACTCTTCGGCCCGCTCGTCGGTCCCCGCCAGCCCGCGCAGCGTCAGCACTTCCCACTCCTCCGCCATGCCCAGCATAATAGCCCGCACCATGGCCGTTCTGGCGTTGGACGTTGGGACCTCGTCGGCGCGCGCCGCGCTCTACGACGCCGCCGGCACCGCCGTCTCCGGGCGATTCCAGCGCGTGGCGTACGAGCCGCGCCTCACCCGCGACGGCGGCGTCGAGCACGACGCCGCCAGGCTGCTGGAGGCGGTGGCCGCGTGCCTCGACGCGGTTCTGGCCGGCCCCGGCCACCTCGGGATCCAGGCGGTCGGCATCGACACGTTCTGGCATTGGGGGAAGCCCCTGCCGCCCGGCCCGCCCGCTATCATCGACGTCATCGAGCCCGATCGAGCCCGGCACGCCCGCTACCGCGAGGCGCTGGCCGCGCAAGCGCGGCTCGACGCCGCGCTTGCCGCCAGGCGGGAACCGCCCGCGGTATGATCTGACCATGGACGCGTCGCCCTCGGTCATCGTCCTCGACGACGCGGCCACCCTCGCCGAGCGCGCGGCACAGGCGGTCGTCGATACTGCCCGGGAAGCCGTCCGGGCCCGCGGCCGCTTCACCCTGGCCCTCGCCGGCGGCGCCACCCCCCGAGCCACCTACATGCGCCTCGCGGTGCCGCCCCACGCCGACGCCATGCCGTGGGACCGCACGTGGGTGTTCTTCGGCGACGAGCGCTGCGTACCCCCCGATCATCCGGAATCGAACTACGGCATGGCCAACGAGACCCTTCTGGGCAAGGTCCGCATCCCGCCGGCTCAGGTGTTCCGCCTGCGCGGCGAATCCGACGATCCCGAGGCCGCGGCGGTCGAGTACGCACGGACGCTCACCGAAGTGTTCGGCACGCGGCGCGGTGAGCTGCCGCAGTTCGATCTCATCCTGCTCGGCATGGGGCTCGACGGCCACACCGGCTCGCTCTTCCCGGGCTCGCCGGCGCTCAAGGAGGTGTTCCGGTCCGTCGCCGCCGTGCACGCGGCCGCCGCCGCCATTCCCCAGCGCCTGACCCTCACCTTCCCGGTGCTGAACGCGGCGGCGGAAGTGATCTTCCTGGTGTCCGGGGCCGAGAAGGCCAAGGCGGTGAAGACAGCGCTGGGCGAGGGCGCGACGCTCCCTGCCGCGATGGTTCGGCCCGCCGGCGGCCGGCTCCGCTGGCTCCTCGACGCGCCCGCGGCCGCGCTCCTCGGACGCGCCAGCCGGTGACGCTGCGGCCCGGCCGCGGCGCGTAGCCCCATCCTCATGGCCACGGACACGCCCTTCTCGATGGTGATCTTCGGCGCGTCGGGGGACCTGACGCGCCGCAAGCTGGTCCCCGCGCTCTTCAGCCTGTACGCGTCGCGGACGCTGCCGGAGCCGTTCACGATCGTCGGGACCGGACGCACGGCGCTCACTCAGGACGAGTTCCGCCAGCGCATGCGTGAGACGGTGACCGAGTTCGGCCGGATCCAGCCGCCGTCGGAGACGGTGTGGGAGCGCTTCGCCGCGTCCCTCTCCTACGTGGCCGGCGATCCCGAGGGTCCCGAGCTCTACCGCGAGCTCGACACGGTTCTGAGGGAGATGGAGCAGCGGCGCGGGGGACTGGCCAACCGTCTCTTCTACTGCGCCACGCCGCCGAGCATCTACTCCGCGATCATCGCCAACATCGGCGTCTCCGGGCTCGCCCGCCCCGATAGTGGGTGGCGGCGCATCGTGGTGGAAAAGCCGTTCGGGCGCGATCTGGCCAGCGCGCGCGAGCTCAATCAACAGCTCCTCACCGTGTTCCCGGAGGAGCAGGTCTACCGGATCGACCATTACCTGGGCAAGGAGACCGTCCAGAACATCCTGGTGTTCCGCTTCGCCAACGGGCTGTTCGAGCCGGTGTGGAACCGCAACCACGTCCACCACGTGCAGATCACGGTGGCGGAGACGATCGGCGTCGAGGACCGCGGCGCCTACTTCGAGGAAGCGGGCGCGCTGCGCGACATGGTCCAGAACCACCTGCTCCAGCTCCTCTGCCTGATCGGGATGGAGCCACCGGTGACCTTCGACGCCGAGCCCGTCCGCGAGGAAAAGAACAAGGTGCTGCGCGCGATCCAGCCCATCGAGCAGGCGCGCGTGGACGAGGTCGCGGTGCGCGGCCAGTACGGAGGCGGATTCATCGAGGGCCGGCCCGTCGCCGGTTACCGGCAGGAAAAGGGCGTGGCGCCCGACTCGCGGAGGGAGACGTACGTCGGGCTCCGGCTGCTGATCGACAACTGGCGCTGGGCGGGCGTGCCGTTCTACCTCAGGACGGGCAAGCGGCTGCCGTCACGCGTGAGCGAGATCGCCATCCAGTTTCATCGGACCCCGCACCTGATCTTCCGGCGTCAGCAAGACGGCCCGCAATCCAACGTGCTCGTGATCCGGATCCAGCCGGATGAAGGGATCGAGTTGACGGTGGCGGCCAAACGGCCGGGGCCCGATCTCAAGCTGGCGCCCATCACGCTGGACTTCCACTACAACGAGGTCTTCGGCGGAACGACTCCGGAGGCCTACGAGCGGCTGCTCCTGGACGCCATCAACGGCGACGCGACCCTCTACGCGCGCGCCGACTGGGTCGAGCAAGCGTGGACGATCCTCGACCCGATCCTCAAGGCGTGGGAAACGTCCCCACCGCCCGAGTTCCCGAACTACGACGCCGGCACGTGGGGGCCGGCGGAGGCCGACGCCCTTATCGCACGGGACCGGGCGTCGTGGCGCCGTCCGTCAGACGGGCGCTTCCGGGGGTAATCACGCGGCCCGCGGTCAGCTCCACGTAGGTGAACCAGAACCCTTCCCACAGCCTGACGTGAAGCGACTGCCCTGATTTCTCGAAGATCTGGGCCGCCGTGTTGTCGGCCGACGTTGCGCTCGAGACGTGGCGCCAGCCATTGGCCTCCAGCGTCGTCCGCAGCGCGACGCCCAGGCTCACCGGCTCGAGCCGACCGCGATACACGAGCCGCGCCGCCTTGAGGTGCGACGACTCGATGATCGTTGACTGGTCGTCCAGGTACGCGAGCCCCTTGGGCACCGGGATGTCCTCGAACTCGGTCCGCACCGGCCGCGAGGGGGCGGTGGCGCAGGCGGTGAGAAGCGAGACGAGACCGACGACGGTCAGAGCGCGCTTGAAAATAGTCATGTCACGAGGCTAGCAACTCGCCCCGTCCGATCGCAAGGAAATTGGGCCGCGCGCGGCTACCCCTTGATCGAGTAGCCACCGTCGACCGGGATGGCGGTGCCGGTCACGAAGTCGGAGGCGCGACTCGCGAGGAACACGGCGACGCCCGACATGTCGCCGATCTCGCCCCACCGCCCAGCGGGCGTGCGGCCGAGGACGGAGTCGTGCAGTCCGGGCACCTGCTGCCGGGCGTCGCGCGTGAGCTCGGTGTCGATCCAGCCGGGTAAGACCGCGTTCACCTGGATGTTGTCGCCCGCCCAGGCGACGGCGAGGGCCTTGGTGAGCTGCACGAGCCCGCCCTTGCTGGCCGCGTAGGGCGCGGCGAACGAGGCGCCGAAGATCGACATCATCGAGCCGATGTTGATGATCTTGCCGCCGCCGGCCGCCTTCATGGCTGGATACGCGGCCTGCGCGCACATGAACGCGCTGGTGAGGTTGGTGTTCAGAACCTGCTGCCACTCGGCGAGGGTGTATTGGTGCGGCTGCTTACGGATGTTCGTCCCGGCGTTGTTGACGAGGATGTCGAGCCGTCCGTACCCGTCGAGCGTGCCCTGCACGAGCGCGCGGACGGCCGCTTCGTCGGTGACGTCGACGGCGATGGCGCGCGCGCTCACGCCACGCAATTCCAGGCTTCGCACCGCGGTCGTGGACTTCTCACGATTGCGGCCGGCGACGACGATGCTGGCGCCGGCGTCCGCCAAGCCCTGCGCCATGCCCAGACCGATGCCGCCGTTGCCACCGGTCACGATCGCGACGCGTCCCTTGAGGTCGAACACCTGGGCCTCCTTCGCGCTTCGGGCGAAGCCCGGCGCAACGATATCTGCCGTGTAAGTGTTACACCTATCCCCGTGCTTTGAAGGATTTTCAACTCCAGCGCGGCGCGTCGAATTGGCTAAGTGCCTGGGTTTCCCAAACTTCGACCGTGGCACTGCTTCTGCACCGTCTCCTTCCTATCTTTCGCCCGCGGCGACTGGAACTCGGCCGCGCCGCACGGAGGAACCGATGATCGAGTTCGCAGGGGCCACCGTCTGCACCGACCGCACGGCAGTACCGTTTCCGCCGCACCTCTGGGGAATCGCCCTCAGCGGAAGCATGAGCGGGGGACGGCTGCCTCGTCCTGCTCGCCGGCCGCTCGCAACCGGCCAACGACGGACACCGGCGCCGCTTCGGCACACCCTCGAGTGCGCGTCCCGCGTCATCGCGGAGCAGCGGCTCATCGCCGTGATCGCGCGCGACCATTCCGCATATTACGACAGCGAGCTGCGCGGGTTGGGCGAGGTCGAGCGCGTCGTGCAGCCGCGCTACCGCGGCAGTGCGGCCGAGGTCTTCCTGCCCGTGCTCAAGATTGAGCGGCGCGACCCGCACGCGACCATCGTCGTCCTGCCGGCCGACGGCCTCGTGCGGTACGAGCCCCGATTCATGACGTACGTCGCGAAGGCGGTCCAGGTTGTGACGCGACGGCCGGAGCTTCCCGTGGTCATCGGCACGCAGCCGTGCTCCCCCGATCCCGATTGGCCGTGGATCGAGCCCGGAGAGCCGGTGGAAGGCCTGGAAGCGCTTGGCGTGCACGCGGTGCGCCGGTTCTATCCCGCGCCGTCGCGCGGACAGGCCCTCCTGCTGTACGAGGGCGACGGCCTGCTCAGCACGGGGGTCATCGTCGCGCGGGCGCGCACGCTGCTCGATCTCGGCGCGCGGTATCTACCCGACGTGCTGGAGACGCTGGAGCCGCTCGAAGCGCACTTCGGCGCGCCGGAAGAGCCGCTGCTCTGCGAGGCCGTATACGAGGGCATGCCGGTCGCGAACATCTCGCACGGACTCTTCACCGCGGCCGAGCCCTTCGCCGTGCTCCCCGTGGCCGACGGGGTGTGGAGGGATCTTTCGCCGCCAATGATGGAGGCCGTCGCTTCCTGATCAGGCCGCGGGGATGGTCAGCGTCACCTCGGCGCCCACACCGGGCGATCCGAAGCTCAGCGCGCCGCCGTGCAGTCGCGCCACACGCTCGGCGGTGACCAGCCCGACCCCACGCAGTCGCACGAGCACCTTGGGGTTGGTGGAGCGAAGACCCCCCCCCCAGTCGCGCACGGTGAACGCCACCTGCCCTGCGCCGCTCGGGCTCGCGCTCACCCGCGGCGGTCGGGAGGCGCCGGCGGCGGCGGCGGACTGGAGCGCGTTGCGCACGAGGTGAGCAAGCGCGAGTCCGACGAGCCGTTCGTCCACCCGCACCTCCGGCCACGGGCCCTCGGCGAGGACGACGCCCCCGAGGCCGTGCTCCTTCAGGGCCCGCTCGACGAGGTCACGGGCATTGACGGCGCTGAGATCGCCGCGCTCGAGGGCGACGACGTCGAAGGCGGCGGGCAGCAACGCGGCCAGCCGCAGCAGCTCCTGCTGGATGGTGTCGACGCTGACCTGCGCCTGGTCGCCCTCTGGAGTCAGCCGCCGAATGACTTCGAGATGCATGATGGCGGCGTTGAGCGGCCCTCGCAGGTCGTGCAGGAGCCGCTCAAGGTCCTCCGGCAACGGCGGCATCAGGTGATGCGGGCCGACTTGACCGCCTGAATCCCGTACTTCGCGAGCTTGTTGTACAGCGTCTTCAGGCTGATGCCGAGCAGCGCGGCGGCCCGGCGCTTGTCCTGGTTGGTCTGCTCCAGGGCACGGATGATGGCGTCGCGCTCCATCTCGCGGATCGGAGTGACCGAGCCCGAGGCCTTCGCGGCCGACGGCGCCGCGGTCTGCACGACGTTCTCCGGGAGATGCTCGGCCTCGATCTCGCCCGAGCCGCCGAGGACAACCGCGCGCTGAATGACGTTGCGCAGCTCGCGAACGTTGCCCGGCCAGTGATACCGCTCGAGATCCCGCCGCGCTTCGGCGGTGAGGCCGCGGATCTGCCGGTTGTCCTGGCGGTTGAATTCCTCGACGAACGTGTCGGTCAGGATGGGGATGTCTTCCTTCCGCTCGCGGAGCGCGGGCAGCCGGATCGCGAAGACGTTCAGCCGGTAGAACAGGTCTTCGCGGAGCTGGCCCTGCGCCATCGCGTCGCTGGGCACGCGGTTGGTCGCGGCGATCACGCGCACGTCGACCTGGATCTCCATCTTGCCGCCGCCCACGCGCCGGAAGCTGCCTTCCTGCAGGACCCGGAGGAGCTTCGCCTGGGTGGAATTGTCCATCTCGGCGATTTCGTCCAGGAACAGCGTGCCACCGTCGGCGAGCTCGAAGCAGCCGAGTCGGCGCTCGGTGGCGCCGGTGAAGGCGCCGCGCTCGTGGCCGAATAGCTCGCTCTCGATCAGCGTCTCGGGAATGGCCGCGCAATTGATCGCCACGAACGGCTTGTTCTTCCGATAGGAGCGGTCGTGGATCGTGCGCGCCACCAGCTCCTTGCCGGTGCCGCTCTCGCCGTACACGAGCACGGGCGCCGTGCTGGGCGCGGCCAGCTCGATCCAGCGATAGACCTCCTGCATGCTTTTGGATTGGCCGACGAGCTGTCCGAATCGGCCCACCTGCTGGAGGTTTCGGCGCAGATAGACGAGCTCGCGCCGCTCCATTTCCTGGTTGATCGACTTCTCCAGGAGGATCTGCAGACGCGCCGGCTCCACCGGCTTGGTGAGGTAGTCGAACGCGCCGTGACGCATGGCCTCGACGGCGCTCTCCACGGTGCCATGGCCGGTGACCAGCAGCACCTGGGTGGTGCGCCCGGTCTCCTTGAGACGCTGCAGCAGGGTGAGGCCGTCCATTTCCGGAAGGACCAGGTCCGTCAACACGACGGCGGGGTGGTGCGTCTCCACGAGGGCGAGGGCCTCCTCCGCGGAGGAGGCGGTCTCCACCTCATAGCCCCACTGGCCGACGAGCCGCGCGAGCGCCTCGCGCTCGCCCGGCTCATCATCGACGACCAGCACGCGGCCGGCCTTCATCTGGTCCCGTCTCGCTGGACTCACGGCTGTCTCTCCCCCGCGAGGTCGAATACCGGGGACGCCGCGACCTCGTCGGTCCGGTCGACGCAACCCCGGGCCTCGACCCGGAGCGGGTCCTCCCGCTCCCGAGCCGAGAAGGTCTGTGTCATGGCGCGGGCCGACTTAGCGCTTCTGAACTTGGAGGTTATTGACGACGTTCTTGACGCCCTTCGCCTGCCAGGCGAGCTGCTCGGCCTTGGCCTTCTGCTCCGCAGACTCGACCGTTCCGTTAAGGTAAACAGTGCCGTTGTTCGTGTCAACGTCCACACGTGTCAGGTTAGTCGGTTTATCAGCGACGAGCTTCGCCTTCACCGACGCCGTGATGGTCGCGTCGTCGATGTTCTCACCGGCCGTCTTTCCCGTCATCGACTGGCAAGCGGCCAGCGCCGTCAACACGGCCAGCGCAACCACCAGAGTACTCATCAACCGTCTCATGTCCGAATCCTCCTTGTCTCTTCACGGCCCTACGGTCACCCGCCGCGAGGGCGGCAACCCTCGATCGATGGGGCGGCTATTCGCCTCGATGCCGCGGGCGTCAGGCCGCGCGGCGTAGACCCTCCTGGCTGGCCTGGCACCGAACGCAGCGGATCGCGAACGGCATGACGCGTAGTCGCGCCGGCGCGATCTCGTCACCGCACTCGCGACAGATGCCGTAGCGGCCCGCCTCGACCTCCTCCAGAGCGCGGTCGATGTCCTTCAGCTCCCGACCGCGCCGGTCCACCAGCGCGGCCGCGACTTCGTCATCGTGCGTGAGCGAGGCGCTGCCATACGGGTCCTTGAACATCTCCCGGCGCTGGTCGGAGTTCCGGGTCGAGTCCATACCGGAATGGATCGCGCTGTTGAGCGCGCTCCGCTTCTTTTCCAGGTCCTGTTTGATCGTCCGCATCGAGCCCTCCTCACCGATCTCCTGCGTGCGGCTGCCCACAGAAAGGCAGACTACGTGCCAACGCGAGAATGCCCGGTTTTTTGCGCGGGCGCGGGGTGGCGGCGTCCAGAAGCGGACGTCCAGCGTCGGGCTGGTGAAACACCTACACCCAAAGAGAGGAAGAACGTTCAACGATGGCCGGCGGGGTGGGCAATCGCTTACCCACCCGCCAGACGACGATGGATGGAACTCCACGAAGCCCGGTCATGGCATCCGGGCTGCATCCTGCACAGGCCAAAACCACTTGAACTCCGGCCGTCGAACACGTGGAGACCGCCATGACATACACGAGCACCGCACCAGCGCCGAGCCTCACCACCGTCGCCACTGCTCTCGTCAAGCCCGACCGCCCGCGGGCCATCGACGGCTTCATCGACTATTTCGGTGAGACGGCCGCCGACCTCTGCGGCGAAGAGCTGCTCGACCAGAGCGCCGGCCGCGATTTCGACGAGGAAGGAGCGGCGGCGGCGGCGAAGTCGTCTGGCTGCATGTGTACTCACTCGCGCCTCCACCGGAGTTTGCCCGCGACGTAGCCGAGGACCAAAGCGCCGGCCAGCACCTGAAGCGGGTGGCGGCGCATGAAGTCCTGCGCCTCGCGCGTCCAGCCCCCGACCGCTCTGGTGTATTCGGCCATGCGGTGGCCGGCGTGGGTCAGCTCCTGGGCCTGCTCGCCGAGGCGGCTCATTGCGGCCTGCACGTACACGCCCGCACGCTCCGCGGTGTCCGCGGCGGTCTGGAGAAGGCGCCGGGTCCCCTCTTCCGTGGTGACCGTTCGCATCGCCGCCTGCCTCATACGAGCCTCCTGGACGCCACGCGCGTCGCGCTCACTGTGAGTGCGACTTCCGTGCCAGCGCCAGACGGAGGGTTATGCGAGCGGCCGGACGCGGCGGGCGCGGCCGGTGTCAAGCAGCGGAGCGAGACCCTGCCGGCCGGTGAAGAAATCTTCGAGCGGGTTGCCGGCGGCGGCAAGCCGCTCGCGCACGTTGCCGAAGTGGAAGTCCTCGGGGTAAATGCCGCGCTCGAGCTCCGACCATGCCAGCGGTGTCGAGACGTGCGCGCCAGGATACTCGCGGACCGCGTAGGGGCCGATCAGCGTGGCTCCGCGATGGTTACGATGGATGTCAATGAGGATCTTGCCGCGGCGGCGCGCGCGGCGGGCGTCGAGCGTGAACAGGCTGGGCTCCCGCTGGCGGGCCATGCGGGTGATGGTCTCGGCGGCCGTGAGCACCTGATCGAAGCTGTGCACCGGCACCAACGGCACCATCACGTGCAGTCCGCGCCCGCCCGACGTCTTGACCCAGGCCCGGATGCGGAAGGCGCCGAAGAGCTCCCGGACGAGAAGCGCGGCGTTGCGGACCTCGCGAAACGCGATCTCGGTGGGATCGAGGTCGAGCAGGAGCTGATCCGGCCGGTCGAGCGCGTCCACGGTCGCCGTCCACGGGTGATACGAGAGATACCCGAGGTTGACGAGGTACAGCAGCGCCGCCTCGTCGGCGCCGACCACGTACTCGGCATAGCCGAGCGCGGCGTACTCGCTGCGGATGCGCCGGGTCGGGATCCATGGCGGCAATCCCGGCGGGGCCGTCTTCTGGTACGTGCATTCGCCGTCGACACCGTCCGGGCAGCGCAGGAGGCTGAGCGGGCGGTTGGTGACGAACGGCAGCACGTACGGCGCGACGTCGAGGTAGTACTCCATCAGGTCGCCCTTGGTGATGTTCTCGGTCGGCCACAGCATCTGCTCCGGATTGGTGAGGAGCAGGCGCCGCCCCTGGATCTCCGCCACGCGTGTGCTCATCACGATGTTAGCCCTTGACGATCTCCGGCCCCGTGACGAGGCCGAACGCGATGGCGCCCTTCCAGATTGCCGGCACGTCAGGCCGCGCGCCGTCCCTGGCCCGGCGGCTCGGCGATGAAGCGATCGACGGCCGCGACGACGCCGACGACGGCCAGGCCGGCCTGCACGGTGCGCACCGCGGTCTGCACCAGCGTGAGCAGCGGCACGCGCGACAGCATGACGCCGGCGCCGAACGCGCCCGCCACCGCGGCATACGGCGTCCACCACGCGCGCGGGACGCGACGCTGCAAGGAGTCGAGCTGCCGTTCGATCAGCCGGCGCGTTACCGCGATGTCAGCCTGGATCTCAGCTGGGCTGCGAGCCATCGCCAGTTCTCCTCGAACGACCGGACCGTTTCCGGTGGCCATCGCAGATGGGTGAGCCGCCATGCGCTCCACGCCCCGGCCGCGGCCGCGAGCAAGAAGAACCCGCCGCCCCCGATGATCAGGTGCTGCCAGTGGGCGCTGAAGATCGGCGCGAGCACGCCGGCCACCAGCACCACCAGCGAGGCGAGGAGGACGACGCCGGCGACCACCCCGATGGCGACGGCGACCAGTACGGAGACGATGAGCTCGCGCCCTTCGGCGAGGCCGAGCTCCAGCTCGAGCCTGAGCAGGCGGCCGAGGTGACCGAAGAAGCCATCGGCGTCTTCGAGATCGGGGACAGCGGTCGGGCGGACGCCCTGGGTGTCCCGGACGGGAAAACGATGAACGGTCGCCATAGCGCGTCTTCGCCCCACTACACAGCAAATCGACGGCCACGCGCGATGCGCAGCGGACGTCCGTGAAACGGCGCCGCTCAGCCGAAATCGTGGGAGGGAACGTGCTGCGGATCGCGCGCCAACGGCTCGACCCGCTGCGCCCGCACGGACCGCACGCCGTCCTGCGCTTGTAAGATTCCCTCTACGAGTAAAAATGGCGCGGCCACCAGGGCGACGCGATTCCGTGCAAAGAGTTGCGGCGTGACGATCACGTTCGCAATGCCGGTCTCATCCTCGAGGCTCAGGAACACGAAGCCCCTCGCGGTCCCCGGCCGCTGCCGCACGATCACGCTGCCGGCCACGGTGACCCGCGTATCGCCCGGCACCCGGGCGAGGTCGATCGCGCGCGTGACGCCGCGGGCCGCCAGCGCCGCGCGCCGCAGCGCCATCGGATGCGGCCCCAGCGTCACCCCGGTCCCCCCGTAGTCCGCGGCCAGCCGCTCGCGCTGGTCCATGTCCCGCAACGGATGCTCGACCGGGCCACCCGACGGGACGGAAAGTGGTGCCGCCCCCTCCGAACAAAACAGCGGCCCGGCGTCCGGCACGGCGGTGGCCCAGAGGTTCGCGCGGCGGGTTCCCCCCAGTGGCGCGAACGCTCCGATGGCCGCCAGCGTGGTGACCTCGTCGCGCGCAAGCCCGGCGCGCGTCACAACGTCAGTCATCGAGCCGAAGACCCGGGCCCGGCGCGCCGTCACCACGGCCCGCGCGGCCGACTCCCGCAGCCCCTTCACGTACCGCAATCCCAACCGCACCACGAGCTCTCGTCGGTCGCCCGGCGTCTCGACGGTACACCGCCACTCCGAACGCGTGACGTCCACCGGCAGGATGCGCAGCCCGTGGCGGCGCGCATCGTTGACGATCGTCGCCGCGTGGTAGAAACCCATCGGCTGGTTGTTCAGCAGCGCCGCGTAGAACGCCGCCGGCTGGTGCGCCTTGAGATACGCGCTCGCATACGCCAGCAGCGCGAAGCTGGACGCGTGACTTTCCGGAAACCCGTACAGCGCGAAGGCGGTGATGGCGTGGACGATCTCGTCGGCGGCGCGGCCGGTGATGCCCTGGCGCGCCATGCCCTCACGCAGCTTGACCTCCACCTCCGCCATGCGCCGCTCGCTGCGCTTGAAGCCGAAGGCGCGGCGCAGCTCCTCCGCCTCGGTGCCGCTGAAGCCGGCCGCGGTCATCGCCATGCGCAGCAGCTGCTCCTGGAACAGCGGCACGCCGAGCGTGCGCGCGAGGATGGGCTCCAGGCTGGGATGTGGATACGTCACCGGCTCGCGCCCGCGCCGGCGGCGGATGTAGGGGTGCACCATGTCGCCGACGATCGGTCCGGGACGGATGATCGCCACCTGCACCACCAGGTCGTAGAAGCGCTCGGGGTGCACGCGCGGCAGCGTCGCCATCTGCGCGCGGCTCTCGACCTGGAAGACGCCGATGGTGTCCGCGCGCTGGAGCATGCGGTACACGTCGGGATCGTCGGGCGGCAGGTGCGCGAGGTCGAGCGGGGTGCCGCGCTCGTTGACGATCTCGATGGCCTCCTGCAGCACCGACATCATCCGCAGTCCCAGCAGGTCGATCTTGATGATCCCGAGGCCCGCGCAATCGTCCTTGTCCCACTGCACCACCACCCGGCCCGGCATGGTCGCGGGCTCGAGCGGCACCACGTCGTCGAGCCGGCCGGCCGCGATCACCATCCCGCCCGAGTGCTGCCCGAGGTGGCGCGGCAGGTCCTGGACGAGCGTCCACAGCGCGGCGAACTTCCGGATACGTGGATGCCGCACGTCGCACCCCGCCTCCGGCAGGTGCTTGGTGAGCAGCTCTTCGGAATCCTGGTAGCCCCAGTTGGCCACCAGCCGCGCGAGCCGGTCCTGCATGTCGGCGGGGAGCCCGAGCGCCTTGCCCACTTCGCGCGCGGCGCTGCGGCCGCGGTAGGTGATCACGTTGGCCGTCATGCCGGCGCCGAGCCGGCCGTAGCGCCGGTACACGTACTGGATCACCGCCTCCCGGGGCTCGCCGCTGGGCAGATCGACGTCGATGTCGGGCCACTCGCCGCGCGCTTCGCTCAGGAAGCGCTCGAACAGCAGCTCCATGCCCACGGGATCGACGGCGGTGATGCCAAGCGCGTAGCACACCGCGCTGTTCGCCGCGGAGCCGCGCCCCTGCATGAGGATGTCCTGCGTCCGGCAGAACTCGACGATGTCCCACACGATCAGGAAGTAGCCGGCGAGATCCAGACGGCCGATGATGTCGAGCTCGTGGGCGACTTGCCGGCGGGCGCGGCCGGCCAGCGGCCCGCGCCCGTAGCGCGCGTGCACGCCGCGTTCGGCGAGCTCGCGCAAATGTCCGAGCGGCGTCTGGCCCGGCGGCAGCGGATACGTCGGGAAGCGGTAGCCGAGGTCCTTCAGGGTGAAGCCCAGTCGCAGCGCCAGCTCGCTGCTGACCGCGAGCGCCTCCGGCAGATCGGCGAAGAGACGTGTCATCTCCGCCGGCCCTTTGAGCCCGCGCTCGCCGTTGGCGGCCAGGCGCCGGCCGGCATGATCGAGATCGGTCTTCTCGCGGATGCACGTGAACACGTCGGCGACCGCGCGGCCGCCGGGCCGCGCGTGCCGTGGCTGGTTGGTCGCCACGAACGGCACGCGGGCGGAACGGGCGAGCCGGACCAGGCCTTCGACGACCTGCTCCTGATCGCGGTCGAGATGCCGCTGGAGCTCCACGAAGCAGCTCGAGCGGCCGAAGATCGCCACGAGCCGGCCGAGCGTCTCGACGGCAGCGTCCCACTGTCCGGCACCGACGCGCCGGGCGAGCGGCCCCTGCGCGCCGCCGGTCAAGCACACGAGCCCGTTGGCGTAGGGTGCGAGGTCCTCGAGCGCGAGCGTCGCCTCCCCCTTGGGCGCGCCGAGCTTCATGCGCGTGATCAGCCGGCACAGGTTCTGGTAGCCCTCGCGGTCTTCCACGAGCAGCGGCAGCCGCGAGCCGTCGGACAGCGTGATCTCGCTGCCGAGAATCGGCTTGAGTCCCGCCGCCACCGCGGCGCGCGTGAAGCGCGGCGCGCCGAAGACGCCGTCACGATCGACGAGCGCGAGCGCCGACATCTCCCGCCTGGCCGCTTCCGCCACCAGCGTCTCCGGCTGCTCGACGCCCTCGAGGAAGGAAAACGCCGACTGCGCGTGGAGCTCGACGAACACGTCAGTGCCCATGAAAGAACCGCGGAGTCGAAGAGCGCCCCGGCTTTACCGGGACGCTGCCGAGCGTCTGGGAGTTTGGGGGCCATTTCGGGGCCCTCGGACACGAAGGACCGAAATCGAGGAGCGCCACGGCTTCGCCGGGGCGCTGCCGAGCGTTGGGGGGCGTGGGGGGCCATTTCGGGGCCCCCCACTCATCAGTCATAGACTCCGTCGAGAGACCAGGACTTCGTCAGCAGATCGTGGGCGAGGCGGCAGAGCCAGCCGTCGCTGAGCAAGACGTCCCATTCGTCGCGCGCCCACGCGCCGGTGTCCCACCATTCGCCCGACGTGCGCCACGGCCCCGCGCACGTGACGACGTGTCGATCCAGCGCGCGCACCGGCCGCCCGTCGAGCACCTCCACGTGGACCACGCGCGGTGGCCGTAGCCGCCGGAGCACCAGTCCGCCCTCGGCGGCCTCAATCACGGCGCTCGTCGGCATCGCGGACGTCGTGGGTGGGCGGAACGGCTCGAGCACCACCGCGTCGGCCCGATGCGAATCCACGAGCACGGGCATCCCAACGCCGTTGGCTCCCACCAGCGCCGTGAGCCGCGCGAGCACCGTGGCGAGATCACGCGACGCCGGCGCTGGCGGCTCACCGAGGACACCGGGAATCACCGGCGCCGTGGCCGGATGGACGGTGACCACCACCGTCGTCACCGCGGCCGGTGGCGGATGCGATTCCAGATCGAGCCGAGTGACGAGCAGCATCAGCGCCGGGTCGCGGGTCGGATAGGCCAGGCTCACGGCGCGCTGGTGGCGCGCTCCGGAGGTGAGCGCGAGCTCGACGTCCAGACCGTCGGCGGAGAGATAGACGGCCGCGAGCCGGGCGGCCAGCCGCTCGAGCACCGTGCCGAGCACGATGGCGAGCGCGTCCAGCGAGTCGATCTCCCATTCGACGTGCTGGGTTTCCGTCCAGGAGGCGGGCGGCTGCCATGCCTGGAAGGGCTCGTGGTCCCGCCCGCACGCGACGTCGTGCGCGCGCAGCCCGGCCGCGCCGAGCCGAAGGCCGAGCCCCTCGCGCGGCAGCGCGGCGAGCTTCCCCAGGGTGGCGATACCCCAGCCGGCAAGGGTCGCGGCCAGCGGCTCCGGCAACGCGAGCAGACCGAGCGGCGCCACCGCCAGCGTCGCGCGCTCTTGTCCCGCCGGCACGATCGTCACGCGGCGCCCGAGCTGTGCGGCCACCCGCGCCGCCGTCCGGCTGCCGGCCACGCCGACGTGAGCCGGCAATCCCACCGTCCGGGCGTGACGCGCCAGGCGCTCGGCAATGGCGGCGTCATCGCCCACGAGCCGCGCCAGGCCGCCGATGTCGACATGGACGACACCGAGACCACCGTCCTCAACGCGGGGCGACACGGCCAGCGCCGCCTCCAGCAGCGCGTGCAGGGCCGCGGTCACGTGCCCGTCCACGAGCACCCGGCGTACGAGCTCCGGCGCGCGCGCGCGCGCTTCCGCTTCGGTCATCCCCGGCCGCACGCCGCGCTCGCGGGCGGCGGCATTCGCGTCGAGCACGCGCGCGACTGCCGAGATCGGGGGCCCCGAGATGGCCCCCGATCTCCCCCACGCGCGGAGCGCCCCGGCTCCGCCGGGGCGCTCCGCGATTTCCCGCACCGGCCCTGAGGCTCGCAGCGTGGGCGACACACGCGGAGCCGAAGGCGCACTCTGCGTATCGGCACGGGATGGCGTGACGACGATGAGCGGTCGCTCGGCGAGCGCCGGCTCGCCGCGAACGTGCGCGGCCGCGACGAAGCACGGGACCCAGAGGCACGCGAACCGGCTCACGCGCTCAGCCATTGCACCTGCTCACCCGCGGGGAGCGCGGCGCCGCGACACCGCAGGACGCGCATGCCGACCGCCATGCGCGCGAGCCGGCGCGGCATCGCCGGCGGCCCGGTCCACTCGAGCTCGCGGCGAACCGTCTCGACGGCAAGCGCAGCGCCGGGACCGGCAAGGCGCCGCGCACCGAGGACGACCAGGGCTACGCCGTGGCGCCGCGCCGCGAGCTTCCAGCGGTACGCGCCGGTCAACGTCAGATGAGGCGCGATCTCACCGAAGTCGACGGCGATGAGCGCGAAGCCGGGACAGCGTACGAGCAGATCCGCCGCGCGCATGGCCACCGCGCGGCGGCCTCCGCATCGCACCCACAGCAGGCGGTGGAGGTCGACCCCCCCGCGCGCCGCCGATGCGGCGTCGAACACGTCGTGCGTGTCGATGAGGGCACCGATGCCACCGCGCGCCGTGATGTCGCGTAGGCATCGGATGAGCAGACTCGTGCGCCCCGAAGACAGTCGACCAACGATCTCTGTGATCTCGCCTTCCTCGAGGAGCGGTGATGGCGCCGCCGCCTTCGCGAGGATCTCCATGGACTATGGCTTATCACATGTTGAGTGAAGGACAAGACCACAGATCTCGTGGTGTGAACGGATCGGTACCCCAACCGAAAGGGGCTCGCCGGCGAACACCCACGCCCCGCATTCACGCGTCGGCGGCGACGGCGTGACGGCCGGATTCCCCCGCCCAAGAGCTGCATGGCCCCGCGCTTGCACCAATTCATTGAAAAATTTCGAAGGAACCAGCAGAAATGGCGAAGCAAATCGGGTACGCCGTCATCGGCTTGGGGCACGTGGCCCGCGAATCCATCCTGCCCGCCTTCGCGCGGGCGACGGAGAATTCGCGCCTCGTGGCGGTGGTTTCCGGTGATCGCGACAAGGCTCAAGCCATCGCGCGCGAGCATCGGGCGACCGCGTATCACTACGACGAGCTCCGGCAGTGCCTGCAGCGGGACGATATGAACGCGGTCTACATAGCGCTGCCAAACTCGCTGCACTGTGACTACGCCGTCGAGGCGGCGCGGGCCGGGATGCACATCCTCTGCGAGACACCGATGGCGGTGATCGCGGACGAATCGCGGCGGATGATCCGAACCTGCCAGACCAACCGCGTCAAGCTCATGGTCGCCTACCGCCTGCACTTCCGGCCCGCGATCCAGAAGGTCATCGAGACGGTGCGCGGCGGGGACATCGGCCTCGCGAAAACCTTCAGCTCCGATTTCACCACGCGGGTCGACGATCCCGGGAGCCCCCGGCTGCAGCGCCGCATGGGCGGCGGCACCGTGTACCACCTGGGCGTGGAGGCCATCAACGCCGCCCGCACGCTGCTCGGGTCCGAGCCGGCGCAGGTGATGGCGATGACCGCCCGCACGAGCCGCCGCTTCGGCGGCGACGTCGATGAGGGCGCGGTCGCGCTGATCCGCTTCCCGGATGAGCGGCTGGCCCACTTCCACACGAGCTTCGGCGAAGAGCCGGTGTCGACGTTCACCGTGTTCGGGGAGGAAGGCCTGATCCGCGTCCACAACGCGTACGCGGAACACGCGCCGATCAGGGTCGAGACCGTGCGGCAAGGCCAGGGCGAATCCGTCTCGTTCGAGCCGACGGACGCCTTCGCCGCCACCATCGTCTATTTCTCCGACTGCATCGTCAGCGACCGCCCGCCCGAGCCGTCGGGCGTCGAAGGATTGCAGGATGTGCGCATCGTGGAGGCGATCTATCGTTCGTCACGGGACGGCCGGCCCGTGACCCTGCCCAGGCTCGGCCGCGTGGAGAATTCGCCCGCGGCCGCGCCCGGCGCGCCGCCGCTCGACCGGCGTGAGGCCGGCTGACCTGCGTGGCACGTGCGTTGCTCGACTGGAAAGATCACGGCAACCAATCGATCGTCGAAACCGATCAATTCAGCAGGAGGACGTGACGTGATGATGAAGAAGTGGACGAGCGTGATGGCCCTGGCCCTGGCCGGCGTGCTCACCGCGGCCATGGCGTTCGCGCAGGGCAGCGACGCCGGCGGCAACACCGCGCCCACGAAGTCGACGTCTCAGACCACGAAGTCGACGACCGAGACGACGACGTCGACCGACATGAAATCGAGCGACGTGAAGAATGGCGACGCCAAGAAGAGCGGCGCCCCCAGGTCCGGCACGATGGCCAAGGGCGGCCATCGTGAGAACGTGCGCGCCGCCCAGCAGGCCTTGAGGGACCAGGGCATGGATCCTGGGTCGGTCGACGGCGTGATGGGTCCGAAGACCCAGGCCGCGCTGCGCGACTACCAGAAGAAGGAAGGTCTGAAGGAGACCGGACGCCTCGACGCCGAGACGATGTCGAAGCTCGGCGTGTCCTCGAAGACCAGCGCCGGCGATTCGAGCAGCCCGGCCGCCTCCCCGTCGACCTCCACCACGCCGGACGCCGTCACGGCGCCGGCTGACGCCAGCAAGGACGCGGCCAAGGACCCCGCGGCCAAGACCGACGCACCCAAGAAGTAACCTCGTTCCCGGTCGACGCGAAGGCCGGAGATTCCGTCTCCGGCCTTTCGCGGGCGGGGCCCGGGAACCACGGAGCGATTCGTCAGCGTCGAATGCGGGTGTCGGCCCTAGGCCGCGAGGCGGCCGTAGACGGATTCGTAGCTGTCGGTCATCGCGCGCACCGAAAAGCGGTCTTCGACGTACCTCCGGCAGCGGGCGCGGTCGATCACGTCGACGCGCTTGACGGCGGCGATGAGGTCTTCGACGGTTTCGCCGAGGAAGCCGACGTCGCCGTCACGGATGATTTCGGGGACGGAGCCACATGGACGCGCGATCACGGGGGTGCCGCAGGCCATCGCCTCGATCATGGCCAGGCCGAACGGCTCCGGCCAGTCGATCGGGAAGAGCAGGCAGAGCGCGTCGCCCAGGAAGCGCCACTTGTCCTCGTCACCGAGCTCGCCGACGAACTCGACGAGCGGATGGTCGATCAACGCGCGGATCTCGCGCTCGAAATACCGACGATCGGGCTCGGCGACCTTCGCCGCGATCTTGAGCGGCACGCCCAGCCGCTTCGCCACTTGGATCGCGAGATCGGGACGTTTCTCGGGAGAGATGCGCCCGAGAAAGGCGAGATACCCGCCGCTGCCGCCGCCCGGGTCGAACGGGATATCGTCGACCGGCAAGCCGTGATACACGGTGGCAACCCAGTTGAGTCCCAGTCGCGCAAGGGGCTCGCGCTGCTGCTGGCTGATCGAGACGAGCGGTACGTCGCGAAAGTGCGAGAACACGTGCAGAATGTGCCGGAGGTCCAGCCGGCCGTGCATCGTGTGCACGAGCGGCGTCCCGACGAGCTTCTGGAACGGAAACGCGAGATAGTCGACGTGACAGTGCACGACCTCGAAGTCCCCGGCGCGTTCGAACACTTGCGCGAGCTCGATCATGTGCAGCGCGACCTCGTCGGGCCGCGACGGGTCCAGGCGCAGCGCGCGCGGGTAGGGCGACACCAGCCGCGCCCGGGTGAGTGAGTCGCCGCTGGCGAAGAGCGTCACGTCGTGACCGCGACGCACGAGCTCTTCGGTGAGCCACGACACGACGCGCTCGGTACCACCGTACAGCCTCGGCGGTACCCGTTCGTAGAGGGGAGCGACCTGAGCGATCCGCACGGCGTGGCACTAGGCGTGCACGCCCGGTGCCGGAGAGATTGACGTTGGAAGACCATATCCCGGGGGCGCCCGAGTTCCACATCCAGGCGTCGCCCGACGCCGCGGCCATCCAGAAGCTTGTCCTGAAGCACGAGGAAGCGTTCCTGGTGTGCGATCGGCGCGGCGACTTCCCGGCCCACTTCGAGGGCGAGCTCGGATTCTATTTCGAGGGCACCCGCCACCTGCGCTGGCTGGAGATCCGGCTCAACGGCGCGCGGCCGCTGCTGCTCACGTCCGACGTCGCGCCCGAGAACGACCAGATCCGCATCGGTCTCGCCAACGCCGACATCCACGAGCCGCACTACATCCCCCGCAACACCGTGTACCTCGAGCGCCTGCTCTCGCTCGACACGGCGCATTTACTCCAGGCGCTCACCATCGAGAGCTTCCACGACACGCCCTGCGACCTCACGCTCGAGCTCATCTTCAGCGCCGACTTCCGCGACGTGTTCGAAGTCCGCGGCACGCCGCGCGCCGAGCGAGGCCAGCTCCTCGGCGAGGAGCGGGACGACGGCCGCGTGCGGATGCGCTATCGCGGCCTCGACGGTGTCGTCCGCAGCACGACGATCGCGTTCGGTCCCGCTCCCGACGTCGTGGCCGCGCACCGCGCGGTCTATCGGCTGCATCTCGATCCCGGCCTCTCCCAGCGAATCGAGCTGACGATCTCCGCGAGCCACCGCGAGCCGGAGGCCACGCCTCCGACGGCGCGGGCCGTCCTACGGAAAGCGCGGGCGGCGAGCGCGCGCGCGGACGCCGAGGGCGCACGCATCGTCACCGACAACGACGCCTTCAACGAGCTGGTGGCGCGCTCGCGCCTCGATCTGCGGATGCTCATCACGCACACGCCGGAGGGGCCGGTGCCCTATGCCGGCGTGCCGTGGTACGTGGCGCCGTTCGGTCGCGACAGTCTCATCACCGCCTGGCAGATGCTGCCGTACGACGCGCAGGTGGCGGCCGGCACGCTGCGCTTTCTGGCCGCCCGGCAGGGACGCCGCATCGACGAGTTCCGCGACGAAGAACCCGGCAAGATCCTGCACGAGTACCGCCGCGGCGAGATGGCAAACTGCCGCGAGATCCCGTTCGTCCCGTACTACGGCACCATCGACGCCACCCCGCTCTTCATCGGGCTCCTCGCCGAGTACGTGCGATGGACCGGCGATCTCGGGCTGGCGGAGACGCTGTGGCCGGCCGTTCGCGCCGCGCTGGCGTGGATGCAGGAGTACGGCGACCGGGACGGCGACGGCTATCTGGAGTACGCGACGGGCTCGCGACTCGGCCTCACCAACCAGGGCTGGAAGGACTCGTTCGACGCGGTCATGCACGCCGACGGCCGCCTGGCGCCCGCACCGATCGCGCTCGTCGAGGTGCAGGGCTACGCGTACGCTGCGCTCCTGGCCGCCGCCGAGCTGGCGGGCGCGCTCGGGGCGGACGCGCACCCGCTCACCGTGCGGGCCGCGCGCCTCCGCGAGGCGTTCAACCGCGATTTCTGGCTGGAGCACGAGGACTATTACGCGCTCGCGCTCGACGCCGACAAGCGTCCCTGCCAGGTGATCTCGTCCAATCCCGGACACGCGCTGTGGTCGGGGATCGTGGACGACCGGCGCGCGGCGGCGGTGGCCAAGCGCATGCTCGCCGACGACATGTTCTCGGGCTGGGGCATTCGCACGCTGGCGGCGCGCGAGCGGCGCTACAACCCGATGAGCTACCACAACGGCTCGATCTGGCCGCACGACAACGCGCTCGCGGCGCTCGGCTTCCGGCGCTATCGCCTGCCCGAGCACGTCATCACGGTGGCCTCGGCGCTCGTGGACGCATCGCGGTGGTTCGAGCACGCCCGCATGCCGGAGCTGTTCTGCGGCTTCCTCCGGCAGGGCAGCCAGGGACCGATCTCGTACCCGGTCGCGTGCGCGCCACAGGCGTGGGCGGCCGGGAGCGTGCTCGCCCTGTTGACCGCGCTCGTCGGGCTCGAAGCCGACGCCGTCGGGGCACGGCTCACCGTCGCCAGTCCGGTCCTGCCGCCCTGGCTGCGCTTCGTCGAGATCTACGACCTCCGTGTCGGTGCGGCCGCGCTCGACATCGCGATCACCCGCGGCCGGGACGGCGCCTCGGTCGAGCTCATTGCCCGGCGGGGCGACGTGGAGTTCCTGGTCCGCCGTTAGTTAGAGGAGCCGTCGGGGCAACCGCGGTCGAGAAGCCCCTTGGTATCCGGGGGCGCGTCCGAACGTGAACCGGACGTCGGGGAGCGCCACCGCTTCGCCGCGGCGCTCTTGAGCTGCGGGGGACATCTCGCCTCCCCCGTATGGCTCCGGCGTGGGTTTTGCACTCTTTCCAGTCGTGATCCAGCGGCGGCGGGCTCGGCGCCTTCCGCGGCCTGCGTTCGCCGTCCGGACGATCGCATCTATGCGCGCTCGACCGAACCGTGAATCGCGCCGTCGGATGCTCGGCGTCCTCATCATGGTTGCCGCGCTCGCCGGCTGCACGTACGTGCAGCCGCACGTCGCCCTGCCCGATCTGCGGCTCGGGGAGCCATCCTTCTTTCCGACGCTGGAGGCCTACACGAGCACGCCCATCGTGGCGCAGAACCGGGTCGACGTCCTCCTGAACGGCGAGGAAATCTTCCCGGCCATCACGGACGCCGTCCGGCACGCTCGCCGGACGGTCAACTACGCGCAGTACTACTTCGACGACGGACCGGTCGCCCGCGACCTCGTGGAGGCCATCGCCGAGCGCTGTCGCGCCGGCGTCGGCGCCAACGTCCTCCTCGACGGCTTCGGCACGCTCACGATGCCGGAGGAGTACGTCGAGTCGATGAGACGCTCGGGCTGTCATGTCGAGACGTTCCGGCCTATCCGGCCGCTCACCCTGCACAAGACGCAGTTCCGCAATCACCGGCGGATCCTCGTGATCGACGGTCGCGTCGGCTTCACCGGCGGCGCCGGCGTCAGCCGCACGTGGATGGGCAACGGGCGGGTCCCCGGGCACTGGCGGGATACCGACGCCCGTGTGGAAGGCCCCGTGGTCAGCCAGCTCCAGAGCGCCTTCGCCGAGAACTGGCTGGAGGGCACGGGCATCGTGCTCGGCGGCGACGACTACTTTCCGCCCCTGGGGCCGGCCGGGTCGGCCTACGCGCAGGTGGTGCGGAGCTCACCCTCGGGCGGCAGCTTCGCGATGTACACGATGTACCTGCTCGCGGTGTCGGCCGCGCGCCGCGCGATCTTCCTGACCAATCCGTATTTCGTCCCGGACGAAAAGCTCGCGCAGGCGCTCGTGAACGCGGTGAGCCGCGGCGTCCGGGTCGTGGCGCTGGTGCCGGGCAAGATCGACCACAACATCGTCCGCCAGGCCAGCCGCGCCGACTACGGTCGCATCCTGCAGGCCGGCATCGAGATCTACGAGTACCAGGCGGCGCTGCTGCACGCCAAGACCATGGTCATCGATGGCGTGTGGACGACGATCGGCAGCGCCAATCTCGACAACCAGTCCTTCGCGCGGAGCGACGAGCTCAATCTCGTCGTCTATGACGCCCCGGTCGCCCGCAGAATGGAAAAGGTTTTCCTGGAAGACGTGGCCAACGCCACCCGCGTGACGTACGAGGCGTGGCGGCACCGCGGAGCGTGGAACCGGGTCCAGGAGCTCCTGGTCCTGCCGATCAGGAACTGGCTGTAGCCGGGGTCGGGCGTCGGGGGGAACGGAACAGCGGAACCGCTCCCCGCGACGTCCCCACCGGAACCCCCGACCGCTGCTGACGCCGAGCCGCGCCGGCGCTTCGACGTCGCGCGCGGCCTCCCTAGAGGCGGCTACGCATGGGCATCACCAGCCGGTAGAGCGCGAGGACGACCACCGCCCCCACCACCGCCATGATGAAGCCGGCCGCCTCGCCTTCCCGGTACAAGCCCATCACGCGGCCGATCCAACCGCCGAGCATGGCGCCGACGACGCCGAGCACGATCGCGACGATGATCCCGCCCGGGTCCCGGCCCGGCATGATGAGCTTGGCCACGATACCGACGACGAGACCGAACACGATCCACAGAAGAATGTCCATCGGTCGACTCCTTTCCCACGAAGGGCAACGAGTGCCCCTGGCCCGGTAACCGGGTGCACGCCGGGTGCCAGGACGGTGCGCAGCCGGCCAGGCCCGCGGTAGACGGGGAAGGGTGTGTAAGACCTGCTGGGAAGCTAGTCGGCGTCTTCGCGACGCTGCCACGCATCCAGGCAGCGGGTGATGCCGAAGGCGGTGAGGCCGACCAGAGGAACCGTGAGCAGTCCCGGCCACACCGCTTCCTCGTACGGAAGCTTCACGGCGGCGGTGAAGGCGCAGACGCCGAGGACGTTACAGACGACGAAGAACGCAGCCCACAGACCGAAACGCATGAGGCGACTCCTCCAACCGATCGGCACCGTCGAGGAAAACCATCGCATCCTACGGCATTCCCTGACGCCGCGGAAGCGGGAAAGCGATCGAGGTCGGTTGGCACGTCCTTCGCTATCACCGAGCGCATGAGCCTCTGCGCTTCGTGCGGACTGCAGTTGACGGGCGATGCCGGACTCTGCCCGCATCACCATTGCGTATACGGCGACGACTGGGCCATGGCGAACCGCATCATGTGCGACTTCTTCCATCGGAAGAAGGTGCCGCCGCGACTCAGTCAGTCCGACCGCGACGACGACTTCTGGGCGCACACCGGCGAAGCCGCCTGAGCGCGGCCTCGCCGTTCGAGCGGCCGCTCAGACCGCCGCCGCCGCCGCCGCCGCCGGAGGAACCGCGGGCGACGTGCCCGGCGCGTAGAACGCCGGCTCGCCATTGCCCTGGACGCATTCGCGGGTGAAGCGGATGAGATGGTGGCTCACCACCGCGGTGTGGATGAGCGCCTCGACCTGCCCGGCGCGTAGCGCCGGCCCCGCCATCCGCCAGAACGTCCGCCGGTAGTCGCCGCGCACCCCGACACGCCAGAAGATCCGCCCCAGCATTGCGAAACCCATCACCATGTTGCGCCACGACTCGCGGTGCGGACTGCGCGGATACGCCTTCCGGCGAGTGAACGTGTGCGCGACGTTGTACGCGTACCGCCCGTACACCGCTTCCGGCTCGTAGGCGGCGTCGATGCAGCGCCGCCACATCGCGAGCACCGTCTCGTAGGGCATGCGGAAGGCGATGTTGGATTCGCGGTCGCCGTCGGGCCGCAGCCGATTCTCGGACGACAGGCGCCGCCACAGCGGCGTCTTCGGGAGCGCGTACAGGAGGTTGATCGTCAGCACGGGGATGCGCGAGGCCCGCACGAACTCGATCACGTGATCGGCGGTCTCCGGCGTATCGGTGTCGAGTCCGAGGATGATGCCCGACACCACTTCCATCCCGTAGTCGTTGATTCGCTGCACCGCCTCCAGCACCGGCATCCGGAGGTTCTGCTCCTTCGACATTGCCCGGAGCGCCTGGGGCTCGGGAGTCTCGATGCCGCAGAACACCGTCACGAAGCCCGCCTCCCGCATCAACTCCAGCACGCGCTCGTTCTTCGCGATGTTGAGGGTGGCTTCGCAGGCAAAGCGGAGCGGATAGCGGTTGCGCTCTTGCCACTCCACCAGCCGAGGCAGCAGCTCGAGCGCGGCCTTCTGGTTCCCGATGAAATTGTCGTCCACGAAGTACACCGAGGTGGCACCGCCGGCCAGGATCTGGTCGAGCTCGGCCGTCACCTGCGCGGCCGTCTTCAGCCGGGGATTCCGGCCGTAGAGCGCCGGGATATCGCAGAACTCGCAGGTGTACGGACAGCCGCTCGAGAACTGGATGTTCGCGATGAAGTACTGCCGGATGGAGACGAGGTGATAGGCGGGCGCCGGGAAATCGGCCAGCGGCAGCCGCTCCGCCGTCTCGAAGCGTAGCTGCCCGCGCGGCCGGCCCCAATGCGTGTCGAGGTATTCCACCACGCGGTCGGTGGCGTCACCGAGCTCCCCGACGTGCAGCAGGTCGGCATCGGGATAGTACTCGGGACACGCGGACACCGACGGACCACCGAGCACGACGGGCCGGCCGTGGGCGTGCGCGCGCCGGATGACGTCCTCGATGTGCGGCCGCTGGACGTGCATGCCGGAGACGAAGACGGCGTCCGCCCACTGGAAGTCTTCGTCGGTGGCCGGCTGCGCGTTCTCGTCGCGAAAACGCAAGGGCCACGGCGCCGGAAGGTAGGCGGCCACCACCAGCAGGCCCTGCGGCGGCATGAACGCACGGACGCGACGACCGAAGAACGGGTACGCGTACTGAAACGTGCCGAACGAGGGTGCGTACCGCGGGGAGATGCAGAGGATGCGCTGCGTGGACGTGGACGAGTAGGACGTGCGCATTGGGGACCGGGGACCCGGCCCAAGGATAGCACGCGTGGAGCCGGCGCTCAGGTTTCGGGGCGGTACGGGGCCTTGTCGATGTCGCCGACGAAGGTCGGCAGGTCCGGGTGGCCCAGGAGCTGTCGAACCGCCATCGCTTCGCCGAGATGGTCCCAGTAGTGATACCGCCGCCCGTCCGGTGGGAAAAAGCCGACCCATCCGATAGAATTGCGGCCGTCCCGGGGCTCGACCACTGCGAAGGAGACAGCGATGCGACTCTCCACGGTTCAGGCCGTCGTCACCGGCGGCGCGTCCGGTCTCGGTCACGCCACGGCGACCCGTCTCGTCGCCGGCGGCGGACGGGTCGCGCTCCTCGACCTGCCATCGAGCCAGGGCACCGAAGCCGCGCGGGCCTTCGGCGACCAGGCGATGTTCACGCCCGCCGACGTCACCAGCGGCGACCAGGTCACCGAGGCGCTGGAGACGGCCCGCCAGCGCTTCGGCGGCATCAACGTGCTCGTGAACTGTGCGGGGATCGGGACCGCGATGAAGACCGTCGGTCGTCAGGGCCCGGCCCGACTCGAAGACTTCGCGCGCGTGATCCAGGTGAATCTCATCGGCACGTTCAACGCCATCCGCCTCGCGGCGGCGATCATGGCGAAGAACGCGCCGACGGCCGACGGCGAGCGCGGCGTGATCATCAACACGGCGTCCGTCGCCGCGTTCGATGGTCAGATCGGTCAGGCCGCCTATTCCGCCTCCAAGGGCGGCATCGTCGGCATGACGTTGCCGGTGGCGCGCGATCTCGCCGAGCTCGGGATCCGCGTCGTCACCATCGCGCCCGGGATCTTCGACACCCCGCTTCTGGGCACGCTGCCGGACCCGGTACGCCAGTCGCTCGCCAAGCAGGTTCCCTTCCCCCAGCGGCTCGGCCAACCCGATGAGTACGCCGCCCTCGCCATGCACATCCTCGAGAACGGTATGCTCAACGGCGAAACGATCCGCCTGGACGGCGCGATCAGGATGCAGCCCAGGTAGTCATTCTCCAGGGCGTGCGGAGGGCGCCATCCGAATGACCACGAGCGGGGGACGGCGGCGAAGGCGGGCGCGGACGGTGTTCGAGACGATGTCACCCCACTCGGGACGGGTGCGGGTCATCGAAGATCATCGCGAGCGCCGGCTGATCGTCCATGGCGAGACGCTGTCGGTGTACCCGCTCAACGGCGACTGGACGACGCTGCGGCGGGAGTACTGGTGGCGCGCGCTGGTGGGGCTCGACCTGCCGCAGCGGCCATCGGCGCTGTTCGTCGGGCTCGGCGGTGGCACCCAAGTCCACTTGCTGGAGCGGGTGGCGCGACCCCGACGCGTGAGCATCATCGAGCGCGATCCCGCCATCCTCGGGGTGGCGCTGGACTGGTTCGGTCTCCGCCGCCTCCGCGGCCTCGAGTTCCTGTGCGCCGACGCCCACCAGGCGGTGCCCGCCCTGGCCGCGGCGCGGCGCCGGTTCGACTTCGTGATGGAGGACGCGACCTACGGTGAGTCGCTCGAAGCCTCGCTCCCGCTCCTCAACGGTCTCCTGCCCCTCGTCACCGCCCGCGGAACGCTGGTGCTGAATCGCCACCTCCGCGGCGACGCCGACGCGATCGCCGACCACCTGCGGCCGCGCTTCCTGAGCGTCAACATGCGCCGCGTTCGCCGCGAAGGCGAAAACGTGCTCGTCACCGCGCGCTATCCGATTCGCAACGTGGATTGAGTAGTACATGGGGGGCCCCGAAATGGCCCCCATACCCCCCCATCGCTCGGACGCGCCCCGGGTAACCCGGGGCGCGTCTCGAATTCCCTCACACCCTCTGAGTCCGCGGGCCGGCGGTTCCGGGCGCGCGGATCGCGCCCCCGACGTGACGTCAGCGAAGCGATTTGTAGCGGAGGCGGTGGGGACGGTCGGCGTCGGCGCCGAGGCGGCGCTTGCGGTCGGCCTCGTAGTCGGCATAGTTGCCTTCGAACCACACCACGCGGCCTTCGTCCTCGAACGCGAGCAGGTGGGTGGCGATGCGGTCCAGGAACCAGCGGTCGTGGCTGATAACAACCGCGCAGCCCGCGAATTCGAGCAACGCGTCCTCGAGCGCGCGCAGCGTATCGACGTCGAGGTCGTTGGTGGGCTCGTCGAGCAGCAGCACGTTCCCGCCGCTCTTGAGCACCTTGGCCAGGTGCACGCGGTTCCGCTCGCCGCCGGAGAGATCCCCCACCCGCTTCTGCTGATCCGATCCTTTCAGGTTGAAGGACGCCACGTAGGCGCGGGAGGCGATCGACCGGCCGCCGAGGTTCAGGGTCTCGGCGCCGCCCGAGATCTCCTCCCACGCCGTCTTGCCGGGATCGAGCGCGTCCCGGCTCTGGTCCACGTAGGCGAGTCGCACGGTTTCGCCCACGCGTAGCGTGCCCTGGTCCGGCTTCTCCTGCCCCGTGACCATGCGGACGAGGGTGGTCTTGCCCGCGCCGTTCGGACCGATCACCCCGACGATGCCGCCCCGCGGAAGCTTGAACGAGAGGTCGTCGATCAATAGACGATCGCCGTACCCCTTGCTGAGGTGGTCGGCCTCGATGACGACGTCACCGAGGCGCGGACCGGGCGGGATGGCGATCTCGAGCGACGCCGCCCGCTTCTCGAACGACTCACTCGCCATCGCCTCGTATGCTTGCAGACGCGCCTTGCTCTTGGCCTGGCGCGCGCGTGGGGACATCCGCACCCACTCGAGCTCGCGAGCGAGGGTGCGCTGGCGCGCGGCGTCCGCCTTCTCCTCCTGGGCCAGACGCTGCTGCTTCTGGTCGAGCCAGGAGGAGTAGTTACCCTCCCACGGGATCCCGTGGCCGCGGTCCAGCTCGAGGATCCAGCCGGCCGCGTTGTCGAGAAAGTAGCGATCGTGCGTCACCGCGACGACGGTGCCCGGGTACTCCTTGAGAAACCGCTCGAGCCATGCCACCGACTCCGCGTCGAGATGGTTGGTCGGCTCGTCGAGCAGCAGCATCTCGGGCTTCTGGAGCAGGAGCCGGCACAGCGCGACCCGGCGCCGCTCGCCACCGGAGATCTTGCTGACGTCGGCGTCACCGGGTGGCACCCGGAGCGCGTCCATCGCGATTTCGACGGTGCGGTCCAGGTCCCAGGCGTTCGCGGCCTCGATCTTGTCTTGCAGCTCCGCCTGCTCGTCGAGCAGCTTCTGCATCTCGTCGCCGTCCAGCGGCTCGCCGAGCTGGCTGCTGATCTCCTCGAAACGGGTAAGGAGCGCGCGCGTCTCGGCCACACCTTCCTCGACGTTGCCGCGCACGTCCTTGCCGGAATCGAGCGCCGGCTCCTGTGACAGGTATCCCCGTCGCAGGTTTTCCATCGGGAACGCCTCGCCCAGGAAGTCGTCGTCCACACCCGCCATGATCCGCAGGAGCGAGCTCTTCCCGGCCCCGTTGGCCCCGAGCACGCCGATCTTGGCCCCCGGGTAGAACGCCAGCCAGATGCCTCTCAAGATTTCCCGCTTTGGCGGCACGACCTTGCGGAGATCCTTCATCACGAACACGAACTGCTGCGCCATCTATTCCGCCTCGCTCTCCCACCGGGCTGCCCAGAGCCGCTCGATGCTGCCGTTCAGACCCCAGAATCGGTTAGCGCTGCTCGCAAGGCATCAGTGCTGATCATGGAGGAGCCTCACGTCAGGGTATGGTCATTTCGATCCGAGTAGCCGTCGATGGTCCGGCATCATGCAGCGGCTCTGGACAACTTTGATGCCGGCGCGCGCCAGTTGCTCGGCGGCCCCGTCGTGGCGGATACCAAGCTGGAACCAGACGACCCGCGGCGTCCACGACAGCGCGAGGATCTCGCGCGCGTGACCGGGCAGGTACTCCGGGCGCCGGAAGATCTCGACGACGTCGGCCGGCTCGGCGAGGGCGGAGAGCGTGGCCGCGACCGGCTCGCCGAAGAGCGAGCGCCCCGCGATCGTGGGGTTCACGGGCAGGATCCGGTAGCCCTGCGCGAGCAGATACTCGGGCACGTAGTGGGCGGGCTCGTGGGCGCCCGCCTTGGCGCCGAGCACGGCAATCACGCGGGCCTCGCCCAAGATCGTCGTGAGGCCGGCATCGTCGTCGATCACGTTCCGCTTCCAGTCGGTCACGAGGTCATCCTAACGCAACCGCGCGCAGGATTTCGGCGCCGAACTCTTCCACCCGCCAGCGCCGGATGCCGTCCACTCGGCCGAGCGAGTCCGCATCACCCGGCGCCGCCTCGGCAATGGCGCGGATCAGGCGGTTGGGCAACAGCACGCCGGGGTCGAGCCCGACCCTCGGCGCCGCCTCCTCGCGCCAGCGGCGGACGGCCTCGATGCGCTTGCGGGCGGCCGCGGAGAGCGGCCGGCCGTGCGGGGGCGGCGAGGGGCTCGGCAGCCGGGACTCCGGCAACGCACGCGCCCGCTCGATCGCCCCCAGGATCGCCCCACCCCAGCGACCGACCACGCGCGGCGTGCACCCCGGAATGGTCGCGAGCGCGGCGTCGTCCGCGGGTGCGGCCAGCGTCAGCCGGAGCAGCACCTCTTCACCCAGGACCTTGAACGGCGGACGGTCGGCCGCCAGCGCGAGCTCCTCGCGGGCCGCGTACAGCTCACGCAGGATCGCGAGGGCACGGGGCGCCAGCTGCCGCGCGCCCTTCACGCCGAGGTAGGCGTCGGGGTCGGGCCGCGGATCGGTCACGATATCGGCCGCCACCGCCGCGCATTCCTCCTCGACCCACGCGAGCCGTCCGATCTGCGCCAGCTGCTCGCGCAGGTGGTCCTTGAGCGGAATCAGGTGCGCCACGTCGGCGATGGCGTACCGCTCCTGGGCCTCCGTGAGCGGACGCGCCGACCAATCGTCCTTCTGCCTCGACGGTGGCAGCGTGACGCCGAGATACGTCTCCAGCAAAACGTCGAGCCCGAGGGCCCGGGCACCCAGGAAGCGCGCGGCCAGCGAGGTGTCGAACATGGCGGCGAACGCGAAGCCGTACCGGCGCTTGAGGATGACGAGGTCGTTGTCGCCGGCATGCAGGACGAGCAAGGGTCGTCCACCGGCGAACAGCGGACCGAGCGGCGCGAGGTCGCCAATGGCGATCGGATCGACGAGCCAGGCGTGGCCCGCGGCGTCGCCGACCTGGATCAGCGCCAGGCGCGCGGGATAGTGGTGGAGGCTGTCTCCTTCGGTGTCGACGGCGATCTCGTCGATGTTGGCGAGCTCACCGGTCAGGCGATCGAGATCCTCCGAACTGCGGATCCACACGGTGGCGGCTAGGACTTCCGCTCCCGGATCGCCTGTTCGAGGCGCTGGAAGCGGCGGCGCAACGGCTCGAGCGCCTCCTCGTGGGTGATGACGTACAGCCGGTTGTCGCGAATTGCCGCCAGCACCATCTCGGCCACCGTGTCGGCCGGCAAGGTCCGCCCGATCAGCTCCACCGGTGGCCTCGACTCCTCCCGCTCGTTCCGAAGGGCCGCGGGCCGATTGCGCTCACTCTCACGAATCCGCGTCTCCTCATCGATATCAGCGAGAACGACGCGCGCACCTTCCCCGCTGATGGCTACGGCGAGCGCACGACCGATCCCGCTCGCCGCGCCAGTGATGACCGCAACCCGCCCTTCGAATGACGTCAGTGGCATCGCTGTGTGATCAACCGCCTACGCCCCGGGAGGGGTCGGGGACGGCCCTGGCGCGACTTCGTCCTCGCGGAGCGCCGGGGCCGTCCCCGACCCCTCCCGGGGACAAAGAACCGTCAACGCGACGGTGCCTGCTCGAGCAACGGTCGAAGGACGGCTTCGAGACGATCCATGTCCGCGGGTTTGCGGAGGAACGCGGCGAAGCCGGCTTCTTCGGCCCGTAGTAACGTAGCCGGGCTCATGTCGCCGGTCAACGCGACGATGGACATGCCCGGGAGCGGGAGCACTTCACGCAGCCGCTCGACGAACTCGAACCCGCCGATGCCGCCCAGCCGAAGATCGAGCAGGACGACGGAGGGAGGCGTGCGCCGGGCCAGCTCGAGCCCGGTCTCCCCGGAGTCCGTCATCATGACGCGAGCCCCGGGGAAGAGCGTGGTGAGGTACTCACCCAGCGCCTGCCGGGTGTCGGCATCATCTTCCACGACCAGGATCACCGGCATGTCGGATCCAGTGTACCTGGCCTGCGTCAGGCTGTCGGGGCAAGCTCCATGCGCCCCAGCCAGGCCGGCGGCGCGG
>JBGPXN010000094.1:0-16508 GCA_041492755.1 Methylomirabilia bacterium | reverse complement strand
AGGAGGACACCGATGGCGAGTGGCGACCGGATCACCGTGCTGAACCCGATGGGTTTTCCGCCGAAGGTCTCGCCGAAGGCGCTGGCGCCGCGGCTCGATACGCTGGCCGGCAAGACGGTCTACCTCGTCGACTGCCGCTTCGACGATTCCGACCTCTTCCTCAAGCAGCAGCAGGCGTGGTTTGCCGAGCACATGCCCAGCGTGCGGACGGTCCTCAAGCCGCTCTCCGCCAGCTATCTGCGGGACGATCCGCCGACGTGGGAGGAGATCAAGGCGAAAGGCCACGCCGCCATCGTCGGGGTCGGCCACTGAAGCACCTGTGCGCCGGCGGTCGCCGCGCACGCGATGACGATCGAGGCCAAGTACGGGGTCCCCACCGTCGCCATGCACACCGACAAGTTCGACCGTGTCGTCCGCTCGGTGGCGAGCGTGAACGGCATGGGCGGCCTGCGCCAGGTCTTCGTGCCCCAGCCCGTGATGGGCAAGACGGCCGTTGAGCTGCGGGCCTACGTCGACGGCCTGGACCCGCTCACCGGACGGCCCGTCATGCAAGAGGTCGTCGAGGGCCTGACGCGCCCGTTCACCGACGCCGAGCTCGCGGGCGTCGAGTTCGATCGCTCGACCCCGCGTCTGTGCGCGCCGGACACCGAGGAGAACCTGCATCGCCTGTTCCTCGAGAGCGGCTGGACGGATTGTTTGCCCATCGTGCTGCCGACCGAAGCGCGCGTGGCCGCGATGCTGGCGGCCACGCATCGCAAGCCCGGCGAGGTCGTGGGCCGCATGCGGCCCACCCACTTCCGCGAGCAGTGGGAGTACACGGTCGAGAAGGTGGCGGTGAACGCGGTCATGGCGGGCGCGCGACCGGAATATTTTCCCCTGATCCTCGCCCTCGCGGCAACCGGCGTGAGCGCGCGCGGGAGCACCACGTCGTCGATGGCGGCCATGGTCGTCGTGAACGGGCCGATCCGCCAGCAGCTCGGGATGAACGCGGGCATCGGCGCGATGGCGCCCTACAACCACGCCAACGCCACCATCGGACGCGCCTACGGTCTGCTCTCGCAGAACGGTCAGGGCGGCTCCGTGCCCGGCCTCACCTACATGGGCTCGCAGGGCAACAACTACGCGTACAACAGCATCACGTTCGCCGAGAACGAGGAGCGGAGTCCGTGGGAGCCCTTCCACGTCCAGCACGGCTTCGCGCCGGACGCGTCGACGGTCAGCGTCTTCACCGGCTGCCGGTCCACCGCGTACACGCTCGGCGTGCGCGAGAAGCACTGGCGCGAGCACGTGCGCAACATGCTCCGCGGCATGGACCCGCACATTCCGCCCGTGCTGCTCCTCGATCCGATCACGGCGCGGCAGTTCATCGACCGCGGCGGCTTCACCAAGAAAGACGCGCTGATCGACTGGCTCTACGAGAACGCGCAGATGCCCGCCCGCGAGTACTGGGACTACCAGCTCGTCCAGAACTACATCTACCCGCTGGCCACGTTCGGCGAAGAGCCGTGGGCCTCGAAGCTCAAGGCCAAGGAAGACGAGCTGATCCAGATGTACCGCCGCGAGGACATCCACATCGTGGTGGTCGGCGGCGAGACCAATCCGTACTGGCGCATCATGGGCGCCAGCTACGCGAAGACCGTGTCGGTCGACGACTGGCGGTGAAATTCATGAGCGCTCGGAGCGCGAGGCGGGCGGGACCTGGCGCAGGGCAGCGCCCCGTGGCGCCGGCTCCGCACCCGCTCGCCCGAACGCAGCCCGAAGGGCTGCGCACGGGACGAGGGGGGCCCACTCCGCCAGCCCCACGGGGCGCTGCCCTGCGCCACCCGCCCGGCCTCCCGCTCGTCGCTCATGAATAGTCCGGGCTAGGGACTCACCGGTCCACGAGCGGCTGACGGTCCCCTCAGAAGCTCAACATCGCCGCGAGGTCGACGTAGTCGAACCCCGACGTCCGGCCACCGAGATGGCGGGCCAGGAAGCGCTCCATCGCCCGATAGAGCCGCACGGAGTTCCTCCAGTTGCCGAAATCACGGGTGTGCCCTTCGTCCGTGAACTCGAGGTATTCGACGTCCTTGCCGGCGCGCCGCAGCGCCTCGACCATCCGCTCCGACTCCTCGCGGTCCACCCGGACGTCGTTCGCCCCGTGAATCACGAGCAGCGGGCGGATGACCTCGGCCGCCCGGTGGATCGGCGACTGCGCCTCCAGCCGCCGGCGGTCGTCGGGGTTCGCGGGATTGCCGTAGTACTTGTGGAAGTACGGCAGCGAGAGCTTCCAGTAGGCCGGCGCGCGCTCCAGCACCGTGACCAGGCTCGACATGCCGACGAGATCGACGCCGCAGGCGAACACGTCGGGCGTGAAGGCGAGACCGACCAGGGTCGCGTAGCCGCCGTAGCTCGCGCCGCTGATGCAGATCTTCTCGGGATCGGCGATGCCCTCCGCGATCGCCCAGCGTACACCGTCGATGAGATCGTCGTGCATGCGCCCCGCGTGCTGGTGCACGGCGGCTTCGCGAAACGCGCGCCCGTAGCCCGTCGACCCGCGGTAGTTCACCTGGAGGACGGCGTAGCCGCGGTTGGCGAGGAACTGCACCGTGTTGAGGTAGCCCCAGTAGTCGCGGGCCCAGGGGCCCCCGTGCACGAGCAGCACCATGGGCACGCGGCCGGCGCCGCCGGCGGCCGGGCGCGTGAGATAGCCGCGCAGCGTGAGGCCGTCGCGGCTCGGGAAGGCCACCGGCCGCACGGCGGCCAGGGCGTCGGCGTGGGGATGGATGGGATGGCGGCCGAGCAGCGTGGTCGCGCCGGTGCTGCGATCGAGCAGGTGGTATTCCACTCCGCGGTCGCTCGAGAGCTGCACGGTGAGCCGCCGCTCGCTCCGGTCCATGCTGAGGACGTTCACGCTCGCGGGGCCGGCGCTGATGAGCGCCCGCAGCTGCTCGGCCAGCGTGTGATCGAACACGTGCACGTGCTGATAGTCGGGGAACGCCGCGGCCAGTAGCGGCTCGCCGCGCAGCTCGCTCATCACGACACGCTCGACGTCGACGGTCGGGTGTTCCCACGCCATCCGTTCCCGCGCGGTGGCGACGTCCAGGCGCGTGAGCGCGATGCGATCGCGCCCGCGATTGGACGTCACCCACAGGCCGCCGTCACGGGTGTAGCCGTGGATGCGGACGGAGTCTTCCAGCCCGAGCGTGGCCACCGGCGACCACTGGCCGGCGCGGACGACCTCGAGCCGCGTCTCGTCGGGTGCCGTCTTCCGAAAGCGGCCCCGGAGCGTGCCGTCGACGTCGGTGCTCCACGCCGTGACGTTGCCCGGGTTGCGCGCGATCTCCCTCTGCTCGCGGGTGGCGAGGTCCACGCGGAAGAGATCGAAGACGGCGCGGTCACGGGCATTGTGCGCGATCAGGATGTGCTCCGGATCGCTCTGGACGACGCGCTGCACGTACGCCTTGACGCCCGGAAACGGGGTGAGGTCCACCGGGCGTGCGCCGGGAGCGGCGGCGTCGATCAGGTAGAGATGGTCGTTCTCGTCGCCGTCCCGGTCCTGGGCGAAGACGAGGCGCCGGCTGTCCGCGGCCCAGGTGAACGAGAAGACGCTCCGGCGCGAGCGGGTGTCGAGGGCACGCGCATCGTCCCGTCCCACCGTTCGCACCCAGACCGTGAGCCGCCGCCCATCGACGGCGATCCACCCGAGCCGCGTCCCGTCGGGCGAGATTCGATAGTTGAACTGGGTCTCGGTGTTCGCGAAGAACGCGCGAAGCGGGATGACGCCGGGAAGCGGCGCCGCCCGGAGCGCCGGGTGCACCGGCGCCGTCGCACAGCCCGCGACCAGACCGGCAACGAGTGCGAGCAGGAGCGCGCGGCCGCGAGCGGCCGGCCCGAAGCCCCGCCGTGATCCTGCGCTCTCCCCTGTGGACTGCGGATGGCCCATCGCCACGGCAGGCTACAATACCAGGCCGTATGAAGTCATCATCAGCTCACGCACCATCGACCCGGCGCTCGTCGCCTCCGACGTCGCTTCGTCGAGCGATGGCCGCGCTCCTGCTCGTGGCGGCTCTCGCCGCCACCGCCGCCGCCGCGCCCCCCCCGCCACCGAGCGCGGAGTGGCTCGTGGAGCAGATCCGCGTCCTCGCCGCGCCCGAGATGGACGGCCGCGCGTCCGGCACCCCGGGCGCGACCCGCGCCGCCGATCACATCGTCCGCGTCCTCGCCCAGGCCGGGCTGCGTCCCGGCGGCGACGGCGGGACGTTCCTGCAACCGTTCACCGTGCCGACGGGCCTGGCCCTCGGGCCGCGCAACACCCTCGACGTGCCCGGGGCGGGCGCCGCCCCGCTGGCGCTCGGCCGCGACTTCACGCCGCTGGCGATCTCGGCGGACGGTGTGGCCAGTGGCGACGTCGTTTTCGTCGGCTACGGGATCACGGCGACGGCGCTCGGCTGGGACGACTACGCGGGGATCGACGTGCGCGGCAAGCTCGTGCTGGCGATGACGAGCGATCCGGGCGGTACGGACGCCACCAGTCCGTTCCGCCGTCCGGAGGCCTATCACTTTCGGGAGCGCGCGCACAAGGTGATCAACGCCCGCCAGCACGGCGCCGCCGGCATCCTGCTCGTGACGCATCCGTCGGAATCGAGCGAGACGCTGCCGACGCTCAGCGGCATCAGTCAGCCGCTCGGGATCGTGGCCACGTTCGTGACCCGCCGGGTTGCCGATCTCGCGCTGGGCCCCGCGACCACGACGCTTCGGGATCTGGCCGCGGCGGTCGAGCGGGCCCGCCAGCCGCAACCGCGGGCGCTCAGCGGCGTGCGCGCCCAGGTCGAAGTGAATCTCGTGCGGCAGCGCGGGACCACGACCAACGTCATCGGCATCCTGCCCGGCACCGATCCGCGCCTCAAGGACGAAGCGATCGTGATCGGCGCGCACTACGATCACCTCGGACACGGCGGTGAAGGCTCGCTCGCGCCCGAGCAGGTCGGCGCGATCCATCATGGCGCCGACGACAATGGATCCGGAACGGCGGCGGTTCTCGGTCTCGCGCGCGCGTTCGCCGCGGCGGGCGGCGCCCCCCGCACGCTGGTCTTCATCGCCTTCTCGGGTGAAGAGCTGGGGCTGCTCGGCTCGGCGCACTACGTCCGCCATCCGGCGTTCCCGCTGGACAAGACCGTGCTGATGCTGAATCTCGACATGGTCGGCCGCCTGCGCGACGGCAAGCTCTACGTCGGTGGCGTGGACAGCGGCAGCACGCTGCGCGCCGTCGCCGCCCGAGCCGCGCGTGGACTGCCGCTGGCGCCCGAGCTGCGCGGCGAGCCGTTCGCGCCGTCCGACCACACGTCCTTCTACACCGCGGGGCGGCCGGTGCTCTTCCTGTTCACGGGAGCCCATGCTGACTACCACCGCCCCAGCGACACCTGGGACAAGATCAACGGCCCCGGGCTCGTGACCGTGGCCGATTTCGCGGCCCGGGTCGTCAGCGAGGTGGCCCAGGATCCGCAGGCACCGGCGTACGTGAAGTTCGAGGCGCCGGCCGCGTCGACCCGCGGCGGCTATGGACCGTACTTCGGCGTGGTGCCGGAATTCGGCGACGCCGAGCGTCCGGGTGTGCGCGTCGGGGGCGTGCGGCCCGGCAGCCCGGCGGACAAGGCCGGCGTGCAGTCCGGCGACGTCCTCGTGCGCTTCGCGGGCATCGACGTGAAGACGCTGCAGGACTTCACGTTCGCCCTGCGCGGCAAGCGGCCGGGTGACCGGGTCGAGGTCGTGATCCTCCGCGGTGGCCGGGAGCAACGGCTCGAGGCGCTTCTGGCCGAGCGGCGTCAATGAGTCAGCCGCACGATTGGCCGGCGACGGGCGCGACGAGGCGCGATCTCCTGCTGGGCGGACTCGGCGCCGTGACGGCGCTGGCCGCGCCCGGACTCGGGAGCGCGCAGCCGGCGCCCCTGCCGGCGGCGCCCGCGCGTTCGGCGCCCGTGGATCCGCGCGAGCGACACCTCGCGAACCTCAGACAGCTCACGTTCGGCGGGCAGAACGCCGAAGCCTACTGGGACGGGACGGGCACGCGGCTCGTGTTCCAGTCGACGCGTCCACCGTACGGCTGCGACCAGATCTTCACCATGCGCGACGACGGCAGCGACGTGCGCCTCGTCTCGACCGGCACCGGCCGCACGACGTGCGCCTTCTTCTTTCCCGACGGGCGCCGGTTCATCTACGCGTCGACGCACCACGCCGCCGCCGCCTGCCCGCCCCCCGCGGACCGGAGCACCGGTTACGTGTGGGCGATCTATCCGTCCTACGAGATCTACTCGGCGGATCCCGACGGCGGACGACTCACCCGCCTCACCACCAACGAGGGCTACGACGCCGAGGGCGCCCTGTCGCCCGACGGCGCGCGGATCGTCTTCACGTCGTTGCGCGCGGGCGACCTCGACCTCTACGTCATGGACACCGACGGCGGCAACGTTCGTCGTCTCACCGATCGTCTCGGCTACGACGGCGGTCCGTTCTTCTCGTGGGATGGCCGCTCCATCGTGTACCGCGCGGGGTACCCGGAGACGACCGCCGAGCGTGACGAATACCTCGACCTGCTGCGGCGCTCGCTGGTACGCCCGCGCACGCTCGAGATCTTCGTGATGAAGGCGGACGGCACCGGCGTACGGCAGGTCACCCGCAACGGCGCCGCCAACTTCGCGCCGTTCATGCACCCGAACGGCCAGCAGATCATCTTCTCGTCGAACCTCCACGACCCGAGCGGCCGCAGCTTCGCCCTCTACCTGGTCAACATGGACGGCAGCGGCCTCGAGCGCGTGACGTGGACGGAGCCCTTCGCATCGTTCCCGATGTTCACGCGCGATGGAACCAAACTGGTGTTCTCGTCGAGCCGCCAGGCCGCCGCGCCGCGCGACATCAACGTCTTCGTCGCCGACTGGGCGCCGTAGCCAGCTAACTCTGCGCGGGGGGTGAATCCGGACGTGGTCCGCGCCGCCCTCGGCGCCGGCGCTTGGGCGACACGGTGCCGGGCTCCCCGGCGGCCGCGCTCGGCTCCGACGGCGTCGAGCGCGGCGCCGGCGCTTCGGCGGCCGGTTCGTGGACGCGACTGCGGTCCTCGGGCGCGCGGCCGCGGTCGTCAGGCGGGCGACCGCGATCGTCGGGCGCTCGTCGCTCGCCTCCGCGGCTGGGGCCGGAGCGGCGGCCCCGCTCTTCGCGCTCGCCAGGACGCGCCGGACGGCCGCCGCGACCCCGGGCGTCCAGTCGCGCCCGGCGCTCCGCGGCATAGCGGCGGCGCTCTTCCGCCGTCGGCATCACCTCGGCCACGAAGAGCTCGTCGTCCGCCCACTCCACGCGGATCTTCTGTCCGATGTACTTCTCGATCGCCTCGATGCGCAACGCGCTCGCCTCGTCCACCAGGGCGACGGCTTTGCCGCCCGCGCCCATGCGCGCGGTGCGTCCGATCCGGTGCACGTAGTCCTCGGCGTCCTCCGGCAGGTCCCAGTTGATGACGTGGCTCACCGCCTCGATGTGCAGGCCGCGCGAGGCCACGTCGGTGGCAACGAGGATGGGCAGATCGCCGCTCTTGAAGTCGTTGAGGGTACGTAGCCGCTTGCGCTGATCGACGTCGCCGGTGAGGGCACGCGCCTCGTAACCGTTGCGCACGAGCCGGTCCTCGAGCCGGCGGGCCTCCTCGCGCGTGTTGCTGAAGACGAGGATGCGCTCGGCGCCCTCCCGGCGCAGCAGCCCCAGCAAGAGCCGGAACTTGTCCTCCCGCCCCACGTGGTAGAGCATCTGCTCGGCCTTCTCCACCGTCTTCTGGTTCGGCGTGACCGAGACCTGCGCGGGGTTGTTCATGAACTCCCACGTCAACTCGAGGACGCGGAAGGACAGCGTGGCCGAGAAGAGAAACGACTGGCGCTGGTCGTGCGGTGGGAGGCGGCGCAGGATGTAGCGGAGGTCGGCGATGAAGCCCATGTCGAACATCCGGTCGGCTTCGTCGATGACGAGCACTTCGACCCGGCGGGGCGACCAGACGTGCTGCTTGAGGTAGTCGATCAGCCGGCCCGGGGTGCCGACGAGGACGTCGCAGCCGTCGCGCAGCTGCTCGCGCTGCCGGTTGTAGTCGATCCCACCGTAGACGGCGCAGATGCCAAGCCCGGTGAACTGTCCGAGCAGGCGCGCGTCCGCTTCGATCTGCACGACCAGCTCGCGCGTGGGGGCGATGACGAGCGCGCGGGGCGCGCTCGGCCCCAGGGCCGGAGACGGCGTGCGGAGCAGGCGCGTGAACGTGGCGATGAGGAAGGCCGCCGTCTTGCCCGTGCCGGTCTGGGACTGGCCGGCGACGTCCTTGCCGCGCAGCGCCAGGGGCAGCGTCATCTCCTGGATCGGCGTGGCGGCGACGAAGCCCGCCTCGCGGATGCCGTCCATCACCGGCGCCGGGAGGTCGAGAGTCCCGAAGTCCATCAGATCGGGCACCCGAGCTGCCCGAGTCGCTCGGTCAGCCGAAGATGCTCGCGATAGTCCACCCCGAGCAGCTCGACGGCCTTCACACCGGGGGCTCCGCGGGCGCGGGCGGCTTTTTCGCTCCCCGCGCGAAGATGCGGGCGGAGAGGATGCCGATCTCGTACAGGATGATCAGCGGACCGGCCATCAGCGCCTGGTTGAAGGCATCCGGCGTGGGCGTGAGCACGGCCGCCACGATGAACGCGCCGAGGATCGCGTACTTGCGGTTCTTCGCCAAAAGTTGCGGCGTGACAAAGCCCATCCGGGCGGCCAGCGTGATCGCGAGCGGGAGCTCGAAGATGGCGCCGAACGCGAGCGTGAACTTCAGCACGAAGTCCACGTAGCTGCCGATCGAGATCATCGGCTGCAGACCGGGCCGGCTGTAGCCGAGCAGGAACGTCACCGCGTAGGGAACGATGATCTTCAGCGCGAAGGCGCCGCCCCCGAGGAAGAGCAGCGAGCCGATGAGCACGAACGGGATGGCGTATTTCTTCTCGTGATGGTGCAAGCCGGGGGAGACGAACGCCCACACCTGCCAGAGCACGACCGGCGAGGCGATGAACACGCCCGCGATGAGCGCGACCTTCATCTGCACCCAGAACGCTTCGGTCACGGCCAGGAAGACCAGCGTGTTACCGGTCGCCCTGATGGGCCGGGCCAGCCAGTCGACGATGTACTGACTCGCCGGGAAGGCGATGAGCAATCCCACGAGCACGCCGATGAGCACGCGGACGATGCGGACGCGCAGCTCACCCAGGTGCTCCATGAACGGCATCTTGTCTCCGACGGCTCGTGCCATGACCTACCTGCGCCCGCCGACGGCGATCACTACCACCGCTCGACGAAATGCCGGAGCGCGCCCACTCCGTGCCCGGCCTGGAATCCCTCGCGAATGGTGGCCGTGACGTACGCTTTCGCGCGACGGACGGCCTCCGGCAGCGGTTCCCCGAGGGCCAGCCCGGCGGCAATCGCGGAGGAATACGTGCAGCCGGTGCCGTGGGTGTTGGGCGAATCGATCCGCGGCGCCGTGTACCGGACCATCTCCTTGCCGTCCCACAGGAGATCGGTCGCCGAGTCTTTCAGGTGCCCGCCCTTCACCAGCACGTGCCGGGGCCCGAGCGCGTGGATTCGCCGCGCCGCCTCTTCCATCTCCTGCTCGGTCTCCACGCTGATTCCGGCCAGGGCCGCCGCCTCGTGCAGGTTGGGGGTCACCACGGTGGCGAGCGGCAGCATCTCGCGCACGAGCGCATCGCGCGCGTCGGGCTGGAGCAACGGATCACCCGACTTCGCGATCATCACGGGATCGACGACGATGCGTTGTGGCGCGTGCGCGCGCAGCCGCGCCGCGACCGCGCGAACGATCGGCGCCGTGGACAGCATGCCGACCTTCACGGCGTCGGCGCCGAAGTCGTCCAGAACGACGTCGATCTGCTGCGCCACGAACTCCGGCGGCACATTGTGCACCCCGTGGACGCCGATGGAATTCTGGGCGGTGAGCGCAGTCAAGACCGACATCCCGAACACCCGGAACGCCGAGAAGGTCTTCAGATCCGCCTGGATACCGGCGCCCCCGCCGGAGTCCGAACCGGCGATGGTCAACGCGGTGGGGACACCCATGGACTCACTGAGTATACGCGGCGGTTGGAGGGCCCACAAACCCATCCGTCGCCCGGAGCGGCCCATCGGTCCCGCGGCACCGCCGGTCAGTCGCGCGCAGGCGGGATGACCACCGTGAATTCGCCGCGAATCGGCCCGGCCGCCAGCCGCTCCAGATGCGCCGACGGCGGCGCGCTGACGATCTCCTCGAACTGCTTGGTCAGCTCGCGCGCGACGACGATGGCACCGTCGCCGAACACGTCGCGAACGGCCTCGAGCGTCGCCACGATCCGGTGGGGGGATTCGTAGAGCACCACCGTCGTCCCGAGCTCACGCAGCGCGGCCAGACGGTTTCGCCGCTTCCCCGGCTTGACCGGCGGAAAGCCGTCGAAGAAAAATCGGTCCGCGGGCATGCCGGCGGCGCTCAAGGCCGTCACCACCGCCGCCGGCCCCGGAACGGGAACGACCGGGATGCCGGCGGCGCGCGCGTCGCGCACGAGCAGGAAGCCGGGATCAGAGATCCCGGGTGTCCCCGCGTCGGTGACCAGCGCCACGGATTTCCCCTCCTCGAGCTGGCGGATGATCTGCGACCCGCGGGCGAGCTTGTTGTGCTCGTAGTAGCTGACGGTCGGCTTGTGGATGTCGAAGTGCGTGAGCAACGCCCGCGTGCGCCGCGTGTCCTCGCACGCGACGAGGTCGACTTCTTTGAGCACCCGGAGCGCGCGGAAGGTGATGTCCTCCAGGTTGCCGAGGGGGGTGGCGACGACGAAGAGCGTGCCGACGAGCGCGTTCAGCTTCTGTTCAATCCTGTCGAGGACCGGATTGGGTACTCCCTGTTTCTGATGACACGCCGCGCGGGCACGGTTCGGCTCACCTCAGGATCAGCTTCAGGAGTCGCTCGACGCGTTTCCCGTACGGCGGCTTGAACAGCCGCACGCCGTTGAGCCGGGACTGCACGAAGACGCCCTTGCGCTTGGAGAAGGTGGTGAAGCCGGCCTCGCCGTGGTAGTGGCCCATGCCGCTCGCGCCGACGCCGCCGAACGGCAGCTCGTCCTGCGCGATGTGCAGGATCGTCTCGTTGATGGTGACACCGCCGGCCATGGACCGATCGAGCACTCGGTCGATGCGCGCGCGGTCACGGTCGAAGTAGTACATGGCGAGCGGGCGGGGGCGGTCGGCCACGTCCGCGAGCGCCTCGTCGAGAGTGCGATAGGGCACGACGGGGAGCAGCGGACCGAAGATCTCGTCCTGCATGACGCACATGTCGTGAGTGACGCCGGTGACGAGGGTTGGAGGGAGCTTGCGCGTGACGTCGGACCCACCGCCGGCCAGCGGCAGCGTCTGCGCGCCCTTGGCTCGCGCTTCTTCGAGATAGCCGAGCAACCGCCGGTAGTGGCGGGCGTCGATGATGGCGGTGTAATCGGCGCTCGCCGCGCCGGCCGGATAGAGCCGCCGCACCTCGTCGCCCGCGGCCTCGATGAAGCGCGGCAGCTGGTCCGCGGGCAGCAGGACGTAGTCGGGGGCGATGCAGGTCTGGCCGGCGTTGAGGCACTTGCCCCACATGATGCGGCGAGCCGCTTCGTCCACCGGGAAGCCGGGCGCGATGATGGCCGGCGACTTGCCGCCGAGCTCGAGCGTGACCGGCGTGAGGTTCTCCGCCGCCGCGCGCATCACCTGTCGGCCGACCGATGACGAGCCCGTGAACAGCAGGTGATCGAAGGGTTTGGTGGCGAAGGCGCGCGCGATGTCGACGGCTCCGGTGACGACGGCCACGTGGTCGGACGCGAACGCGTCCGCGACGAGGCGCGCGAACAGCTCCGCGAAGCGGGGCGTGAACTCCGACATCTTGATCATGACGCGGTTGCCGGCCGCCAGCGCGGACACCAGCGGGCCCACCGAGAGAAAGAGCGGATAGTTCCACGGCACGATGACGCCGATCACCCCGAGGGGTTGCTTGACCACGCGGGCGCGACCCGGGCGGAACCACAGGGCAACCGGCTTGCGCTCGGGCCGCATCCACCTCGTCACCCGTGCCCGCGCGTGCTTCGCCGCCTGCAGCGAGGGGAACAGCTCGAGGATTCGGGTCTCGTGCGGGGAGCGATGGCCGAAGTCCTCGCCGATCGCCGCGGCGATGTCGTCGCCGTGGTCCCGGAGCAGGCGACACACCGTGCTCAGATGCGCTCGCCGTTCCCGGGCCGATGGATTCGGATGGAGGCGGAAGGCATGCTGCTGGAGCTGAAAGAGTCGGTGGAGGTCGGGGACCTCGCGAGCGATCGGCTGAGCGGCGACCCTCGTGATTGTCACTGGTGCCCCCCGGCTAGAGCCAACTCGGAGCCCCGCGGCGAGGTTCCCGGCCGGCCGGGTGTGCGGCTAGGCCGACTGCTCCTTCGGCTCGGAGATCATCATGGGCGGCTCACGGTTCAGGATGACCTCACGGGTGATCACGCACTCCTTGAGGCCCTGGATGGACGGTAGCTCGTACATGATCTCCAGCATCACGTCTTCCAGGATGGCGCGGAGGCCACGGGCGCCGGTGCCGCGCTTGAGCGCTTCCCGGGCGATGGCGGCGACGGCGTCGTCGGTGAACTTCAGGCGTACCTTCTCGAGGTCGAAGTAGCGCTGGTACTGCTTGATGATGGCGTTCTTGGGCTCGCGCAGGATCCGGACGAGCGCCTGATCGTCGAGGTCGTGGAGCGTCGCGATGACCGGGAGCCGGCCGATGAACTCCGGGATGAGGCCGTACTTGAGCAGATCCTCGGGCTGGATCATCGCGAGCAGCTCGCCGATGCGGCGGTCCTCGCGGCTCTTGATCTCGGCGCCGAAGCCGATGCCGGAGCGGCCCACGCGCGACTCGATGATCTTGTCCAGGCCCACGAAGGCGCCACCGCAGACGAAGAGGACGTTGCTGGTGTCGACCTGGATGAACTCCTGGTGGGGATGCTTGCGGCCGCCCTGGGGCGGGACGTTGGCCACCGTCCCTTCCAGGATCTTGAGCAGCGCCTGCTGCACGCCCTCGCCGGAGACGTCGCGCGTGATGGAGGGGTTTTCGGACTTCCGAGCGATCTTGTCTATTTCGTCGATGTAAACGATTCCGCGCTCGGCCCGCTCGACGTCGTAATCCGCGGCCTGGAGCAGGCGGAGGATGATGTTCTCGACGTCCTCGCCGACATAACCAGCCTCGGTCAACGTGGTGGCGTCGGCGATCGTGAACGGGACCCGCAGCATCTTGGCCAGCGTCTGCGCGAGCAGGGTCTTGCCGGAACCGGTGGGGCCGATGAGGAGGATGTTCGACTTCTGCAGCTCGACGTCACCCGCGTCGTGGCCGGACTCGATGCGCTTGTAGTGATTGTGGACGGCCACCGACAGGACCTTCTTGGCGCGCTCCTGACCGACCACGTACTGGTCCAGCAACGTCTTGATCTCCGCGGGCTTGGGGAGGCTCCGGATCTCCCGGCTCTTCTCCTCCTCCCACTCCTCCGCGATGATGTCGTTGCAGAGCTCGATGCACTCGTCGCAGATGTACACGGTGGGCCCGGCGATGAGCTTGCGGACGTCGTTCTGGCTCTTGCCGCAGAACGAGCACTTCAGCGTGCCGTTGCCTTCGCGGGTGCGCGCCATCCGACCTGGCTCCTGCCCTCGACTACTTCTGGCTCTGGGCCGCGGCCAGCGCGGCGGCTTCGGTGACCGGACGCGTGGTGGGTTTCGAGGAGATCACGTCGTCGACGATTCTATAGTCCTTGGCTTGCTCGGCCGTCATGAAAAAGTCCCGGTCGGTGTCGCGCTGGATCTTCTCCATTTTCTGATCGGTGTGGTGTACGAGGATCTGGTTGAGCTCCTCGCGCATTCTCAGGATTTCCTTGGCCTGGATGTCGATGTCGGTGGCCTGGCCCTGCACGCCGCCGAGCGGCTGGTGGATCATGATGCGCGCGTGCGGCAGCGCGAAGCGCTTGCCCTTGGCGCCCGCGCAGAGCAGGAGCGCGCCCATGGACGCCGCCTGTCCCATGCAGATCGTCGAGATGGCCGGTTTCACGTACTGCATGGTGTCGTAGATCGCCATGCCCGCCGTGACCGAGCCGCCCGGCGAGTTGATGTAGAGGAAGATGTCCTTGTCGGGATCCTCGGCCTCCAGGAAGAGCATCTGCGCGATGACCAGGTTGGCCAGCTCGTCCTCGATGAAGGTCGGCAGGAAGATGATCCGCTCCTTGAGGAGTCGGGAAAAGATGTCGAACGCCCGCTCGCCGCGGGGCGTCTGCTCGATCACCATCGGGACCAACGCCATGACCTTCTCCTTCGTTGCAGCGGAACGCTTCGCCGGGACACCGGGGTATTTCATGGTGCCGTGATGCTCGCGTTCTGGATGAGGAAATCGAGAGTTCGACGCTCGCGAAGCGCGTGCTGGAGGCTCTCGAGCTCGCCGCTCTTCTCCATCATACGCCTGACCGCGGCCGCCGGCCGCCGGCCCGCCTCGGCGATCTTCTCGACCTCGGCGTCGACGTCGGCCTCGGTGGGCGCGACGCCCTCCTTGGTCGCGATGGCGTCGAGGAGGAGCGTGCGCCGCACGCCGCGCTCGGCGTCGGGCCGCAGCTCCGGGATCAGCTTGTCGTAGTCCCAGGGCACGCGGTCGGGATCGATGCCCTGGCGGCGCATGCGCTCGCGCGCGTGCTCGACCTGATGCGCGACCTGCCGCATCACCATCGCGTCGGGGACGACGAACTCGTGCCGCGCGATGACGGCGTCGACGACCTTGTCCTCCAGCTCCCGCCGCTCGTCACCGGTGCGGCGGGCCTCGAGCTGCTTGCGGACTTGCGCCCGCACCGCCTCGAGGTTCTCGAACTCGCCCAGTGACTTCGCGAACTCGTCGTCGAGGTCCGGAAGCACCTTTTCCTTGATCTCGGTGACGGTGACCTTCGCGGTGCCCGATTTGCCGCGGAGGCTCTCCAGGCGATGGTCGTCGGGGAAGCGCAGACCGATCTCGCGCTGCTCACCCGCCCGCAGCCCGGCCACGGCCTGATCGATCTCCGGCATCACCCCGCCGCTGCCGACGAGGAACTGGTAGCCGGTGGCGGTCGACGGATCGTGGTCCTGCGGGCTCAACGCGTAGTCGACGATGACGAGGTCGCCGGGCGCGGCCGCCCGCTCCACGCTCCGGAACTGGGCCTGCTGCTCCCGCATGCCGTCGAGGGTCTGCTGCACGTCCCCGTCGTTCACGGGGACGGCCGCGTGCTGGACCGCCACCCCCGTGTAGTCGCCGAGCGCGATGGTCGGCTTGACTTCGATGACGGCCACGAACGAGAGCGGGGCGTCCTCTTCGAGCTTCACGTCTTCCAGGTCGGGCTCGCTGACCGGCTCGAGCTTTTCCTTCTCGACCGCCTCCTTGTACACCGCAGGGATCAGATGCTCGGCAACTTCACGCCGGACATCAGCCGCGAAGTGCAGCTTCACGAGCGAGCGGGGGACGTGACCCTTGCGGAATCCCGGAAGGCTGGCCTGCTTCTGAACACGGCCGTAGGCGCGCTGCCACTCTCGTTGCACAAGGTCCAACGGCGCCTCGACTTCCAGTCGCCGCTTGCACCCCTCGAGTTCCCTGACCTTTACGTCCATTGAGGACCTTTCATCGTCAACTCTTCATCGGGGAGTGGTGCGAGAGGGGGGAGTTGAACCCCCAAGGGCTTTTGGCCCACTGGATCCTAAGTCCAGCGCGTCTGCCAATTTCGCCACTCTCGCCCGTTGGGACATGCCGAATCACGCGGGCATACCGCTCCACAGAATACTGAGGAGGCGCAGAACCCGCAAGACACGGGACGGTTTTGTCGTTGTTACCCCGCCGACGCGTGAATCCGAACGGCCATCGCGAGTCGTACTGGCACCCGGCTTGAAGCTCGTCGGGAGCACGCCGCGAGGCGCAATCCGACTCGACCACCACAGGAGGGGTTTCCATGAAGTCAGCACGTTACGCGATCGCCGCCGTCACGGCGGCCGGCTTGCTCGCCGTGTCCGGCCCAGCTCAGGCCGCGAATCCGACCAAGGCCGACTTCGACGCGTGTAATCGCGAGGCGCAGGCGCGAATCACCAGTCCGTCCGCCTCACCGAGCGGCGCGGGCGGCACCTCCGGCGCGCCCAGCGCGTCGTCGCCCGGTAGCTCCTCCTCGTCCTCCACCCCGGGCGCGTCCGGCTCCGCCAGCACCGGCGCGGGCTCGGGCGGGTCCACCTCGGGCGCAAGCGGCGGAATGTCGTCCAGCTCCCCTGGCACGACCTCCGGCACCTCGGGCGGTAGCGGCGCCACCGCGTCGGGCGCGGATGCGCAGCTGCAAGGTATGGCCGCTGCCGGTCAGAGCGACCAAGCCTACCAGCAGGCCTACCGGGACTGCATGAAGCGCCTCGGGTTCTAGTCACGGGTCAGCGATCGGGGGGAGCGCCGCTGGCTCCCCACGATT